>CAZPLI010000049.1:2595-11947 GCA_964587325.1 uncultured Thermofilaceae archaeon | reverse complement strand
GAGAAGTCTGGGAAGGCTGTACCGGCATTATTAAGCTGGCGCTTTGGCCCGAGGAGACCCTGGTGTTCGAGGGATCAGGGCTTGTGGAAGTCTACAGGGTAGAACGATATAGGTTTGAGAAATGGGTAGTAGAACTTTCTAGGCAGCGCTGGGAGACTAACGAGACCACAGTCCACCTAGAACTTATTGGCGGCGTAAGTAACGCTACTGTAGTCTACAATTCTTCAGGCAACCCGAGGTACGGGGAGGATGTAATTGCTCTGAGGTTCGAGCGCCTGCCTTTAGAGGTCGAGGCCGGGGAGTTTAGGCTATACGGTAGGGGTTTCTGCGCATGCTATTTGGGCTCAGTGAGAGAGTTTAAAGAGCTGATCTGTACAGCGCCTAAGAGTCTACGTCTCCCTCCGCTCGAGGAGATGAGGCCATGGCCCGAGCTAGGCCTTGGTTATATCTACTTAGACCTAGAGAAGCTGACTAACTTACCCAAGTGTGGTAACCTTACTCTCTTACAAGTGGGGGCTCCGGGAAGGCCTGGCAACTACAGCCTGCTAATCGAGCTACCAAGCGGATTCACCGCGAGTAGAGTCAGGGTCGTAGTACCCTCACTCTCCGTGACTGTGAGCTATAACGAGACACACGTGCTCCTAAACTTCACGTGTAGCGGTTGCGACCTACTAAAGCCTTCGGTCAAAGACGTAGAGCTAGAGGTCTACGTGAGAGAAGACACCACGCTTAGAACTGTTGCCAAGAGTCTCGCAGACACCCCTGGTCCCTGGTTAGTGGCGGTGCCTTACTCGGCGCTGGCCGAGGTAGAAGAGGCTGGAAGTCTGACGCTAGTCGCTAGGCTTGAATGGGAGCGTACGGGAATTGTGGTTAGTGAGGAGCTCGTAGTCCCTGTTAGGGTAGCGGGGCTAGAGATCGCTGAGTGGGAGTGCGACAGCACGTACTTCTTAATGAAACCGGACGTTGCGGGCCAAGGCTGGCCATACTCGGATCCAGGCAGGGCCTACGCAGTGTGGCAAGGCAAGAAATATGACGCAACTTGGACAGGACAGTATTTCAAGTTCGATATGGGCGTAAACGTATGTAGGATACAGCTCGGTGAGATAGAGGTAGTGTGGACACCGCCGCTAACACAGGGAGAGGTGCTGTATCCAGTTAGGCTTAAGCTGTAACGTGCCCTCTTCGGCTCTTCTTTTTATACATTTTTTATTAGGCACAGGGGAGCTAGATGGAAGTAATAAGAGCTATAACTTTCCTCGCGATAGTAGTCGCTACAGCACTTACTCTGAGTAATCTCTCTCCCGTCTTAATTCCTAAGCACCGTACGCTAACGTGGGACGACGCTCTCAGGTTAAGCGAGCTAAAGGGAGGCTCAGTCTCAGTGTCTGATGCTGTAAGCCTGAGTTACCGCGAAATCACGCTTAATCTTAATGGGAGAAAGGCGTTGGTTAGAGTGCTCAGGCTCTGCGGCTTCGGTAATTTAACGCCTAATCTAAGTCTCAATGGATGGTTACTGGAGCTAGGACCTGAGGGCGAAACTTGTATCATAAGCGTGCCTATCCAGCAAGGGGAACACGTTACTTTCTTCTCAATACATCCCAGCATTGTAGCAACGCCTATTGAAGCAAGAAGCCTAGACCTTAGGCTGCAAGCCGCTGAGGTGAAAGTGTACGAGAACGGCAAAGTCAGGAGGTTTATTGTCAGAACTACGGTTGTGAGCTCTTGCCCCTGCAGAGAGTAGCGAGGCTGGGTGAGAGCATGGAAGTAGACGAGGCCTTAGTGCTTCTCGCAGAGACTCTACTGCTAGCAGCAACGGTCACTTTCTCAGCACGGCTAGCCCATATTCAGGGGCAACTACAGGCTGCACCACCGCTAAGCGGTATACTGGAGCCTGGGGAGTACGCAGTCTACTACAACGGGTCGTGTATTGTGAGTACGTGGAATGGAGTCTATGATTGCTGCGACTTCTTTGGCGAGGGATCGTGGGCATGCACCGAGGGCTAGAGGCTATAGTCATAGCGTTAATATTTGCCACGATGTGGTCGGTAGTACAGTATTACGCGGTGGTCATCAGGGGCCAGCTAGAGTACGCGCTGGTCAGCGCTCATAGAGTA
Source organism: uncultured Thermofilaceae archaeon (assembly GCA_964587325.1). Lineage (GTDB taxonomy): Archaea > Thermoproteota > Thermoprotei > Thermofilales > JAPDKD01 > CAZFWY01. The sequence goes on along the minus strand of CAZPLI010000049.1, from coordinate 9,833 downwards.
TCAGCGTACTTTCTATTAGTCAGCTCGTCACCAGGGGAATTTCTTAACAGGACCATTTCGCTACCTGAGGCTAGAGCTGGGCTAGGCGAGTTCTCAGTAGTGGTTTTAGTGCCCGACCGGGAAGCTAGGGACTTTGAGGCTGTGGTGTTGAGCTTTGAGCCGTAGAGGGCAGCTACTCGTATTAGCAGCACTGCTGTTGTCATGGGCTGTGTTAAACTACCTCGCCTGGTATAGCGCTGGCCACAGGCCCTATGTCATAGCCCGGTTCTGCGGGCCGCTAGAGTCCGCAGAGCTCATTGCAGCTGCTCGCGCAAGCATAGCTTGGAACCAGTCACTCGACTACGTGTTAACTAGGCTAAGAGAACTGGGACGCCAGTATGGGCACTGCGTAGAACTCTACAACGTAACGTATAGTGTCAGCCGTGGAGACAGCTACTACAAAGTAGTGTACAGCATACCTTTCTTAGAGAGCAAAGGTCTCCAGGGACAGGTATCCTATGTAGCTACTTGGAACTCGAGCCTCGAAGGCTTTTACATCAAGGAGACACCTTACGGTGCGCTTATCTATGCACTGTACAGAGTCAAGTACATCAACTACTACTCTGCCCCACAGTGGGGCACTGTAGAGTACTGCCCCTCCCTCGAGGCCCCCAGCGAGGTTGACCTCTGGCGCTTAACCTCCTGTGAGTGGCTAGTAGGAATCCCGGCAAACAGTACAGTCACTCTACGGGACGAGTTCGGAGTACCTATAGAGGTGGGCGGCTAATGGAAGTAGGTAAACTCGTAGTGGGTCTAGTCATCATGGTCTCAATAACCTACATTCTCGCCTCATGGGGGCTACCCGTGAACTTAGCAGGCGGGGATGAGCTCTTAGTACTTTGCGAGGTATGTGCTTGCTCAGCTAGGCCTTACAACACTACACTCGTAGTGCGAGTCAAGCACCTAAAGTTGCTTGAGCGCAATACCATAGTATTCAAGAGGCTTGTACCCCCACTATGCTGCAACGTGAGCATAGGCAATAACGGCCTAGTAGCATACGAGTGCCCAGCCGTGTTCATGAGTGCGGGAGAAAGATTGAACTTCTCGGACTGGATCCTGCTGAAACTATTCTCCATAGGAAATGGTACGTGTATTGTAACAGTAGACCAACTAGGACAGGGGGATTAGCCTACCCCCAAGACACTTACGAGTAAGACCTACCGCTTCTCTTTCTCGGGAAGTCGAAAGGGTAAGACCTAGCAAGCTCGAGTATCTTGAGTGCCAAGTCCTCTGCCGAACGGTACTTAACTATGCACAAGTTCTTGCAGCTCCTGAGTTTCTCTAAGTCTCGATCGGGTATCTCTCTTACCGCCAGTACACTCAGAACTTCAGGGACATCTACTGCTTTGGCTATTACATCTAAACAGAGGCCAGCTTTCTCTCGCACTACAATGCCTATCTTTCGTCTAGGGCCAACTAGTAAAATATCGAAGTTGTGGACAAACCCACTCTTACCCTTTAACGTCACATGATGGTCCGCTTTTAAACCCGCTTTTAACAGCGCCTCGATGACGCTGCTTACAGTCTCATGTCTCGACATACCGCTTACACCTGTAAAATCAAATTGGTCATATATATGCACCTTTCCTCTGTGGTAACACGGTATTACGTTATAAATGTCTTGTAGCAAGGAAATATAAGAGAGTTTGTTTACATAATATATATCCTTCCATATATTATATAAGAATCGAATTAAGCGATATTTATGGTAGTAATGTCCTAGCATCAGTTCGCTATTTAAAAAAGACTGATATATAGGGAGAACTCTAGTGTTCATTGGTGCCGTGTTTGAGGACGACATTCATATTCCTAATTCACTTCCATCAGCCCCTAGGACAGCTAAAACAGGTACTGGAAAGAATCCAAGCTAACTGTTACGAGCCCTTAGTGGAGCTACTTAAAACCTACAAGCACGTTAAAGTCGCAGTGCACTTTAGCGGCCTACTGTTGAGGATGTGGAGCAGCATGTACCCTGACTTTCTTGATTCCGTTCGCGAGCTTGCCCACATGTCTAACGTCGAGGTTCTAGGAGGGACTTACTCCGAGGCCGCGCTTCCACTCATCCCCTTAGAGGACAGAGTAGAACAGCTGAAAAGAGGTAGAAAGCTCGTTGAGGATGCTCTGGGAGTTAGACCTAGAGGCGCTTGGTTACCTGAGAGGGTATGGGACCCCACGCTACCCCCTGCCCTAGAGTCTGCGGGGTACGAGTACGTAGTCGTCGACGATGAGGTCGGCTTTAGGGCAGGGCTGGGCGAGCATGGAGTTCACAGAGCATGGTTAGTTGAGTACAGCGGGAGTAAGGTGGGCGTGTTCTTCATAGACGCTAGAATAAGGTACCTACTACCCTGGAAGAGCCACCGCGAAGTACTAGACTACTTAGCTACGTATAAGACGCATGATGGCGCGGCCTACGTAATGTGGGGTAGCGACGCCGAGAAGTTTGGCGAGTGGTGGGACAGGAGAGAGGCTGAGAAGTGGCTTAGGGGGTTCTTCTCGCTTCTAGAGCAGGAAGAGTGGGTTGAAACGGAGACTCCACTACGGTACCTTAGGAAGCATGGCTATGCGGGCCTAGCGTACCTACCGCCGGGCAGCTACGACAAGATGATGGAGTGGAGTGGAGGCTACTTCCCCCTCTTCCTGACGAAGTACAGGGAGAGCGATAACATGCACAAGAAGATGCTCTACGTGCGCGAGAAGCTCGCTCGCGAGGCGCCACCTGAGGCCTGGGAGAGCTACTACCTGGCTCAGTGCAACGACGCCTACTGGCACGGGCTCTTCGGCGGTGTGTACCTACCGATTCTGAGACAGGCAGTCTACGAGCACCTAATCCGGGCTGAGAGACTTGCTGAGAAACGCCCGAGAGATCACGTTACGATTGCTGAGAGGGACTTTGACTTCGACGGAGAGAGCGAAGTCATCTTAGAGTCGGGGACCCTCAGCGCCTACGTCAAACCAGGCGACGGCGGGACAGTCTTCGAGCTTGATGTGAGGATCCCAGGATTTGAGCACAACCTCGTGAACACGATGTCTAGGTACCCTGAGCCCTACCTAGACTCCGGCAGGTTCCGGCCCGACTGGTATAGGAGAGTGTGCTTCCGCGAGCACATATGGCGGAAGCACGGCGACCTAGACGACTGGATCTCTAACACGCCGTTCTTCGACGTCAGCGATCTAGCACTCGCCCGCTACTTCTACTCAATAGACGAGAACCGCCTAAGGCTACACGTCACAGGGAGAGACTGGAGCGATAGAGAGAGACCACGCAGAATCTACGTTGAGAAGACATTCGAGATCAACCCCGCGGAGCCGGTCTTCGAGGCAAGCTATTACTGGAGACTGCTAGAGCGAGAAGAGCGCGAGTACCGCCTCTGCGTAGAGCTCACTCTGGCTCCCCGCCTTCCTTATGACGGAGGCAATGTCTGGTACGAAGTAGAAGGATGCAAGAGGAGCATAGACAAGCCGTATGTGGCTAAGGAGGCATGTGAAGTGAGGCTCTGCTCCGAGGGATATCCAGATGTCGTCGTAGAGAGCAGCGAGCCTGCCGAGATATGGGTCGCACCAGTAATGAGCCTGTCTAGGACTGAGAGGGGGCTTAGGGAGATATACCAGTGCCTGGGAGTGGCCCTAAACTTCGGAGCTGTATTGAGTTCCGACTCCCCATTTCAGCATAGGATAATACTGAGGCTTGAGGAGGTGTAAGCTACGACAAAGCCTAGGAGTGTTTGGATGATCACGTTCGAGGCCAAACCTTACGTCAAGGTGGGAGGACTAGGCGAAGTGCCACCAAACTTGGCTGTTGAGCTAGCGAGACGAGGGCTCGAGGCGGTCGTAGTGATGCCCCTACACGGTGCAGCTGTAGAGCCGGTTGAGAAAGCCTCCTTGAAAGGCAGGCGGATACTAGTGGCTAGCTGGCAAGGGGTAAAGTACCTCTTACTTGGTGGAGAACACCTCTCGAAGCCGGGAGTCTACGACCCTGAATTAATGCCAGCCAAGGTAGTCGAATTCGCTAGGGTGCTCAAGGACCTGTTAGAGCACTGCGAGACGCTCGGCCTTCGGCGACCAGACGTGCTTCACTTCCATGACTGGCACAGCGTTTACAGCCTTCTCCAGGCGAAGCTCACTTTAGGAGAGCTTGGGGAGAGAGCTGCGCTCGTATACCACATTCACCTCCTCACGATGGAGCGCGTGAATGAGAGCCTGCTTAAGGAGGCAGGGATAGATCTCTCAGCCGAGCACACAGTGACGCTTGGAAGCAAGACTCTCACAGTAACAGTAGAGGAGGCAGTCAAAATGAGCAAAGGCCTGGCCGAAAGACTAGGCGCTCTAGAGTCTGACGTCTTCGTCACAGTGAGCGAGTCGTACCTGCGCATGGATAAAGGCTGTGTCTTAGAGGCTCTAGGGTACGACCTCGAACCAAAAGGCGCAGTGATCTACAACGGTACTGACTGGAGGTACGAGCGCGTGCTAGAGGAGGCCCTTTCACGCCACAGCGCCAGACTAGGGCGGGCGGGTAAGAAGCCTACGAGACTAGAGCTGAGGAGGTACCTGTTACTGGAGGCCCTCGGCCTAATGCCTGAGGGCGAGCCCCGAGTCCCCGATAGCTCCCTAGAGCGCTTACTAAAGGATCTCTACGCTCCGCCCTTCCTACCTGACGGACGCGTAGAGCCCTTCAGGAGCGACGGCCCACTTGTGATAATGACAGGTAGAGTGGCTAGGCAGAAGGGCATCGACGTGCTACTGGACGCAATACCCCTAGTCCTAAAGCGCGTGGGGAATGCTAAGTTCCTCTTCATGCTACTGCCAGTGTGGGGAGGAGAAGAATACTTCGAGAGACTCGTTGAGACCGTGAGAGACTATCCTGATAACGTGCGCGTGATTTTTGGCATAGTGCCCAGCGTGTTCAAGTTAGCCCACGTGGCAGCTGATGTCTTCGCCGCCCCCTCCAGATGGGAGCCCTTCGGTATTATGGCCCTAGAGTCCATGGCCTCAGGGACACCGGTAGTGGCTTCTAAGGTCGGAGGCCTACGTGAGATAGTGTTAGACGTTAGAGACCACGGTGCTTCTGGGACAGGCCTGCACGTTGAGCCGGACGACCACTACGAGCTCGCATGGGCGCTCATCGACATGCTGCTGGTCATGGAGGCTAGCAACACGGGGGACCGGAGGCTAATAGACAAGATAGGCGACGAGAAGCTAAGGTCCCTCGCTAGCGAGGACCTCCTCCTCGGAGCCAAGGTAAGAGAGTCCTGCATCAGGAGAGTAGAGACGGAGTTCACGTGGGAGAAAGCTGCTTACAGAGCTCTCTCGGTTTACAGCCGCGCTCTGGGAGCTAGGAGCTAACCTTTTTCTAGCGAGGAGCCGCTACTTAGTCGATGAAGAGTGAGGAGTACATAGACTTCCTCCTCTCTAGGAGGAGCATAAGGAAATTCAAGCCAGACCCCGTGCCTCGTGAGCTCCTTCTCAAGATAGTTGATATAGCTCGCTGGGCACCTAGCGCCAAAAACCTCCAGCCCTGGGAGTTCATACTAGTGACTGATAGGGAGAAGCTTAGAAAACTCGGAGAGATCTCTCCGGCGACAAGGCCTCTTCTCAACGCCACAGCAGCTATAGGCATAGTTGCCGACCCTAAGTTAGCCCCCGTTACTTACCACGTGGACGGCGCCAACGCTACGATGTACGCTTGGCTAGCCGCTCATGCCTTAGGCTTAGGTGCAGTGTGGATAAACTCGCTGCGTTACGAGGAGATGAAGAGAATCCTAGGAGTGCCCGATGTCAAGGTATTAGTCGCGGTACTAGCATTAGGCTACCCAGACGAAGAGCCTAAACCTAAGCCGCGGAAGTCGCTGGAGGAGCTAGTCCACTACGAAGAGTACGGAAGAAGAACGCCTTCTTAGCTCTTCCCGAATGCTTCGCTGGGGACTATTAAGCAGAGAACAATAGGTGGGTAACCTGCCTTAACCTAACTTCAGGTCCCCAGCCTAGGGTGGAAGCCGTGCTTTCTTTCGCGTACTTGTTGTCTAGTGTCATTGACTACCGTGTCTATAAGCCTAGGGATATTGGAGTTCAAGGCTAGGTGTTATCGGTGGTGAGTTGTGAGCTGCGAATACGCGTTTGAGGCGGTGTCACACCCCTTACGCGTGGAGATTCTGAGGAAGCTAGCTGAGAGACCTATGAGGTTCTCGGAGCTAAAGAGAGAACTCGGCATAGAGAGTAGCGGCAAACTTGACTTCCATCTCAAGAAGCTAGAGGGACTCATTACGGTGGACGAGGAGGGCAAGTACTGCCTAACTAGAGAGGGCTACGCTGCACTACAGGCCATTGAGGTGATCAGGAAGTATGGGTGGCAGAAGAGGGCCTACATCCTAAACCTAGCCGCCTTCGTTGTAGCGAACGCTTACGCAGCGCTTAGCAATCCCTACCTCTGGCTCTGGGTTATCCTACCCCTAACCACGGCCTGGCTGGCTTTCTACACGTACTGGACTGTCAAGAAAAGGAAGGCACTGAGGTGGTAGTCGCATGAAGCGTGTCAAAGCCGGGCTATGGGCGATGCTACTCAGCATGGTCTTAGGCGAAATTCTGTCTCTAGGCTCTTTGGTTTCAACAGGGGGAAGGCTTAGCTCGGAGCACGCAGCTTCCCCGCTAAGTGCAGTCACAATACTCGTAACACTCACCGAGCCACTCGCTTTAGTCCTAGAGATAACTGCTATAGTGCTGGTGGTGACTGGGAGTAAGCAGCTAGCTGAGAAGGGATACGCTAGGCGGTTAGCTCTAACCGCGGCTGCCTTCTTCCTAGCGTGGGGAGTGCTTAACTTAGCAGTCTACATGCCTCTAACTCTTGCCGGAATGAGAGAGGGATCGCTAGAGCTAGTCAGGCTTGGTCTTGGAGTAAAGGTAGTGGCAGCACTGCTTCAGTACTCAATACCATTTCTCCTAGCGTACGGATTGGCTCGGCGCGGCAAGGTGAGGCAGGGCCTTTGGCTAGCCCTAGTCCTAACAGTTGTAGGAGGGCTGGGAGTGGCAGCTTTGCCTATTACCAGTGTGAGGCTAGAGCCAGTCATAGTCTCGAGCGGCAAACTATACGTGCCCAGGTACGAGGTGAACTACACCTCGTGGCCTTACCCGCTATTTCTCGTTCTCTCGCACCTTGGCGGAGTACTATACATGATTATCTATGGTATAATCATCAAAGACTTTGAAGC
>CAZPLI010000049.1:0-2585 GCA_964587325.1 uncultured Thermofilaceae archaeon | reverse complement strand
CTTTGAAGCAGCAACTAGAAGCTTAGCAAGCAAAAACAGCGTAATTGCGAGTTAAGCTCTCTTACTCTGTCTCTTTTCTCCTAATTTGGCGTAAATCTCTCTAGCTATCTCCTCGGGAGTTACCGACTTTAGCCCTAGTTTCTTAGAGAGTAGGACTACTTGCGTGGGGACGAAGCCGTGTTCTCGTAGGAACTCGACGTCTCCCAGTACGCTCTTTGCAGGCCCGTCTCTGACTACGTGACCTGCTTCGAGGACGATTATCCTATCAGCGTAGCGCGCTAGGAGGTCCAAGTCATGAGTTATGAGGACTACTGTTCTGCCAGAGTCTCTTATCCTCTTGAGAATCTCGAAGAGCTTTAGGCATCTGCCGTAGTCGAGTCCCGTTGTAGGCTCGTCGAGGATTATGGTCTTCGGCTCCATTACGAGAACGCTGGCAATAGCCAGCCTGTGCTTCTCGCCGAAGCTGAGAGCGTACGGTGGCGTGTCCAGCGGCTTATGGCCTAGGTCTACTTCCTCCAGCGCCTTGGAGACACGCGCCTTGATTTCCTCCTCGGGCACTCCGAAGTTCCTGAGCGCGAACGCTACCTCGTCGAATATCGTGTGCGAGAATATCATTAGGTCGGGGTTCTGGAAGACGTAGCCCACGTGCTTAGCGAGGTCGGAGACGGCTGCGGTCTTAGTGTCTATGCCGTCGACGAGCACTCTGCCTTCTTGGGGCTTTAGTAGGCCTACGGCGAGCTTGGCTAGCGTGGTCTTGCCGGCGCCGCTGTGCCCTATGATTCCCACGAACTCGCCGTCGCGTATCGTGAGGGTCACTGACTTGATGGCTTTGACTCCGCCAGGGTAAGTGAACGACACATTCTCGAAGACTATCACTGCTCTCCACCTCCGAACTCCGTTAAAGCCTCGCCAAGTCTCACAGGGATGCGGACTCGTAGCCCCATGTTGACGAGCTCGTAGGCTACTTCAGCGACTCCTGGCGGGCGTACGCCCAGAGAGCGGATCTCGTCGACGTGCGAGAACACCTCGTCGGGCGGGCCCTCAAGTACTATCCTACCCTCGCTCATTACTGCCACCCTATCAGCTACTTCCACTGCCCACTCGACCCGGTGTTCAGCCACTATGACTGTAAGCCCGGTCTTCTCCTTCAAGGAAGCTATAGCCTCTAGGACCATCTGCGTGCCTCTGTGGTCGAGCAGTGACGTGGGCTCGTCCAGCAGTAGGACCTTGGGTCGCATCGTGAGCACACTAGCTATAGCGACCAGCTGCTTCTCGCCTCCCGAGAGCGTCTGAGGGTCTCTGCGCTCGTAGCCCCTGAGGCCTAGGGCATCGAGAGCCCACTCAACGCGCTCAATGACTTCCTCCTTAGGTAGCCCGAGGTTCTCAGGCGCCATCGCAAGTTCCTCGTATACTGACCTAGTGATGACTTGGACCTCGGGGTTCTGGTAGACAATGGCGACTCTTCCCACGAGACCTCGCCAGCCTTCCTTCAATACGTCAACTCCGTCGACAACCACTCTGCCCTTGACTTTGCCCGGTATAACGCCTGGCATTAGGCCCGCGATTACGTTAAGAAGCGTGCTCTTACCGCACCCGCTGGGCCCCATGAGGACGAGCATTTCGCCCCGCTCTACGCGCAGGGTTATGTCCTTAAGGATCCAGTCGGGCGATGTCGGGTACTTTGCGTAGAGTCCCTCCACCTCTACAGTAGGAGGCCCCATACGACCACGCCCCCGTAAAATGCTATTGATGCTAGGAGGAACAAGGTGTCACGCCGTCCCCACTTAGGCTCAAACACGTAGGTTCTCCGCTTCGCGTACCCGACGCCTCGGGAGGCTAGCACCATGCTCAGGTCCCAGACGTCGCCTATGAGCCTAGCCATCAACGGGATGAGTATCGGCGCGTACTTAGCTAGCCTCTCGACTATGCTGCCCTTGTCTAACGCAAGCCCTCTGGCCTTCTGAACGTCTATGACTTCTCTGGCCGTCCTGACCATTGACGGCAGCAGGCAGATAGCTATCACGAAGGCTGTGGCCAGCTTGCTAGGCACACCCATTTTCTCCAGAGTCCACGACACGTGGTAGGGCTTAGTGGAGGCAAAGAACACCACGAAGGCTAGCACTGGGTTGATTATCAGGAAGAACTTGCCTAGAGCCACGAGAACGCCGACGTCTGTGAGTCTAAGCCACCACAGCTGGGCTATAACTACGCCCTCTGCCGCGTACATGCTGGCCCATATGAGAGTCGTGACTAACAGGAAGACCGAAGCGTTGAAGATAATCAGTGCCGCTAGCCCAGCACCCACACCGGAAGCTGTCAGCGAAAGGACTACTGACGCAAACACTGGAGAGCCCTTAATGCCATTAAATTGAGTGGCCATTGAAGCCGCCAGAACCATTAGGGCCCAAACGAGTTTCACGCGGGGATCAAGTCTGTGAAAAAATGAGTCTTTTTCGACGTAAATCCCGGCTAGCAACGTTGACACCGCTATCTGTCAGCGCGCGCCGATACTAGAGCCTATCCTTCCAGTAGAGCCCTCGAGCTTTTATCAGCGGGAACAGTGCTTTGCCAAGTATCGGAGACAG
>CAZPLI010000048.1:9239-12022 GCA_964587325.1 uncultured Thermofilaceae archaeon | reverse complement strand
GTGGAGGAGGGCGAGCTATTCACTCTACTGGGGCCTAGCGGCTGCGGCAAGACCACAACGCTGAGGATCATCGCAGGCTTTGAGATGCCCGACGAGGGCCGCGTGTTCTTCGACGAGGAGGACGTGACCTTCAAGAAACCCTACGAGCGCGGCTGCGCCATGGTGTTCCAGAACTACGCCCTCTGGCACCACATGACAGTGTTCGATAACGTAGCCTACGGGCTTAAGATGAAAGGAGTGCCAGCGGCTGAGATAAAAAGGAAAGTGAGAGAAGTACTCAGGCTCGTGGGCCTAGAGGGCTTAGAGGACAGGTTCCCCTTGCAGCTCAGCGGAGGACAGCAGCAGAGAGTGGCTCTCGCGAGAGCCCTCGTCGTAGAGCCACGCGTGCTTCTTCTTGACGAGCCTCTAAGTAACTTGGACGCGAAGCTGAGGCTCAGGATGAGGGAGGAAATCAGAAAGCTGCAGAAAGAGCTGGGTATTACGACTATCTACGTCACGCACGACCAGGAGGAGGCCATGAGCCTCTCCGACAGAATCGCAGTGATGAATAAGGGCAAGGTGCTCCAGGTGGGCGCCCCGATGGAGGTCTATATGAACCCGAGAAACCTCTTCGTAGCCACGTTCATTGGCAGAAGCACGGTGCTCAGGGGCCGCGTGACCGAGGTCAGAGAGGGGTACGCTACGGTAGAGGCAGGAGGGGCTCGAGTGACGGGGAGAGTGGCCGAGGACGTCAGTGTGGGTAAGGGCGAGGAGGCAGTGGCCGTCATGAGGCCTGAGGACTTCTCTTTGAGTCCCGAAGAGCACGTCAACGCAATCAAGGGTACAGTGGAGCTGACTATGTTCCTTGGCCCCTTCGAGCAGGTCAGGCTAAAGGTGGGAGACCAAGCGCTAATAGCGTACTTAGACCCTGAGACTCACGTGGAGACGGGACAGGAGCTCACGCTCTACATTGCCGAGGATGACGTCGTAGTGTTTCCTCTCGCAGGGTGGGAGGAGGTAGAGTTCGAGGCCTTAGGCTGAGGGCGCGCGAAAGACACGCAGGCTAGTTACCGAAGTTTTTCAATATCAACCCGGTGTAAATTTAGCATTCTTCTTATAGCTACGCAGATTTTTATTTCGAAAGCAAGACTTTAATGCCTTTACATGGTTTTAGACGCGGACTGGGAGCATGAGGAGAGTGGTAGCTACTCTGGCTCTTGTGGCACTGCTAGCGGCCTTCTCGGTACCAGCTTACACTCACCCTGTGGGTATACCGATTCTCGTCGACCTTACGCATGGGCAGTCTCCACGCGGCTTAGAGATAATGATGAAAGTGGTGCCAGAGGCAGAGTGGTACATACTCGTCAGGACTCAGGAGGACGCTGATGCCCTACCGCCCGTAGTCAAGGCCCTAGCTCACGAGATCATCATAGGCGACTTCTCCAAGATCGACCTAGAGAAGTACGAGATTGAGGTAGTGATTATCGGCCAGCCACAGGCTCTCTTCACGCCCGAGGAAATTGCTACCATCGCCACCTGGTTCACTTCTAAGCCAGGGAAAGTACTCTGGCTGGCCGCTGACAGCGACTACCCTGCTCAGGGCAGTGAGACTGCCCAGCAGGCTGTTAACCTAATCGCAGAGGCTATAGGCGCTCACCTAAGGTCTGACTACGTCTCTGTAGAGGACCCGCAGAGTATGGCCCTAAAGCCGTACAGAGTTCTCGGAGTAGTGACCTACTGCGAGATACCCGAGCTAACGTTCGGCGTCACTAAGGTCCTCTTCCACGGCCCGGGCGCTGTGGCCTGGGTTGACGACGCTGGCAACTGGCACAAGCTGACCCTTAAGGAGAAACCAGACAACGTCTTCATAGTGGTGACTACCACCGAGGGTGGCACTATCGTTGAGCATCAGGCCGAGCCGACTGGGACTACTGGCAAGGCCTACGAGGCCGGCGAGACCGGTGTGTTCACACTACTAGCTATCGAGAAGATATCTGTCGAAAAGGGGGAGAGCATACTAATAGTGTCCGGCGAGTCGCCCTACGCTGGCTACCAAGGAGGCGTGACTTGGATGTACAAGGGCTACAGGCTAAGTGGCCCGCAGTTCTTCAGGAACCTAATACTGTGGGCCACCGGCTACATGGGCGAGCTGAAAGAGTATAGCAAGCTCGCGGGCCTAGAGGAGAAGCTGACCGCTAAGGTCAAGTCCGAGCTGGAGGCTAAGGCGAAGGAGCTCGATAAGAAGCTCGAGGCCGTTAAGAGCGAAGTTGACGCTAAAATGGGAGAGGCTACCGCGAAGGTTAGCAAGCTTGAGTCAGAGATAGCTGCCCTGAGGAGCCAGCTGAGCACCGCCCAGGGCGTCGCCATTGTGGCGATAATTCTAGCCCTAGGCGCTATAGCCCTGAGCTTCATGAAGAAACCAGCGGCTAAATAGCTAGCTCGCAAAGAACCTATTTTTAGTTCTTCTCTCTTCTCTTTATTGTTTATTACCACGCTTCTAGCCTAGATCCCCCATATCTCGAGCCAGCCTTCTTCCTCGAAGCTCTCTGGGTTTACGCGTATGTAGCCGAGCTGTATGAACTCTGCTTTATCGACATCGACATTTGTGTAGACTATGAGAGCCCCGCGGCTGGGGTCGTAGTGCCTTATGATACCTAGACCCATGAACATTTTCTCGCGGTTGCCGAAGCTCACGAGGACGTGGGCTAGGCTTCCGGCGTCGTAGACTCTAGCGTTTCTCACGCCGTAGACCTCCTTCAGTCTATCCGCGACGCCTGGAGGCGGAGGACTCTCAGTGACCGCTA
>CAZPLI010000048.1:0-9229 GCA_964587325.1 uncultured Thermofilaceae archaeon | reverse complement strand
GGAGTACGCTATCCCGAGCGCCCTTGGGTCAACGACCTTGTCTGACGCGCCCTCGAAGTACCTCGCGTACAGGCTGGCTCTTATTGCCCTCCTCTCCTCTCTCGTCCTAGGCCTTAGCGCCAGTGCCGCGTCGACCGCTCTGACCCTATAGAGCCTGCTCAGGAACTTAGTAAGGTGCTCTAGCTCGCCAGAGACTTGGATTGCTACGATGAGGTCTGGCTGGAGCGCAAGGGCTTTAGCGAGCTTGAGGTCGCGCCCCTCGGGGTCCGTGACCCAACCCGTCGTGTCCACCAGCACTACGTCGACCCCCAGCTTAGTCAGGGCTAGATCTGCGAGGTAAGACACTGCTGCGACACTCCTATGCAGCAAGCCTGAGGGCGATGTCAGGCCTATGAATACGGCGTCGTACAGCGGCACTTCGCTGAGCATGACGACGGGCTTTTCGGCTATGCCCAGCCCGATCGTGGTGGGCGGGCCTATGTCGCTCTGCCCAGTGTCGGCATCTATGACTGCGACCTTGCGTCCACTGGCCAGCAACCTATTAATGGCGTAGGTCACGAATCCCGACTTGCCGACGTCGACACCGCCGAGCACCATAACCTTTCGCGCACCCTCAGCTATCTCACTCACCGCTTCGTCCCAGGACGGCGGTATACTGCGACCCTCAACGCAGCTGACTTTTCCGCCCCTGAGAGCAAGCTGTCCCTTCTCGATGGCGTAGAAGGGCGCGGCCTTGAATAGGTCTATGGTTGCCTTAAAGCCCGGCCCTGCAGTGAAGCCGAAGACTTCGAACTCGCCCTCTAGGACCTCTACCTCGCACGGTCCCTCAGTGAGTAACGTGTACTCGCCTTCCACCGTCACCCTCATCGACACCCTGGAGCACCCCCACTTACTCTCTAGCGAGACCTAAAGCACGGACGGTACCACTGTGGGCAGTTTTTAAATGACATGGTAGACAGCTTTACCACCGGATCGCAATGAGCCCGCTTAAGCGGTCACGGAAAGTAAAGCTGCTAGTCGTACTGGTAGTAATCGCCGTAGCCGCTGTAGCAGCTTATCTTTACCTGAAGGAGAGGACTCTCCCAACTCCTACATTTACGGACATCACTTGGGAACCCGAGGTGATCGTGGCAGGGCGCCCCGTAGTGTTTAGGCTCACGCTCGCCCATAGAAGCCCGTTTGGGACGAAGGCAACGATTACTGTCTACGTGTCTAAGTACGACTATACGGGGTTCGGCGAGTACAGCCCGATAGGGCGCCTTGAGGCAGATGTTGGACCTAACAGTGAGAGAGAAGTGGTGTTTGAGTGGGTACCCCCGAGCCCCGGCTTCTACAGGCTCAGGTTTGAGGTGAGTGGGGGCGGCTATCTGAACCAAGTAGTGTACGTCTCAAGCCCTGACAGAGAGAAGGAGGCGTTCGTATTTGCCGTCTTAGGGGACAATAGGCCAGCTGACGGAGTCATGCCTCAGCCCTCAGTGTTCAAGGAGATAGTGCGGGAGATTAACCTGATACACCCTGACTTTGCGATAATAGTCGGAGACATCATATACGGTTACGACAGCGACGTTGCCGGACTGAAGAGGCAGTGGGCTGACTTCCTCTCGGTATACAACAGCTTCGAGGTGCCAGTGTTCGTAGCGCCTGGCAACCACGAGATGCAAACCAGCAGCACACCAGAGACAGGAAACCCCGACGCTCAGACCCTATACGTGATGAACCTGGGCAGGCTGTACTACGCCTTCGCCTACGGTAACTCTCTCTTCATAATCCTAGACACAGACGTGGTAGGCAGGGCAGCAGAGATCTCGGGAGAGCAGCTGGAGTGGCTAAGGAGAGTCTTAGAGCTGTCCAGGAACTACGCTCACACCTTCGTATTCATGCATAGGCCTATAGTCAGCTACGAGGGCGCGGACATCCTAAACAACCACTATGAGGTACTGCCCCTGCTACTCCGCTATAACGTCACAGCAGTGTTCCAGGGACACAACCACGTGTACTACTTCGAGGAAGTCAACGGCACGCTCTTCTATGTAACTGGAGGCGCTGGCGCCCCTCTGTATAGGACTCCCGAGAAGGGAGGCGTACACCACTTCCTAATAGTCGAGGTGAACGGTAGCAAAATTGAGGTCAAGTTCGTCCCGCCTTACGCGCTTAAGGTAACAGCGCAGGACAAGCGAGTCGATGTGGAGTACACGTTTAGGAAGAGAATAGTCTTCAGGGACGACAAGTACACGTGGACTGCAGAGCCTAAGCCGCTAACGCTGAGAGGCATCTGGCTTAGGGCAGGAAAGGCCGAGGTGTCAGTTGAAGGGGGAAAAGTAGTCTGCACGGTAAAAGAGGACGGTACTTACAGGGTGTATGTTGAGGTTGTCGTGCGTCCTGGCGAGAAGAAGAGCATCATATTGAGAAATTAGCATATACTTGTGAAACGAAAGCTGAAGACCTCGATTTGAGAGAGAAAAGTTAAAAACTGCGACGCGGGGTATTAGCGGTGCAGGAGATGGATCGGCGAGCCTTAGTAGTTGCTGTAGTAGCGACGCTGGTTCTCGCCCTCGCCCTCACCCTCACGCTGTCTCAGCCCCCGCTGAAAGTCGAGTTCTACTTCCCTCACTACTACAACCCCACGTTTAAGGCCCAGACTAACGAGCAGGTGATTATCTCTAAAGGCTACAAAGGTCGCGGCTCCTACTACGGTGCCGTCTACATAACTAACACCGGTACTACTCCCATCGAGGGCCTGACCGTCGAGGTCTATGTGCCTAAGGAGGAAGGCTTCGAGGTGCTAAGGCCGCCTAGGGGAGGCAAGGTCTCCGAGGACAAGAGCTACTTCACGTATACGATCAAGACGCTCTCGCCGGGCAAGACCGTGAGAGTCTACTTCTCCGCTAGGGTGCCTGAGACCTACGTCCAGAAGGTCGTCACGTTCAAGGTCGTGATTAAGGACGCTGAGGGCAAAGTAATATTCGAGGAGGAGTACAAGAGGCCCTTCATACCGCCGCCCGCTCTCTCCTACGCCCTACTGCTACTAGCCAACGTCGTAGTGCTAGGCACTATGTTCTACCTGATAAAGAAGGGCAAGCTCTACGGCAAAAGCTTCAAGACCAAGGACATCATCTACACGGCCATATTCGGCGTGCTCCTAGTGATCTGGGTCCAGGTCATAGGCAGGTCGCTAGGCTTCTTCGCCCTTACTAACAGGCTCCCGATCCCCTACGTGAACTACGCAATAGGCGACATAGGCTACGCGACCCTCTTCGTCCTCGGAGTACTCCTAGTGAGGAAGCCAGGCGTCGCCACGCTGATGCTGCTAGTCTACGACATTGTGAGCGAGATCTTCTGGTACGGTATTAACCCGCTGTGGTGGCTGTACCCCATCGCTGAGGGCGTGCCCGTAGACCTCTACCTAGCCTTCATAAACAGGGTACTTGCTGCCAAGAAGGGCGTCGAGCCCAGCGCTGTAAGGCCCACCGGCACCTTCGGCGCGATCGACGCCGCTATAATCGGCGGCCTCAGGCCGCTCTTCGCATGGCTCACGCTGTACTACGTGTTCTTCCCGTATCTGAACCACTTCTACACTACGAGCATCGTAGTGTTCCTCCATACGACGACGATAACGATATTCAACATGCTGTTCGGCGCCCTCATAGCCTACCCGCTCTACAGAGTACTGGAGAAGATCGTGCCATAAGCGAAACACCTTTTTCTTCCCCTATCTTTTTCTCGTAGCCAAGGGGTTAGGGATGGGGAACACAGTTCTCCGAATCGAGGATCTCTGGTACAGGTACCCTAGGGCTGAGAAGTGGGCCCTAAAGGGGATAAACCTCGAAGTCGAGAAAGGCGAGTTCATAGTGCTGACAGGGCCGAGCGGCTGCGGCAAGAGCACTCTCGCATTGACGATATGCGGCTACATACCCCACGTCATAGAGCGAGGCGAGATGAAAGGCAGAGTCTACGTGAAGGGCGTCGACACTAGGACTAAGGAACTCCACGAGCTCACGCAGATAGTGGGCGTAGTCCTACAGAACCCCGAGGATCAGCTCTTCGCCCTGACAGTCGAGGAGGACGTGGCGTTCGGTCCCGAGAACCTTGCGCTACCCAAGGAAGAAGTGAGGAAGAGAGTTGACAAAGCAATGAAGGACGCTGGTGTCTGGGAGATAAGGCACAAGGAGATATTCGCCCTTAGCGGAGGACAGAAGCAGAGGACAGCGATAGCTGGCATACTTGCGATGGAGCCCGAGATACTGATATTCGACGAGCCTACTTCGGACCTAGACCCCCAGGGAGCCTACAGCGTTCTCTCGATAATCAGTGAGATTCAGCAGGTTAGGGACGTCACGGTCATACTCATAGAGCACAGGCTCGACGAGGTCAGCAAGTATGCGGACCGCATAATTCTGATGGACGACGGGCAGATACTGATAGACGACGAACCCCACAGAGCTTACAGGCGCCTAGACGAGTTCCTAAAAAGAGGCGTAAGGCCGCCTCAGGTAAGCGAGGCAGCGTTCAAGTTCAATAGGGAGCTCGAGAAGGGCGTTCCGGTCTCGCTGGAGGAAGCCGAGGCCTACTTCTCTTCGCTATTACCGGACGCCAGAGAGTTCCCGCTAAGCCTCGACGGCGGCAGGAAAGTGAGCGACGAGCCCGTGATAGAGTTCGAGGACGTCTGGGTTAGATACCCCGACGGCACCGTGGCCGTAAGGGGTGTCACGCTCAAGGTCTACAAGGGAGAGATACTGGCGATAATAGGCAGAAACGGCAGCGGAAAGAGCACTCTCATGAGCCTGACCGTGGGGCTGAACAGGCCGTGGAAGGGCAAAGCGAGAGTGATGGGGCTAGACGTGTCCCATACCCCTACGCGGGAGCTAGTGAAGTACGTTGGCTACGTCTTCCAGAACCCA
This sequence comes from uncultured Thermofilaceae archaeon, assembly GCA_964587325.1. Classification (GTDB taxonomy): domain Archaea; phylum Thermoproteota; class Thermoprotei; order Thermofilales; family JAPDKD01; genus CAZFWY01. The sequence continues at coordinate 4,331 of CAZPLI010000048.1, read as the reverse complement.
GACCACCAGTTGTTCACAAACTCTGTAGAGGAGGAACTGGCCTTCGGCCCGCGCAACTACGGTGTCCCCGAAGAAGAAATTAGGGAGCGAGTCGAGGAGGCACTCAGGCTCTTAGAACTCGAGGAGTTCCGCAAGGCGCACCCCCACGCCCTCTCGCGAGGACAGAGGAGGAGGCTGGCAGTCGCCAGCGTGCTCACTATGCAGCCACAGATCTTAGTGCTGGACGAGCCCACGACTGGACAGGACTGGGGGCACTCTACAATGCTCATGAACCTCGCTAAGAGACTCAACGAGGAAAAGGGCGTCACTGTGATATTCATCACACACGACATGAGGCTCGTGGCCGAGTACGCGGACCGCGTGGTCTTAATGGATGCTGGCAAGATAGTGATGGAGGGAACTCCGAGAGAGATATTCAATAATCCCGAGCTACTGCGCTATAACATCCTCCCGCCCTACATAACACAGCTCTCACACAAGCTCTTCAAGAACAGGCCACCGGTGATACGGGTCGAAGAGTTCCTAGAGGGTATTAGGATGCTCGTGGGCGAGGTGAGAGCCGGATGACCCTGGAGGCGTTCCTGTTCGACATACTGAAGTTCATCGTAGACTTCACGCTGTTCTTCCTGCTAGGCCCAGGCGTCCTAATATACATGATGTACAGGCTCATTCTCAGAGGCCAGCTAAGGAGGTTCTTCATTTACGAGAAGAAGGACACTTTCTTCCACCGGCTAGATCCTCGCGCCAAGCTCGTCTGGGCAATGACTGTGGCAGTCCTCGGCGCCCTACTCGAGGACTTAATCTCGCTAGCCCTCATATTCACATGGATAGTCTTGATGTGGATAACCGCAAAGCCGCCACGAGAGAAGCTGATAACCGCGTTCGTGCTAATCCTCCCCGTCCCTGTGAACGCCGTGTTCTTCCAAGGAATCAGGTACTGCTACGACTGGTGGTCACAGAGCTTTATATGCCCTGTCACAGCCGTCTATGAGATGCACCCAGCCCTAGACTACATACTGGGAGGCCACGTACTCACAGTGCAGGGCATGCTCTACGGTGCTACACAGAGCCTGAGAGTAATAATAGCTATGAGCAGCGCGCTCCTCCTAGCAGTCTCCACGGCGCCTAACGCGCTCCTCCTAGGCCTCACGAACTTCATTAAGATAGGTAAGAGAAGGATAGGGTTACCTTACGTCATCAGCTTCGCGGTAGTCATAGGCATACGCCTCATACCGACGATGTTCGAGGACGCTAACATAGTCATAAACGCGGCCAGAGTTAGAGGGCTCACAATGCAGATCACGAGGAGCAGGAACCCTGTCAAGGTGATAAGGAGCCTAATCAAGGCTGCAAGGTACTTCATCTACATGTCCGTCCCGCTCATCATAAGCTCGCTCAGGAGAGGCAGCAACATGGCTATAGCGGCCGACCTCAGAGCTTTCAGGGCCAAGCCCTACCGCACTTACCTCATAGAGAGGAAAATGAGCCGGGCAGACCTACTGTTCACCGCCTTTAGCCTAGCAGTGCTCATCGCGGGGCTATACTACGCGTTCGTACTAGGAGGCCTAGCGCTACCAGGCCTAGTGATATAGCCGCTAAAGAGAAGCCTAACTCCCATTACTACTCTTTAATGCACTTCAAACTCCCTCAGCACTTTCGGTATACCTTAACGACTAAAGGTCGAGGTAGAAAGAGAACAGCAGCTACCTAAACAACCATTTTTCCTCGGGCATGGCAAGCTCCCCAGCGCTCTCCTCTGACTCCCTATAGTCTAGACCCCTCACTATTGCTACGGGTATAGCCTCGGCCCCTCCTCCTTTAACTAAGTCCGCCGCGGCTGCTACCTCGTCAGCTAGCGCTGTCCTCTTGACCCTTAGTGTGTAGCCAGCTAAGTCCCTCAAGCCTCTATAGTCGCGGAAGGCCGGCAAGCCCGAGAGACCTACAGCCACGTCTACCTGTCCCTCTCTGAGAGGTCGTCCGTGAGTATCGGTGATCACTACAGCTACTCGCTCTCCCGTCAGTCTTTCTATTCCTTCTCTAATCCTTCTTGCCGACTCGTCAGGATCCACTGGTAGAAGGAGCACTACGTCGCCTACCCCACGCACGTTAGACTTATCGACTCCAGCGTTAGCGCAGACGAAGCCGTGCCTGGTCTCGACTATGAGGTGGCCTCTCTCGGCCTTAACGACTCTCCTGCTCTCCCTGAGTACTACCTCGACGAGGCGAGGGTCCTTACCCAGCCCGGCTGCCAGCCTCAGCGCCTCGCCGCTAGGCTTAACGTCTCTAAGCTTGACAAACCTGCCCTCAGCCTTAGACACTACCTTTGAGGAAACCACTATCACATCACCGCTCTCAATACCCACGCCTTCCCTCTCGGCGGCCTCCACTATGACCCGCGCTAGATCGTCGCCCGGCCCGATCTCGGGAATCGTTGTTAAGCCGTAGACCACAATTGTCCTGGCCACTACTTGCACCTCCAGCGGCACGGAGCCTAAGTACTTACAGCTCGCTGGGCCGACCAAAACGTCGGCAAAGCTTCTACACGAACTTTATGCTTGCACCGTTCAGTCCCAGACTCTTAGAGACCGCTACGAGTAAGGCTGGGAGAATCTCGGCTGTAATTGAAAGCTCTAATGGGCCCGCGTAAACAGGTCTCAGCTCTGGGACTGTCTCGACAAGCTCGGCTGCTACGTCAACTGCCCTGCCTCCGCCGAAGACTGGCACATCACCCCTTAGTCTCTCAGTCAGCTTGGCGAGACGGACGTGCGAGACTGTGTGAAATGTAGCGGCTACCTCTGCCTCTTCGAGCTCCGCTGCTATGCGAGAAGCCACAGAGCCCCCGAGAACTGGGATAAGGCGATTGCCCTCCCTCCTCACTGAGCCTACCGCGCTTATAACGACCTTCCCTCTCACTACGTCTTTTAGCGAGCCAAGCACGCCTATTCCCTCTAGTGGCACGGCTACGATTACGGTGTCAGCCCACTCCGCTACTTCTCTGTTAAGCCCATGGAATGGGCGTCCTGATAGCCCGTATGAGGCCAGCAGTTTTTCGACAAGCCCCGCTGCGCGTTTGGCCTTTTCCTTACTGCGTGATCCTATGGCCACCTTGTAGCCGGCTACTATTAGCCTCGCGGCTAGAGGGCGGCCTAGCCGCCCTGTACCGCCGATTATGGCGATTCTCAAGGTAGCCTACACCACTAGCCTCTTAGTGGCTACTGCGTAGACAGGGCCTCCCACGTGCATTAAGGGGCTTACGGACTCCGCGTAGAGACCGCCTACGAAGGTGCCTTCTCGCGCGTAAGCCTCGACAATCTTTCCAACGAATATAGTGTGGTCGCCAGCTGGGTGCTTCGCCTCGACAACGCACTCTAGCACGGCGAGGCAGTCTAGGATCACGGGGACGTCAACTTTGCGCCCGTCAGCTATCCTCAGCCCTCTCCTCCTAAGCTTCTCGATCTTGTCCTCTTCCTCGCCAGACACGCTACCCACGTAGTTGACACACCACAGTAAGTCCTCGCCCGGCACGTTGAGTGCGAAGACTCCAGACTTTTCGATTAGCGAGTGGGTAAACCTAGCGGGCGCAATTGACACAGCAACTAGTGGCGGGTTGAAGGACACAGGCATGACCCAGCTTGCGGCCATGGCATTGTCGCGACCCTCGTGTCGAGCAGTGACTATGACTACGGGCCTAGGGTGAAGAAGCCTGTAGGCTGTGAGAATATTCACGTGGGCATGTTCGCCGATCATTCGACCACCACGTTCACACTACGCGGCGACCTTTAAGGAGAGCGGGACCAAGATCAAACCTTATACGTAGCGGGTTGCAGAGACATAGCAGAAGACAAGAATATAAACCCAACAGCGGTAAAAGTGCGGAGGTGCAGAGGCATGGTAGCCGGTCCCTACACCTGGGTTGAAGAAGAGGAAGAAGAGGAGTGGGAAGAGTGGGAAGAGGAAGAGTGGGAAGAGGAGGAAGAGTGGGGGGAGGAGTGGGAAGAGCTAGGTGAGGAAGAAGAGGAGTGGGTGGAGGAGGAAGAAGAGGAGGTAGAGATCTAACGCTCCTCTTTTACATGGTCTCGTTTTTAGGGTTTCTCTTTTGCAATCAGCGTCACAGTTTATAGGGTTCCTTCTGTGTGTCACCAGGCCCATGGCGATAACTTACGCCACGCGCCAGTACACTAAGGAGGAAGTACTCAAGGTACTCAACCCTCTCGTTGCCGAGTGGTTCGACTCGAAGTTTGAAGACTTGACCCCACCCCAGAGGTACGCGCTCATACCGATCAAAGAAGGCAAGAACGTCCTAGTTTCCAGCCCCACGGGGACTGGTAAGA
>CAZPLI010000047.1:2945-12071 GCA_964587325.1 uncultured Thermofilaceae archaeon | reverse complement strand
GCACTAGCGACGCCCCGTTCTCGCCGTAGTAGTCTAGCAGGGCCACGAAGGGCATCTCTTCGACGCTCAGCCTGTACGCTAGGGGGCTTATCTGGGGAGGGGTGTAGGTGTTCTCCCACGCCGAGTACCACGTGAACAGTCCGGGCCTGTAGACACCAGCCACTAGCTTCATTCCGGTGGGCGGCTCGTCTGCTTCGAGTTCTCTATACTCGAAGCTCACACTGGTGCGCTCGGGCCTTTTCAGAGCCTTCACTTGCAGCGCTAGGCGCCCGAACCCTAACCTGATGTAGAACCCTTTGGCTCTCTCCTCGGGTATGACGTCCAGATACCTGTAGCCCTGCGTCCGAGCCCACCTGACCGCCTCGCGCACGAGACTCGTGCCGACGCCAATCCCCCTCTTGTCCTCCTTGACCCACAGCACGTTGATGTAGGCCCTAGGCCCCAGTAGGCAGTCGTCGTGAGGCAGCAGCTCTACCTCTCCAGCGACCTCCCTATCGACTAGTGCTGTGAAGACCTCGCCTCCCAGCTTTCTGTAGAGCCTAAGGTAGAGGACGCAGGCCTCGTAGTCAGCCCACCACCCGCAGGCCTTGAGCCTCTTCTCCCTAGCCATGCCCCTGGCCTCCGGGCAGTGCACGTCGACGTAGTGCTCACAATCCTTCTCAACAGCCCTCCTCACGCGCACGACTGCCAAGCCGAGCCCCTGCGACTACTGGCCTACGACGCCTAAGAGTAGGAGCGTGACACCGACCGCGCCCTGCCCTATATCTATCAGCGCGTGAACCAGTGCGGGACCCAAGACGTTACGAGTCTTGTGGTACGCGTAGGCGAAAACTAGGCTCACTACCAGCGACGTTAGGGGCATTCTAAACCTATAGAATGCCGGCCCCAGCCCGAGCAGCATCAGAGTTACTACGAAGTGTAAGCCGAAGCCGTCGAGAGCAATGAAGTAGAGCGTGGAAACCAGTATCCCAGCCTTAGCACCCCACCTCTCCTCAGCGACTCTTTGCACAATGCACCTCATCGATAACTCCTCTTCAAACCCTGCAATTATCCATGTGGGGAGCGCTAAGAAGAAACTCGAGAGAGTGCTTACCCCGACTTTAAGCTCGGGGCTGACACCGGTAGCTGACACGACTAGGTACAGTAAGGCGAAGACGGCAATTATACTGGGCACGGCTAGCAGCGACAGCTTGAAGCTGCGTCCGAGCCCCTCTAGTCTCACACCAGCCTCCCTAAGTCCCCAAAGCCTAGAGACTACAGCTACAAAAACTGTGAGCGAGACTACGTGCACTAGGGTGTCGTGTAGCGCTTGAAGGACGGGTGACTCGGGCGGCCATAGCCAGATGTCTACGAAGATCAGGGCAATGTTCAGCGCAGTGTAGAAGGCGAGCGGGAAAAGTATCCAGAGCTTACTGGGCGGTCTTCTGTTTAGACCTCGCATCCCTGCTTCCCTGCTTCACGAGTATGCCTGCGGTCACTAGCGTGGCGTAGGCTATAGCTACAAGCGGTAGGGACAGGACTGGCAGGTACTGCGCGACTAAGTGTAGCCTTCGGTAAGTGGCGCTTACAATGATAGCGGGTGCTATGCCTACGCTCGGCACCCACGACTTCAAGCTCTCTGGCATGTCTAGCCTCGCGAGGCTGGGGCTCACTCTATGAGCGGCTGCGAGGACTGGGTATATGGCTACGATTAGGGCCTCGCTCAGCAGGAGGGTGAAGTCCTCGCTCGCAAGCAGGTCTAGGACGAACAAGTATAGGAAAGCGAGGAAGGACATGAACGCGCTGTCGCCGTTGTATACAGACCTCTCACGCGCTGTTCTCACCCCGAGTTCTATACATACACTAGCTGTAACTGTATTATTGTTTTGTTTCGTATTATCCGCGAATACAGTAACAAGCAGAAGCGAGCTTACTCCTGCTAGCAGAGGTGAGTCTTCGCTCAGCGTACAGGAGCCACAGTAGGGCGAGTACGTGTTCTCGAGGTATTTTGTCACACCTGAGAGTGAAGCAGGCAGAGAACTATACGCACTCAGGGTAGGGCTCAGGGCTGACAGTGCATTAACAGGAATTATATATATTTGTTGATAGTATACTGTCAGATATGACTGTGAGGCCTCAGGACTTAGCCCGCCTGAATCCCTGGTGGAGTGACCCCAGCGAAATCGAGAACGATAGCAAGGTAGTTGAGGCTTTGAGCAAAGAGCCCGTGAAGGACTACGCCTTTACTTCTCTCGCTAACACTATCCTGCTAGGGCCGCGCCAGGTAGGCAAGACTACCTACCTTAAACTAATGATATACCACCTAGTTAGGCGCGGCGTCGACCCAAGGCGTATCCTCTACTTTTCCTGCGAGCTCCTAGAGGACAAGCGCGACATAGTCGACCTAGTAGGCATCTACGAGAGTATGTTCAGCAGCGTCTCTGGCTGCAAGTACGTCCTACTAGACGAGGTCACGTTCGTGGAGGAGTGGGAGGCCGCGGTAAAGTACATACTAGATACGAAGATGAGTGAAGGTAAGATACTCTACGTCACCGGCTCTAGCTCTATCTGGCTCTTCAAGGGCTACGAGCGCATGCCTGGGAGAAACATCGGCGTCAAAGTGTTCATGCCATTAACGTTCAGAGAGTACGCTAGCCTCTTCGGCCCCCAACACCTAAAAGCCAAGCTGAGAGAAGTCGGAAGCGTCGACCTGAGCAAGGTGACCGACCTAAAGCAAGTCTACGCTAAAGTTTTAGAACTCTCCCCACTCGCCAGCGAGGCGGAGAGACTCTTCAGAGACTACCTCAGGACCGGAGGCTTCCTGAAGCCCTCGTACGAGCTAAGAAGCCGTGGCAGCATCGGCGAGGAGACGTACCTGGACTATGTCAAGTGGATCGAGGGAGACTTAGCGCGCTTAGGCAAGAGGATCATGCTCCTAAGAAAGCTAATGCTGCCACTAACCGAGAAGATGTCCACGAGGTTCTCGTATGCCAACTTCGCGCGGGAGGCAGACCTGGGTAGCCACGTAACCGTCAAAGACTACGTCGAAACCCTCGAGGGACTATTACTGCTAAGAGTGTTCTACCAAGTAAGCCCGATGTCTAAGACGCCGGACTACAGGAAGGAGAAGAAGGTCTACTTCACAGACCCTTTTCTCTATAGTGCCTTCAAGGGATACTCGTACGGCGTCTACAGAGACTACTCTTACGAGGACGAGAGCGCAGTAGTCGAGAGCACTGTGGGCGAGCACCTCGCTAGGCAGTTCAGAGAACACCACACACGCGTAATGTTCTACGTCGAGAAGAGGGAGACGGACTTCGCTGTCCTCAAAGACGACATGAAGCTACTAGGCGTAGAAGTCAAGTGGAGCAAGAGCGTCGCAAGGACAGACTTTGCCAACAGACACCGCTTCAGAGACAAGATACTAGTCTCAATGCAAGACGTCGACTTCTACGACAAAGAAAACATGCTCGTAGCACCCGCACCATTGCTCCTCCTACTTCTAGGCAAGCACCAGCTATACCACATAGACTAGAGAACATGCGCGCGCGGGCATCTGCCTCGTCCTTAACAAGGTCTCTACCAAGCCGAGGGACTGGAACGACCCTAACGGCCACGGGACGCACGTCGCAGGCATAGTTGCCGCCCTGAACAACGAAATTGGAGTAGTCGGCGCGGCCCACGGAGTGGAGCTGTACGCGATAAAGGTGCTCGCCAACTTCGGCTTCGGCTACTGGAGCGACGTGATAGAGAGCATCGAGTGGGCACTCAGGGGCCCCGACGGAGTCATAGACAGCGACGGCGACGGAGTAGTCGTGGGCGATCCCGACGACGACGCGGCCGAGGTCATAAGCATGAGCCTCGGCGACTCTAGCGCGCCCGAGGCCGTACACGACGCCATAAAAGTAGCCTACTCGTACGGCGTGGTCATAGTGGCAGCCGCCGGGAACGAGGGCGCTGAGACCCCATGCTACCCAGCGGCCTACGACGAGGTCATAGCCGTAGGAGCCATAGACGAGAGCGACGAGGTGCCATACTGGAGTAACAGGAACCCAGAGCTGGCAGCTCCCGGGATAAGCATGCTCTCAACGTACAAGGCCGCTGGCTATAAGGAGCTTAGCGGGACGTCTATGTCCTGTGCTCACGTCTCAGCGACAGTAGCCCTAGTACAGGCCACTAGGCTTGCGCACGGAGAGGAGCCGCTGTCGCCCAGCGACCTCAGAACGCTACTACATAGCACGGCGGACGACCTAGGCAGCGGGGGCTACGACGAACTCTACGGGTACGGAGTGGTTAGAGCGGACAAGGCAGTCGAGGCAGCCACTCCTTAGTTAACTATTTTTCCTTTCTTTCTTTTTTCTCTACAGTTTCTTACTACAGCTTGTAGCCCACTTTAGCCGTGTTTCTCCCTTATTGCCGACGCGAGTTCGTATAGGCGCCTAGCTAGTCTCTTAGCGTCCTCAACAGCCCGCTTGTCAGCTAAGGCTTCCCCCTTCTCGTACGCTCTGCACGAGACGCCCCTGTGGCAGACCACCATCTCGTGCTTTAACATGAAGGAGTGTATAACGGCTAGCGCGAGTTCGAGGCCGTAGCCTCTGCCTACTACTACGCCCCCGCCGACCTTGTTCCTGAGCTTACCGCGCAGGCACCAGGTGCGGTCTATAAACGCCTTGGTGCACGCTGAGACGTTGTTGAAGTATACGGGAGTAGCGACGACCACTATGTCTGCCGATAGTAGCTTTGGCACGATTATGCGAGTCATGTCGTCGTCTATGCTACACCTACCCGTCGTGACACAGGTGCGGCAGCTAGTACAGGGCCTTATGTTCATCCTGCAGACGTTTACGGCCTCGGTCTCGGCTCCCAATCTCTCAAGTTCGCCTAGGACGACGCTTAGCATTGCTTCCGTGTTGCCTCGGTCTCGAGGGCTACCGCATACTCCTAGTGCCTTCATGCTGCTGTCTACGCGCGCGAGGAGCTTAAATATTTGAGCAATTGCTTGAAAACGTGTCGGCGCTAAAGATAGCTGTCCCTGTACGCGACGACAAGGGGCTCGAGAGCACTATCGAGGAGCACTTCGGCAGGGCAGCATACTTCGCCCTAATAGAAGTCGTAGACGGAGAGGTGGCACGTGTCACCGTACTAGAGAACCCGCTCAGAGAGCACGGGCCCGGAGACCTACCGCGCCTACTAAAGAGCCATGGGGTCAACGTAGTGCTGGCTGGCAGAGTGGGACAGAGAGCGCAGGCATTCTTCAGGGAGCTCGGCATAGAATTGGTGCTCGGCTTTAGCGGGTCAGTCGCCGAGGCGCTTAAAAAGTACCTGCAGGGAAAGGTGGGCCGCTCGTAGGGGTCTCGCATGAGCAGGGCGTGGCGCGGCGAGGTAGTATACAGGCCTATCGGCGTGATAAGGACGCCGTTTAAGGACGCCAGGGGCGTGCCTATCCAGCCCACTGCAGCCAGGGGCGTTAGGGGCTTAGTCGAGGTGTTTCCGGAGTACGCCGAGGGGCTTAAGGACCTTGAGGGCTTCTCTCACGTGATACTGGTCTACCACTTCCACCTAGTCAAGACGTACAGGCTTCTCGTCGTTCCGTTCTTGGACAGCGAGGCTAGAGGCGTCTTTGCGACACGGGCACCTGCTAGGCCTAACCCGATTGGGATCTCTGTAGTCAGACTGCTCAAAGTAGAGGGGAACGTGCTACACGTCGAAGACGTCGACATAATTGACGGCACACCGCTCCTAGACATTAAGCCTTATGTCCCCCAGTTCGATAGTAGGCCGCAGGCCAAGATAGGGTGGCTTGAGGGTAGAATAGGACGGCTGAAGGTAGCGAGGGACGACGGCAGATTCACCGTTTAGAGCGCGAGAGTGTTTACGAAGCTTGAAGAATCATAGTCAAAAACCTAAGGGTTCTTCAAGAGCAGTGATGCCGGTCCTTCTTTTCTATAAGGCTCTTTGATAGCATGGTTAGGGTTGCCCAAGTTATGAGGGCCGCGAGCCCGTCTAAACATACGATTGCGACGTTACTATGGAGGTTGCTGAGGCCGCCCGCTGCGCATACGATAGTTAGCCAGTAAGCTGTCCATAGCAGCACTACGGAGAGTGTTATGGACTTAGTTACGCTCATTTTCCCGACGCGTATAGCCAAGTAAGATACCATTGCAAGGAGCACTCCGCCGAGAGTATCTACGAGTGTAAACGCAATCAGGTTAGACGCTGTGAACGGTACTCTGTCCCTGTAGAGCGCGCTCAGTAGGGGGAATAGGAACAGCGTGTACCCTAAGTTTGTAGACACTATCGAGAAGGCAACTAACTTCTTAAGCACGGTAACACCCATAGCTCTAGGCAACTACGATGATAGTCATATGAATATCGGAGAGGGGGCGTCTCACCACACTCGCAACTCGCAGAGAACATGACTATCTAGGTTCTACGTGGAGGGTAGGGTCAAGCGGCGAACTCTCCTTCTCCCGAGAGTCAAGGCTGCAAGTATCACTACGTGCCCTCAAGAGTATTACAAAATAACCCGAGTGTAACTGAAGACTTGTGATAAGTATGCGTGGAGGGGCGTACTCTGCTCCGCTTCTCGTAATCGCTTTCCTATTACTGTTCTCCGCATATGTCGCTCCTAGCTTAAACCAACCCGTGCTAAAACTCTCAGCAGGAGAAGAGCGCGTATTTGAGATTAGGTCTCTTGAGGATTATGAGCTGGTCTTTGACTTTCACCTGACCCAGTTTTCTGGCTTGGCTCCAGCTTTTGAGCTGTGGCTGAGTGAGGACGCAACGATAAAAGTATTCGCGTGTGCTGGCCCCAAGCCCAAGCCCGGCGTATACCTCTATCTGAGCGGTAAGGAGACTGCTGGGAGCCCCGTTCTCGTGTATCCTGGCTCGTGGTTCCGCCTCGTAATAACCTCGGTGGGCGACAAGACTACCGTCGAGCTAGTGGCGCTGAACGACACGTGGCTTGCCCCGAGAGTCGAGCTAGTACCCAGCCTCTATAAGCAGGGCCTAGCGTACGACGGTAGGGTTTGGTACTACACCGCGACGGACATGATATTCCGGCTCAAGCCTGACGGGACCGTGGACGACTACAATGACTTTCCGATACCGCCTGAGCTAATGAGCGAGGGCTACTTCCACCTCGGCGACCCCGACTACTACAATGGGCACCTACTGATACCCGTCGAGAAGAGGGGGTACGTCAAGCCTGCTGTGATAGCCCTCTACGACGCTAAGACCCTTAAGATCGTGAAGTACGCCTACACGCCTCAAGATCACATGCCGTGGCTGGCGGTCGACGACAAGGGCTACGTGTACTCCTCCGAGTTCTCGCCCGCCAGTGAAGTCTACGTCTACAGGCTGAGCGACGTGGGTGAGGGCAACTACGTAGAGCCCGTGAGAGTGATTAAGCTCAGCAGGGAGCTGAAGGGAGTTCAGGGCGGCGTCATCTACGAGGGCAAGCTCTACGTGTCGGTAATAGGCTGGAACGTGTACGTGATCGACCTAGAGACCGGGGAGGTTAGTGAGCTGTTCAAAGTACCGCCAATGTACGAGATGGAGGGAATAGAGGTTTGCAAGCTAAGCGACGGTACTCTATTCCACGTCCTAGTGAACACCTTCCAGGAGGAGAACGTTGTCTACCATTATGCGAGGTTCTCGAAGGAAGACTCCCTGAAGCTGTTCGAGCTCGAGGGCAAGGTTAGGCTTTCGCCCAAAATCAAGGTTAAGGCGCGCCTGCCGATGAAGCTAGTCCCGCCCAAAGTAGTGGAGGCTAAGGCAGAAGAAGGTCTTCCCGCGCTACCGCTGACTGTGGCCGTGATCGTAGCCCTAGCAGTAGTCGCTGCCATACTATTCGGGAGAAGAAGAGCTAGACGCTAAGTTTCCTCGCAAGCCTTACGGCTTAGCGCTATTCCCTAGCCACCTGACGGCTACCCTCCTCCACCCAGCCTATAGTTCAGCTTAGTCTCCGCCTTAGACAACTTGGCGGAGAAAACAAGTCCTCGGAGGAAATATATTAATCCGAAGAAGGCTTAGCGTCGGAGAACTTCATGGAGAGGAAGGTCGTCTACCTCAGAGTGGGCAAGAAAGGGGAGATCTACACGACGAAGGAAGTCAGGCTACTGACCGGAATAAAGCCTTCGGGCTACGTGGCTGCTAAGATAGTGGGCCGTAAGCTTGTCATAGAAGCCGTTCCCAGCGTTGAGGAGCTCCTAGAGAGGCCTAAAAAAGTCAGGCTAACGGTGGAGGAGTTTGAGAGGCTCAGCGAGGAGGCTCAGAGAGAAGCGCTCGGCCTATAGAGGGCTCCTCCTCGACACAATGTACCTCTTACCGATATTCGGCGTGGACGTGGAGCTAGAGACCTCGCTTCACGGGCTACTGGAGGAGGGAGACCCGCTCTACTACAACCCGCTGAGCCTCGTGGAGATAAAGTGGGTGTACTACAGGCTCGTGAGGCTAGGTGTTGTCAGCATTACTGAGGCTAGGCGGAACTACATAGAAGGGTTCAGGGCGCTACTGAGAGATAAGAGGTTCCGTAGGACTCCTGTCACGACTCCTGCTATAGAGCGCGTTGCCGACGACCTTCACGACATGGGGATTAAGGACTACTTCGACCGCATGATAGCCGCCACCGCCATAGTCGGCAGGCTCAGGCTCGTGACCGACGATAAGGACCTCAAGGACATAGAGGAGAGATACCGCGAGTGGCTCTCCCGCCGCAAGGGGGGCTAGCACTGCGGCGTTACTTTCAGCCTTAACGAGTCGGGGATAAATAGAGAGGTTAACGCTAGTGTTGTGGCGGGCGTTATGGAGGAAGTGGGCAGAGTAGTCGCAGTGTACGGTAGGAACGTCGTAAGGTTCGCGGTTCCTGAGGAGAAAATGGGGTTAGTGTCTAGGCCCGGCACTTACGTCAAGATTGAGGGAGCTAACGATACGTGGCTCTATGCGATGGTTGTTAGCTTTAACCTACTAGACGAACTTTACAGGAGGAGCAGAATCGTAGAGGAGCTAGAGGGCTACTTAGAGTTCAGGCCCGCCAGGAACGAGCTCGTCGCCACGCTTGTGGGCTACGGCTCAGGGGGTTCAGTGAGCAGGGGTGTGCCGTTCCTCCCCCGTCCCGGTCAGAGAGTGTACCTTGTTCCTCCGGAC
>CAZPLI010000047.1:0-2935 GCA_964587325.1 uncultured Thermofilaceae archaeon | reverse complement strand
GACATAATGGGACGCGGCGACATAGAGCTGGGCCGCATTACCTACAGCGACGGTGTGCCGTTCAGGCTCAGCCTGAACATGCTGTGCTCACGCCACTTCGCAGTACTAGCAATGACCGGCGCGGGGAAGTCCAACACGGTGGCAGTCATACTGGCCTCCATACTCTCCAAGTACCCCTACGCCCGAATACTGCTAATAGACACTCACAGCGAGTACGTCCCCCTAAAGAACAGGTTCCCCGACAGAGTCCACGTACTCTCGCCCGCAGGCAAGATCAGCAGGCTCGTTGAGGCCAGGTATGGCATTAGCCCCGAGCCTCTCGAGGTACCGCTCTGGACGCTGAGCTTAGAGGAAGTGGCCGGACTCCTAAGGCTGGGCACTCAGGCCACGAAGCAGATCATGTATCTCAGGAACGCCCTCCAGGACGTCAGGAGGAAGAGGTACGAGGCAGCCACAACAGACGACCCGATCTACTACACCCCAGAGGAGCTGATCTTGGCAGTGAAGAGACAGCCGGCCAGTAGCAGAGATAGGTCGCTAGAGGACTTGCTCCTTAAGCTGGAGAGCCTTCTAGAGAACGCGGACCTTCGCTACATAACTAGGCCGTCTATCAGCGACGAGCTCTACGAGAAGATACCAGAGGCCGAGCCCTGGAGGAGCGTCAAGGCCTACCTCGGCATATTCGAGAGGCTACTCAAGCCGGGCCTCAACATAGTCGCCCTGGGAGGCCTACCCAGCGAGGCCCAGGCCTCCACAGCCGCTACTCTACTCAGGTCCGTCTGGAGGCTCATAGGGGCCGGAGTACTTGCCGGAGCCCCCATGCCAGTCCTAGTGATAGTCGAGGAGGCCCACGTCTACGCACCACAGGGCAGGTGGAGCCCTGCCCGAGACATACTCGAGAAGATAGCTAAGGAGGGCAGGAAGTTCGGAGTCGGACTGGGAGTCGTGAGCCAGAGACCACGCGAGCTCTCACAGACTCTCCTCGCGCAGTGCGGCACGCTGATAGCGCTGAGGACTGCCAACCCTGAGGACCAGAGGCACATACTCAGCAGTATGGAGGACATAATGAGAGAAATGGTCGAGGGGCTGGCCGGCCTAGGCACGGGCGAGGCCCTAGTCTCGGGGCCTGCTGCCCCCCTCCCAGCAATAGTGAAGGTACACCACTTCCCAGAGGTTTTCGGGGCGGAGCTCGGAGGCAAGGACGTAGACTGGGCCAGGGAGTGGTCTGAAGCCCCGCGCACCGCGGACCTAGCGCCGTATATAATAAGCGAGCTAAGCGAGCAGGAAGGTAAGGCGCAGAAGCAGAGCACTATGGACCAGTTCTTCCAGTAGCCGTCCTGGCGCGCCGAAAGAGCTAGAAAGCTAGACTCAAGCACCAGACCACTCTCGGTCTGTCAGCGAACACCCAGCACTTGGACACTACGCCTTCTCTTACTGTCAACTCCAAGTGGTCGTGCAGAGTCTGTCTCGGAACCCTCAAGTCTTTCTAGCTCACGGAGGGTCGCCGGTCCACCAGCGACCCTACAGCGCCAAGAGGAGAGCAGTGTTGGAGCATGGCAGACTGAGCCGCTGACTGCGTGGGTGAAGAGTTTCTCTCACGCCATAACTGTGTGAGTGCTGTTCCGCACAGGCCTGAGCCTACAGTGCCTTTAACGAGTATAGAAAAGAAAGAGAATAGGGGGATTGTCGCTATTTTTGCTTGCTTCTTGTTTGCATGAGTAGTGTGGGTGCTATGGCGGCTAGTGCTATTGTGGATAGCACGTACACTGAGGTAGACAGTGTCAATGCCCAGTCTGCTCTCGCGGTTTCCGCGGCTACTGAGGCTAGTACTGAGGCTAGTAGTGTGAGTGCTAGGGCCTGCGCGGTTCTCTTTAGTTTTCTCTCGCGGAGTAGCGCGTACACTATGGGCGCCCCGTAGACTAGGCCTATGAGTGTGGAGGCTACTGCTCCCGCTAGGAACACAGCTAGCTCGGGGTTGAGGAGTACTAGTGGCTGTGCGGCTAGCGCGGAGGCTTCCAGCGAGAGTATCAGGGGGTACAGTAGTACGCGGAGCGCGAGCTTGAGTGGCGGAGTCTTTCTGACTACGCGGGCCACTGTAGGGCTCCAGGAGTAGTAGAAGGCGTCAAAGGCTACATAGAACCTTCTACCGGCATAGGTCTTGAGCACGAAGTTGTCTCTGAAGTCTCTGAGGAAGTCTACTATGCCGCTAAGCTCGGAGCCGTAAGTGGCGGTCGCTATCACGCACTTCTTCTCCTCGATTGTGAGTTCCAGCGTCGCAATTCTCGTCTTTCCATCCGAGACTCCCTTAATGACCACGTGGAACCTGCCCTTCGCCTCTCTGGCCTCTATTGTCAGCTTGGCTGTCCCAGGCGGTGTGACCACGTCCGGCTCTAGGGAGTAGCTGGCCCCACTCGGCACTCCGGACACACTGAGCTTGACCGGCTTCCCCTCTCCTTTCACGAGGCTTACCTTCACTGTGACCGTAGCAGTCTCGCCCTGTCTCATCTTAACCTCGGAGGGCTCTACGGACACCTTGAAGTCGAAGGGGGACAGTACCTCTAGCGAGAATATGACGCCGACCTCTATCCCCTCGCTTTCAGCCCGTAGCATTAGCGCACGCTCTCCTTCCAAGCTGCTAGTGTCGATGTAGAGCGTGGATGTGGCGGGCGGGACTACGACTGGCGGGTCGAACCTGTAGGGGAAGTCTGCGGGCAGTCCTCCGAGCTTGAGTAGGTCCAGCCTGACCTGCCTAGGAGCGCCCGAGATTAACACCACGTGAACCTTCACTACTGCGGGCTTCCCCTTCTCAACTCTAATCGTATAGGAATCGAGCCTGACCTTATACTTGAAGGGACCTGAGGGGCCTCCACTTGGCGGCTGAGCCCCACCCTGCCCCGGCGCCCCAGCGGCCTGCACTATCTCCAAGTCATCGATG
>CAZPLI010000046.1:0-12389 GCA_964587325.1 uncultured Thermofilaceae archaeon | reverse complement strand
GCTAGAGGGGGTTGAGGGCCTCAAGTCCTCCAGGGACCTAGCCGTAGTGCAGGAGGTCGAGGGCAAGGTCATAGCCGCCCTCAGGGACCTGCCGCCGCTAGGCTACAGGGCCTATAAGCTAGCCTCCGATCGCGGCGAAGGGCCTAAGGTTAAGGTCTCTAAGCTAAGAGGTAGGATAGCCCTCGAGAACGACTACTTGAAGGTTGAGATCGACGTTAAGACCGGCGCCCTAGTGGGTCTCTACGTCAGAGGGAGCGACAAGAACCTCGTCGACGAAGGGAGAGACGGCGTACACGTCCAGATATTCGTCGATAAGCCCACTCCTGGTAGGAAGGCGATAGGATCTGCTGGCCTATATGACTCCTACGCCTTCGACGCCTGGGAGGTTTACGCGTTCCAGCAGATCGATGGGGTTAAGTACGAGAGCCTGCTGTCCCCTGAGTCCGTCGAGGTGGTGGAGGAAGGACCTGTTAGGGCTCAAGTCGTCATTAAGTACAGGTTTAAGCAGGAGGGGAGGCCTGACTCGATGTTCGAGATTAGCTACGTGCTATGCTCAGTCCTGCCTTGGGTCGAGATCCGGTTCAGAGTTGACTGGAGGGCTGAGAGGAGGATGGCTAAGCTCTTCGTACCCGTGACGTTTTACTCCGAGTATGCACTGTTCGATCAGCCCTACGGGTGGGTTAAGAGGAGGAATCCCCTGTCGCCTAACGCTACGCTCTACGATAGGGCTAAGTGGGAGGTACCCGGCATAATGTGGGCCGACATCTCTAGAGAAGATGGGCTGGGAGTCTCCATCCTAGACGACGGGCGCTACGGCTACGACTTCGGAGGCGACTTCATCAGGCTTACCCTCCTTAGGAGCCCTAGGTACCCGCCCAAATGGGGGCAGCCGTGGACCTACGAGACCGAGCTAGCCGACCAAGGACTGCATGAGTTTAGAGTAGCCCTCTACCCACACCCACCCGGCTGGAAGGTGAGCGATACAGTTAAGACAGCCTACGAGTTCGCGGTCCAGCCCCTGTGCAGGTTAGAGGAGCCTCATGAAGGTGAGTTCCCCGAGGAGAAGTCGTTCTTAGAGATTAGAGAGGGCGTAGGAGTCGTACTTAAGGAGTCTGAAGACGGCAACGGCTTCGTACTAAGGCTATATGAGGTAGACGAGAAGAGGACGGAGACGAAGGTAGTTATAGGAGTTCCCGTTAAGAGAGCCTTTAAGGTTAACCTAGCCGAGGAGAGTAAGGGAGAGATTGAAATTTCAGAAAGCCTGTTAAAGCTGATAGTTAAACCTAGAGAAATAATCAGCATTAAGCTTATAATATAAACGTCGTTTTACCTTTATAACATATTTTTCTTATTTATGATATCATAAACATACTTAAAGTAAACTAGTTTTATAGGGCTGACTTAGTTGCATTTTGCAAAAAGTCTATTCATATTAACCATAAGAAAGAGATAATAATGAGTACTCCATAAACACTTTTAAATATTCCAAAATTATCTTTAAAGTCCACAAGAGGGATCGGAAGGCGATATTTTTCAAGAATTAAGCCGGGGTAGTGGCTGTTAGCTTTAAGGATACTAGATGGGCCAGTTATTCGTCAGAGCTAATACGACTACTGGCAAGAGAGGAATTGGGATGTTTAGTATAATAAATAGCTTAAGCTCATTCCGATAAGCTCGAGTTCGTGCGCTAGCGTTCTTGGACTTAACGAAGTATAGTCTGGAACCGAGCGAGCTATTGGATGAAATTAGGGAGATAGATAATGTAGTCGAGGCTAGGATGGCGGAAATGCTGTTCACCTATGGCGAGGCTAGGATCCGCCCCCCAAATTCCTCTCGTTTCTCCTCGGAGTAGTGTTCAGCCCTTTCCTTCTCCTGATAAGCTATGCCGTCCTCTACAGTCTCCTAGTAGTGCCAGCGTCGACGTGCCCGTGATCGCCCCGCTCTTCTACGTGAGAAAGGACCCTGTTTAGAGGGCTTAGAGGGTCACTCGAGTCTTAAAGATACCTCTCTTCACAGGACTGCTGGCTTTCCTTTTTAAGCACTAAGGTGGGCGCTACTTGAATTGTAACGCCGTGCCAAGGAAAATGCCGGGAAAGTCTATCCACATAGTACCTAGCGTGCTGACGCTACCAGTAGTGGTCTGACTCGGCAACCCTTACGCCTCGCTAATAGCCACGGTCTTCTTCCTCTTGTACACGGCTCACGAGGTTGTGCTTAGAATGAGCCTTGTCTTTATCATACCCGTGACCAGAGGACATTCACGGTCATAGCTCAAGACGACAGGTACTTCACGGTCACAGCGTACTTTTAGGGCTACACACTCGCCATAGTGGCTCTTATGGAGCCACGCGAGGCTGCGACAGTAGTCATGGTGTCCGGTTTTGGTGACGCAGTAACCGCAATAGTCAGCAAGGCGCCTCCCTACCTCCGCTACCTCACAACGAGCTGAAAAACCTCTCGGGGACTCTTGCATTGTCTGCCGTATTGCCAGCTTCCTGCCTGCTAGCTGGCATCTACCTAATGCCATTGCTCATCGTGTCGCTAATCTCCACACTAGTCGAGAGCATGATAAAGAAGTCGGTTCTGGACGAGTTAACGGTACCTGCAACTGCTGCCCTAGCTCTCTGGCTTCTAGCCTAATAGCTCCCTAGTTCTCTCAAGGAAGACCCGAACTTCCTTCTCTATCAGAGCCGCGACTCGCTCTAGGTACTCCTCTGCTTTCTCTCTACTGAACACCACATTCCCCTCCCCCTCACTGTAGTTTATCACTGTACCATGAAGAGGGTAGGTCCGGAAGCCCCGCGTGTAGACTACTATCTCGCTCTCCCTATACGCTTCCTCCCTGACTAAGTCGGGTCTCACAGCCAGCACTGCAACTGTCTCGTCCGTACCGGCGTGGCCCCCTTCCTTGCCCAGCACCTCCATAGTTACTCCTTTCTCGCGAGCTAGAGCCCACCAGTCTACAATAGCAACGGCCATTCTCCTCTCCGTCCACAGCCTGAACGCCGCTCTAGACAACGCCTGGACCTGCTCGCTCCCACCATGCCCGTTGATTATCACGGCGTACTTGAAGCCGTGCTCCGCCATGCTTGAGAGTACTTCAAAGACTAAGTTCTCGAGAGTACCGGGCTCGACTCGCACGGACCCCGGGTACCCGTGCAGGCTCCTAGTAACTCCGTAGTGAATTGTGGGGAGCAGTACGGCTCCTAGCCTATTGGCTAGCTTCTCTCCTATGGCCTCGGGTATTATCGCGTCCGTCCCCAGAGGTAGGTGCGTACCATGAGGCTCAATAGTGCCGACGGGAAGTATCACGGTGTCAACTCCCTTCTTAAGGAGATCTCTTACGCCCTCCCAAGTCAGTTCGTGAAGTTTCGGCAGCGTTACCACCCCAGAGAGTAGTGAAGGTGTTGAGAGTTGTATGTCACGGTCTCGCTGCTTTTTATACGTCCCCATGTAACTACATGAACGGGCGAGATGGATGCCTGACTTCTTCGCTCACTGTGTAGCAGGGCTCGTAGTTCCGCTCTCTTGGCGTGATGCTAGGCTGAGGGACTACGTCTTAGCAGTGGTCCTCTCGACGCTACCCGACGTTGACTCTCTGACTCCGTGGCACAGAGCACTAACGCACTCCATATTGGTGCTAGTCCCCCTATCAGTGCTCACTTTTGCTGCCCTAAGGAGACTGGGGTACTCGCGAGGCGACTCGACCCTGCTATCGGCGCTTCCGCATATCCACGTAGCGATGGACCTACTCACGAGTGGCCTGCCTGTCAGGTTGCTGTTCCCCCTGCTAGGGTGCGGGGTTCAGCTGGACTGGGCGCTTAGTGTGCTCGTGAACTACATACTCTCGATAGCTCCTGTCGCGTACTATCCTGCGGCCGTGCGGGTCAGCCTCGTGCTTTTGGCAATGGTTCTCGCAGTTACTTTGAGAAAAGCCATAATAGCAAGTCAGCGTTCCCTCTGATGGTGCCAGCCTTGGGCACCAAGAGACACGCCTTGATACTGTTCTTGCCGGCTATTGTCAACATTGCTATCTCATGGCTAATAGGCTTCTATGTGTTCGCTGTGGTCAGACCTCCCTACGAGCGCATAGGGCTCGAGATAGTGAAACATGTTATGACCTACAACTTCTACTGGTCCGTCATACAGGCGGTTATCGCCTACTACGCGGTCAGAGCGATGGGCGGGCTCGAGTGGTTGAAGAAGCAGTACTCGCTAGAGGACATCAAGGACCCTGTGAGAGACGCCGCGCTCGTGGTTGCACTGGTAGTAGCCGCAATAGGTATAATCTTCGCGTTCCAGTTCCTCTCGGCCTTCGCTTCAGGGAACCCCGAGGAATACTTCAGTTTCTGGAGGGAGTTAATGAGAGAGGTCCCGCTCTGGTCTAAGGCGTACCTAGTCGCGATTGCTCCCTTCACGGCCGGCTTCTTTGAAGAAATCTTCTGGAGGGGTTACGGGATATCGAAGCTCGAGGAGACTATGAGCACTAAGCGGGCCCTAATCCTCCAAGCCATAGCCTTCGGAGTGTGGCACGGCTTCTCCTTACACACAGTTGCGACAGCGCTCATAGGGCTACTGTTCGGCTATGTCTACGTGAAGAGGAGAAGACTCCTCCTGCTGTCAACGGCCCACGTGATAACAGACATCATAGGCTTCACGTTCGCGGTGCTGACCTAGCTTTGCCCCATTAGCCGTACGCGAGAACTACAGTGCAGGTTAACCGTGGCTTCATTTCAACGATCATTTTCTTCTGTCGATTTACCTAGTGTTGCTGTCAGCTACTCTTTGCCGACAACCAACAGAGCTATTCCTAGTTAAGCATACCTGACTCATAGCCAGTGAGGCAAGCTCCCAGCGCAGACCTTGTGATCGGCGGCTAAGCTTAGTGACGTGTAGCTTCTGCCTGCCGAAGGACCTCCGGAGGCTTGTAAGGTCTCACTGCAGCCTCTAGGGGGCACCCACCGCCGCACGCTTCAAAGTATGGGCAGGCTTTGCAGTGGTCTGCGGCGAATTGTCTCTCCCTTATCTCGCGACAGAGCTTGTGGTTCCAGATCTTCTCCCATTTGTCTCTGAGTATGTTACCTAAGGGGTGGAAGTAGCTCTGGCAGGGTATCACAGTACCGTCCGGCTCTACGGCTATCGTTATGCTGCACGCGGAGCAGAACTTGAGGCCCACCTCTAGCTCTAGGGGGTTGAGCTCGCAGTACCTCGTGACCCCATACCACGTGAACCTCATTCCGTGCTCTAGGGCTTTCTCCCTCAGAGTCCCTAGGGCTCTTGCGGTCTCTTCGAAGCTCGGTTCGAACCACTCTCTAACTTCCAAGGCCTTGCCAGCATATATGAGACGGTTCGCAGAGACGTTACGCACACCTAGCTCTGCGAGGAAGTCCACGTACTCGGCAACGTGGTCGACGTTTAGCTTGCTGAGCGTCATATTGACGTCGACGTAGAGCCCTGCTCTCACTACGTTCTTTATGCCCTCGACCGTCTCGCGCCAGCTGCCGGGCACTCTCGTGATCTTCGCGTGTACCTCTGGTAAGTGGCTCTCGAGAGTTATCTGCACGTAGTCTAGGCCGGCCTTGACTAGGCGCTCCACGTAGCCTTTGTCTGCCAGTCTCCTGCCGTTCGTCACTAGCCCTGTCACGGCTCCTACGCGCTCTGCGTGCTCGATTAGCTCGGGAAGGTCTTCTCGCAGTGTGGGCTCGCCGCCTGTGAAGAGTAGATTCGCCACTCCGACGTTGAAGAGCTTCTCTATTGCGCGCTTCCACTCGCTAGTGCTGAGCTCAGGCTTGCGGCGGGGCGACGAGCTGTAACAGTGAACGCACCTGTTGTTGCAGTCATAGGTCAGTGCTAAGTCGGCTCTAAACGGAGCATCAGTCTTCACAGACAGCGGGTCGAGCCTCTTGAAGCCGAGGTACGTAATAGGGCAGGCCTCGCCCGAGATAAAGCTGTTCACCTTATAGGTTACCTCCTCGAAGTCCTTCTTAGCCTGCTCGAAAGTGACTCCCCTGAAGGCCTTGACGGCTTTCTTGGCGGCTTCCTCCGGGGCGGCTCCTTCTAGCATGAGCTTGATGTAGAACGCCGCTGTCCTGTTAGCGTAGAGTACCCTAGAGGCGTTCACCACTAGCACTCCCGTGCCGTCCCTGTTCACTCTGAAGTGGAGCCTAAGCCCGGTCTTCGGGTCGCGGTAGGCTATGAACTCTCCCCGGCACACCTCTCTACCACCTCGGCTCCTCCACTAGCTTAGCGACTCTCCCGCAGTACTTACACTTGATGTACTCCTGCCCCGGCTTTGGCTCGGGTAATGGGGCTCCACAGTAGGGGCACTTTAGCTGCTCCACCGCTAGGCGTCCCGAGGGGTCCCAGCTCACCTTGACTTCGAGAATCTGAGGGCGAGGCTTTGCAAGCCTATAGGCTAGGAGCGCCCCAACTGCGAGGAGAGGCGCTCCTACGAGCACTCTCTCAGGCCTAGCCAAGGCCGCTATCAGGAAAAGCGCCCCCAAGACCAGTAGTACTGCCGAGAGGATGCCCACTAGGGCTCTCGTCAGTCCCGATGGCACTGGAGCCACCCTTTTATTAGGGTATGAAGGCTGATAAATACCTGTGGAGTATGCGCAGAGAGGTATTGTTAAGCATACTGGTAGTGGCTGTACTCGCCGTGTGCGTCAGTCCAGCTCACACCGCCCCCATAAAGTACAGGATTGTCAGAGAGTACGTGACCCTCTACGTGGAGCCTGACGCCACGTGCATACTAGTCTACAACCTCACAGTGAGAGTCGAGGAGGGCGTCATACCCGACTACGTGGCTATAGGCATGCCTAACCCCAGCTTCAGAGTAATAGAGGCTCGCGAGCTCGACACAGGCGCCACGCTCAGGTACGAGGAGGAGCGGGGAGAAGAGTACAGGGTAGTAATGTTCGTGTCTCGACCGATAAGGGCTGGCGAGGAGAGAACGTTCCTGCTGGTAACTGAAGTGAGGGATCTTCTGTTCAAGGACGAGACGAACCCAGGAAACGCGGGCCTAATGTTCATACCCTCCTGGTTCGATGCGCCTGTAGACGACTTGAGAGTAGTAATTGTCCTGCCGCCAGGAGTCCGCGAAGGAGAGTTCCGCAACGTGCCCGACTACGACAACCTGCTCACGGTCGACGGGCGCCTAGCGCTGTACTGGGAGCGGCACAACCTAGAGCCCAATGAGCAGTTCGTGGTGGGCGTAAGCTTCCCCGAGAAGTACCTCACCGTCGAAGTGCCCGAGGCCCCTGGCGAGGAGGGGTCCGACATAGGCATAATACTGGTGTTGCTCGGCATTGCAGTCATAGCGGGGGCGGCGTTCGTCTCGCGGTCCCGCAGGCCCGTGTACGAGTCGCCGCTCCTTATGATAGAGGCTCTAGGCCCTAGGAAGGGCCTGTACGCTCCCGAGGCGGCTTGGCTGATCGAGAGTGAGAAGAAACGCCCGGACTACGCTAGGATACTCACGATGATACTGTACTCGCTCGTGAAGAAGGGCGCAGTAGAGGTAGTCTCGGTAGAGCCCCTGAGGCTGCGTGTCCTGGGAGAAGTCCCCGGCCTCAGGTACTACGAGAGAGCCTTCCTTAAGTGTATAAGAGAGGACGGGACTCTCTGCGAGGACTGTCTCATCAAGGTAATCGACGTGCTGGACAAGGGTGTGGCCGAGAAGCTAAGAGGCTACAGCAGGTGGGAGACTATCGAGTACTACAAGAAGATCGTGGAGAGAGCTTGGAAGGAAGTCGAGCAGGCGGGTACTCCCGAAGTCAAGCTCAGGAAGGCCCAGGAGAATACGGAGTGGCTAATGCTCGACCCCGAATTCCCTGATAGGCTCGTAGTCGTGCTCGGTGACAAGTACATGTACCACCCTGTACCGGGCGACCCCTGGCTTAGGCTTCTGCCTCCTAGCGATAGGCCTAAGAGTGTCAGCATAGTCGAGCTGGCAGACAGAGTGGCGAGTAGTATAGAGAGAGCGGCAAGCAACATTGTCGCAGATATTGAGAAGTTCGCTGAGAAAGTAGCCGACACGATCGAAGGGAGAACAGCGTCCTACCAGAGGTCTACTCCTCTGCGCGCAGTAACTTGTGCCTGTGTGAGCTGTGCCTGCGTGTGCGCCTGCGTCAGCTGCGCCTGTGCGTGCGCGTCCGGCGGGGTAGGGTGACCCTCGGCGGCAGGGCTCAGCTTTCCTCACTCTCGTCACAGCTCTGCCGTTCCGGCGGTCATCACCGCCACGCTATTTAGGGCGGCTCTACAATAGATAGGCCTGTGGTCAAAATGAAGGCTTTTATCTCGGTCGACCTTGAGGGTATGCCCTACATTGTCAGCCCCGAGCACCTAGCCCCAGGACGTAAGCTCTACACCGAGGCCAGGAGAGTCGCGACTCGGGTCACTAAGGTGGTCGCGGAGGCTCTCACGAGAGAGGGGTTCGACGAAGTAGTGGTTGCCGACAGCCACGGGCACATGGTAGCCCTCCTCGCCGAGGAACTACCCCAAAGTGTCGAGCTTGTCAGAGGCTTCCCAAGACCCCTAAGCATGGTGGCGGGAATAGAGGGGGCTGAGGCTGCAGTCTTCCTCGGTTACCACGCAAGGGCAGGAGTCGCGAGGTCAACATTCGACCACACCTATAGCGGAGTGTACGAGAAGGTAGTAGTCAACGGCGTCGAGGCCAGCGAGTACTTGCTCAACGCTTACGTCGCGGGTAGTGCTGGCGTCCCTGTAGTGCTAGTAGCGGGAGAGGAGAAGCTAATGGAGGACGTCGAGAAGTTCACACCCTGGGCCGAGCGTGTCGTACTTAAGCGGTCGCTAAGTAGGTACTCGTCCGCTAGCCCCAGCATGGTAGCCATTGAGAGAAAACTGAGGGAGGCTGTAAGGAAAGCCTGCGAGAAGCTACGGCGTGGCGAGGCTAAGCCTCTCGAGCCTCCAAGCCCCATAGAGCTGGAACTCTGGTTCGCAACCACTGGCTATGCCGACGTGGCAGAGCTCATACCGGGCGCCACGAGGCTTAGCGGGCGCTGCGTCGCCTTCAAGGTGGGCAACATAGTCGAAGCTTACCGCATACTGGAGCTAGCGGCTCTAGCTGCCGCGGGACTAGCCAAGTTTCTTTCGTAGGAAACTTAGTAGACATGTTTATAAGTAGTAAAACATCCTAGTATGCGATGGTCAAAGTTCGTGTCACTAGGAACTATCAGGTAACAATCCCCGCACTAGTCAGAGAGGCCGTGGGGCTCAAAGTGGGCGACATAGTCGAGGTATACGTCGACGCTGAAGGCAGAATAGTTATTGAGAAAGTCAAAAGCGTCAGGAAGAGACTCAGGGCTGGTCGGAGGCTGAGCCCTGAGGAGATCGAAGAACTCATCGAAAAAGGGCTAAAGAGGGAAGTTCGGTGGCAGTAGTGGATACTAACGTTTTAGTGTACGACACCTTTGAGGACTCTGTGTTCCACAGACACGCTGCGAGGCTTCTCGACGAGCTAAGTGAGTGGGTGATACCTGAGGTCGTAGTCTACGAGTATGTATGCTTACTAAGGGAGCTAGGAGTCTCGGCAGAAGACCTTGAGGACAAGCTGAGAGATTATCTCTTAAGCCCGAAGTCAAGAGTTGTAAGCAGTGGCCTCGAGATTCTTCTAGCCGCAGCGTCTACCTTAAGACGTGAGAAGCTTACTCTCTCAAGGTTTAACGATAAGACCATATTGCTCCTAGCCAAGCGACTGGCATGCCCCCTAGCTACCTTCGACAGGAGATTGAGGAAGCAGGCTACTCGTAGCGGTGTGCAAGTACTGCCTGAGCAGTACCCTTAGCTTAGAAAGCGAAGATATTGCCTCTCGGCTTTGGGTACTACTGTTTTAAGCTGTATCCCCTGCTCGAGTTTAGGGAGGGCGCGCGACAGAGTAGAGGTTGAGGGCGAAGTGCCGAGCTCTGTTTAGCAAGTCTAAACCAGTAGTCTAGAGAAGTCTTCTCGAGAAGTTATAACTCGCGAGAATTCGAAGGAGGCTTGGGGCACGCCATGAAAACCGCCACTAAGTGCCTCTTGCTAGTTCCTCTCTTGCTGCTAATATTCTCGCTCGCAGCTCAGCCTCCCGTGCAAGTATACACGGGACCCGTCGAATTCGACGGTAATAGGGCGTACGGGCTTCTCAAGGTCTTAGCCTCGAACTACCGAGGACGAGTCGTAGGCTCTAGGGCATGTAGGAAGTCAGCCGAGTGGATAGCCAAGTACTTTGAGTCGTTAGGCCTAAGGACGGTAATAGACGAGTTTGATGCGCCAGGGTTCGGCGGTACACTAGTCACCGCATACAACGTTTACGCTGTGAAGGAGGGACGCGAAGACGCCTACATAGTGCTCATAGCGCACCACGACATAGTACCTCGCACTATCGAGGGGGCCAACGACAACGGCGGTGGCGTCGCAGTCCTAATGGAGCTCGCTAGAGTATTCGCACACAGAGACACCAGGCTCGGGATAGTCTTCCTATCGACAGACGCCGAGGAGACAGGCTTACACGGAGCAGAAAGGTTTCTAGAGGTCTTCGGGGGCGATATAGTAGCCGCAATAAGCATTGACATGTGCACGTGGAAAGACCACGAGGGTGTAGCACTCTATGCGTTCTTCTACCCTCCAGCTGCGTTCTCCGACCTAGGAATACTCCTCCTCTTTGCCGAGGCCGGTAAGCTCGACGACAC
The DNA here is from genome assembly GCA_964587325.1 of uncultured Thermofilaceae archaeon. Classification (GTDB taxonomy): domain Archaea; phylum Thermoproteota; class Thermoprotei; order Thermofilales; family JAPDKD01; genus CAZFWY01. The sequence continues at coordinate 1,704 of CAZPLI010000046.1, read as the reverse complement.
GACCTCTGTGCACGACATCGCTCTCTCAGTCCTAAGCGCTAGGCTACTCTTTATCTTCGCGGGTACGGACTCGATACCCTTTGCTAAACGCGGAGTACCCGCTGTAGGAATAACCGATTACCCCATGTACCCGTACTGGCACAGGGCTCAGGACACTATCGACAAGATCTCTCCAGGGTCCCTGCAAGAGGTCGGAGTGTTAGTCGAGAGAGTAGTAATGAGCATAGACAAGGGGTACATGCTTCGCCTTGGAGACCAGTACCTCTTCGTGGGCGACAGGGCCTTCTACGGCCCCTTCGTCTACGCCTCATGGGCTGCCCTCACGCTCACGGCATTTCTCGAGGTCTGGGAGAGGAAGCGGGCGGGAGGCTCGCTGCGCGCTGCCGCTAAGCTCTTCCTAGTCTCTGAGGCCATAGTAGCCGTCTCCTTCGCGGTGGCGGTCCTCATAGCCGTATACTTCACCACGATATTGCCCGTAATAATAGTGGGATCTGCCGTACTGGCGATAGCGTTCTCTCTGGTATCAAGGAACCTCTTCGCGACCGTTGACAGCGACACGCTGAAGATAGCCGCGCTCCTGCCCTCACTAGCGGTGTACTCGCTAGGGCTAGTGAACCCCACTACAGCGCTTCTGCTGCTCGCCACGCACGCGTACGTGTGCGTGCTGGCTAAGCCTAGGGGTGACGGGCGGCTGTCCTACGCGGTAAGAGTGCTGACGCCGATGGTCTCGCTGCTAGTACCGGTGGCCCTACTGGCCGCAGCCTGCGTAGTGATGTCGCCTGCATGGATTGACAGGTTCATAGCGTCGATGATAACGTACGGGCTCAAGCGCGAGCCAGTCCTCGTAACCCTCATTCTCGCGCTCGCGACTCTCCCCGCAACTGCTACTGCCCTAGTGACATGCCTCGTCGCCCGCAAGGAGGACCACTAACGCATCCTCGCGAGACAAGTCTCAGGGGAACCGCTAAAGGCATGTCTTCTTTGTAGTTTTTACGCAGGGTAGGTCTGCGTAGAGAGGAGCGAAAGCCATAGGGCTCTGCTCATAGGTATTTATGATGAGCCTATGCGTAAAGCGCTTGCCGCCGTGAGCCTAGTACTGTACCTGCTCTCCTCGCTCGTGCTACTCAGCGGCCTATGGGTCCTTCTCGCCTCGTCTCTAGCTGCCATCGTCACCGCGGCCGTCCTCCTTCGGGGCCCTCGGTGCAGCAACTGTAGTAGGTGTGTCGACCCGCGTAGGGCCTACAGGTGGAGGGGCAAACTGTTCTGTAGTAAGAAGTGTAGGGACGCGTACAGAAGGCGCCTCAGAAAGGGCAGGCGCTACGTCCTCCCCGCCTTAAGTGCTCTAGAAAAAGTGTACTAGGGGAGGTACTGACACGTTCGCTCTAGCTCTTCCTCCTCTTCCTCGGGCACAGCACGGAGTAGGGACAGTACTGGCACTCCCAGTCGTAGCGCGGCGCCTCCTGAGAAGTCACCCTGTCAACTACCTCGCCGTCGTCCGCTCTCTCACACACTCTAAACTGCGTGACTCTCTCAGGAGTCACATATACGAGTTCCGTCCACTTGAGCCCCAGTAGCCAGTTGTAAAGCCTGGCCTGGTCGACGTGGTGCTGGAGGGGTATTCCGATGTCAGACCTCGCATACTTAACCTCTACTCCCACCTCTCCGTCCACTAGGGCGTCGATTCTGCCCCTAATCTCGACGCCC
>CAZPLI010000045.1:0-12496 GCA_964587325.1 uncultured Thermofilaceae archaeon | reverse complement strand
CTCCCCAACCCCCCACTAGCCTGAAAACAAACATATGAAAAATGTTATTTACAAGCCTTCAACCCCCCTAGCAGATTTAGAAAACAAAGCCTCTTAAAAACCCCATAGGGTCAGAGTATAAAGGGGCCGATGAAGATCAACACCTAGCAAGACCAGTGATTAGCAGCGGGCTTGCTGAGGCCCGCTAGGGAGGCGAGCGAAGTGGTCTCAGTCGTACTCTTGAGGAAAACTGGAGGTTCCGAAGTACTAGTCGAATCCCGTGAACTAGCTGGGGTCATTGCAGACGCTATCACGGTAAAATAGTGCAACGCGACGACTATTGGGCAATTGAGACTAAGCTTCCCCCAGAGCGTGTAAGGTGTATTCTCAGAACCCTAAAAATTGGTGATGAACCTTTACAGGTATACGAGGTTGGGCTCAGCAGGTCTAAGGGTAAACTCGTATGCCCTATTTGCGGCTCATCAAACATTAAGTTAGTAGGGTTGAGCGGTTGGCTTACGCCACCCCTCTATGAGTGCAAAGCTTGCGGCTACGTGGGTCGAATAGTCCTGGAAATCGAGTAAGTTAACTCATTAGCGAATATGCCTTAAACCTGCCTGAATCTAGCGAGGGTTATCATGCCCTCACTCTCTGGTAGCAAAAGTATGCCACTAATTACTGTCCCCACCGCGCGGTTTCACTCCTCGCGAGGCTTTTTAAACTCCCAAGCAGTCTAATCACGAAGCAGTTTTCGGTGATGAGCCTACGGTCCACTGAGCGGTGACGACTAAGCTGTTTACTGATTTAACATCTGACGTTCAGCCCTTGCCCCCGAAGTACCCTCAGCGCTGACAATGCGGGAGGGGTCAGCCGTGTCACCACTCGTCAAGCGTCAGACTTGCTGCGTCGTCATCCCCCTATCGTGACTCTGGGTAACTAGTTTTTATACCCGATGAGGTGAGGGCTTGGGTGAAAGGCTTGAAGGTATACTTCAAGGAGATAACGTTCTCGACTCAGAAGAGACTACAACTTGTTGACATAACGTGGGAGGTTGAGCGGGCAGTTAGAGAGAGCGGGATCAAGAACGGCATCTGCCTAGTCTTCGCTCCTCACGCAACTGCTGCTATAATAGCCAACGAGCACGAGGAAGGCCTTATGCGTGACATCTTGACTAAGATTGAAGAGGAGTACCCTAGAGACGGGCGCTGGCTTCACAACCGCATAGACGATAACGCCGCCGCTCACCTGGCGTCGGCCTTTATTGAGGCTGCCCGAGTGTTCCCAGTGAAGGACGGGCGTCTCGTGAGGGGCACCTGGCAGAATATATTCCTGGTAGAGTTAGACGGGCCTCGGGGTTACCGTCGGGTAGTAATAGAGGTGATGGGCGAATAAAAACAACAGCCCGACGGGTTGCGCGAGAGATAAATAACAATGCAAATTTTTGACTTGGAGGTACGCAGATGGACTGGCTACTATCCCTAGCACTAGCAGTGGGAGGCTATGCAGGCATTTTCCTAGTGTCGGTGATAGGCAATGTAATACCATTCATGCCGATACCTTACCTAGCCGTGATATTCCTCTACACGGCCTACATACCCGATGCAAACCCGTTTCTTGTGGGAGTTGTCAGCGGTGTCGGTGGGGGCGTAGGTAAACTATTTGTGTACCTTCTAAGCATGAGTGCTTCCAAGCTTCTACCTCCAGAGACCCTCGAGAGACTTCAGGCCTTTAGGGAGCTTATGGGCAAGTACGGCGCGCTCGCCGTGTTTGTATTTGCGGCTACTCCATCTCCCGATGACGTAATAATAGCGATACTTGGTATAGCGAGGTACAGCATTACTAAGTTCTTCATAGCAGTAACATTGGGTAAGATCGTAATCAGCGTCGCTACGGCGTACTTCGGTAAGGCAATGAATTTCCTTGTGTATCAAGACCCGCTAATAGGAACTGTAGCGACCATAGTCCTACTGGTAATATTCACATGGGTAGTATTGAAAATAGACTGGATAGCAGTGTTAGAGGTCGTTAATAGAGAGGGATGGAGGGGGCTCATGCGGAGGGCCAGACGCGGCGAACTTGAACTCTTTGTTTCACGTCAAGCCTCTAGAAGGGAGGCTCAAAGTTGAGGCAAAGACTTGAGGCCTTGAACTCCTCGCCGTACTGAAATGATTCTATTACACGGAAGACAAATAGTTTCTCGTCTCCTTTCACTGCAAAGATAGCCTTCTCTATTACCTCGAGCCAGGACCCAGGCCTACCCATCGTCCTCTTACTTAGCAGAACTTCAACGAAGACGTAGCCTTTAGCATGAAGCTCGTCCAATTTATCCTCTATTACGCTTAGTGGTAGCTCGGCACCAAGCGCCGCCACTAGGCTTTTTACGTCCTCTAGAGCGAGCGGCTTCGCAAGGATGGCTTCATCTGACGGGTTCAAGTAGCTAAGCTCGCTAAAGCTTCCCCTAAATGGTTTTAGCACCAAGGATCGCCCCGCAGTAAATGTGTATCAAAACCTTATTAATCCGCCCGACGACGAAAACTCTTCGCAGAGAAATCGGGAGTGTGAGAGAATGGGCGAGCGCGACTGGAAATACGAGGTTCCCGTAATAGAGCTTCCGCGAGCTATGCGCGTGCCTAAAGAAATTTCTGACCTATTGAAAAACGCTTTAACGAAAAGCATGGCAAGAAAACTTAAGCGCCAGGCGGTTGATTGCCCTGTTAAAGGCAAGAGAGTGTCATTCGCTGAATGTTACTTCTGTCCTAACTTTCTGAGGAGAATACGAGGCGTAGTGTACTGTAAGGGAGAGCCACTTGATTAATGCTTAGTCCTGCCCTATTTTAACAATGTACTTGTCTAAGTTTTCAGCCCACCTCTCCTCACTGGTGTCGACTCTAAGCACAGCTGCTCGCTTGTTCATATAGGGGGGTCCTAACCTGGAGAATAACGTTAAGACCTTTCGCCTATGGTTAAACTTGTAACCCTCGTCTGCGGGCTCATGCCCACGTACGATTACCCGCGTACCGGTTATTTTTAGAGCTCTTTCAGTAATCTTAGCTCCAAAGAGTCGGCCTGCGCCTCTCGGCGAAAATTCCCATTCTTCTACGTAGTCGTCGGGATCGTTCCAAAGCACTTCCTCAAGCACTTGGGGAATGGGCTCTTTACTGTCCAGCGAAAAGTAGACCTTCCAGTCCTCCTTCTCGGGGAACATCGTTGGGGGCCCTCCATGTAAGAATAGTATTGAGCCGCGAGCTACAGCTACGTAGGGTAGTAGTTCGAAGAGAGACATGAATGCTTTGTAGAGCTTAATCCCCTTGCTGCCATACCGGGAGAAAAGTACATCTGGGAAATCGTGAGGGTAAGGTACTAAGTCCTCAGGCGGTTCGTGGTTGCCTCGTAACATGACCACCCGCTCGGGCTCCTCTAGTTTCAGGAGGAGGGGTAGCAGTATCGACTCTACTTGCTTTGGGCCTCGGTCGATATAGTCGCCGAGGAACACTATGTACCCCTCTTCGAGCACTTCCTCGGCTTTGCCTCGCTGAAGGAACTCAAGGAGAGTATCATAATCGCCGTGTATGTCGCCAATTACTAAGAAGACCGCCTCACCTGGTAGCTCAATTCCACCATTACACCTATACGGTTTGTTTAGCTCGCTTCTATACAGCTCTAGCGCGCGCTCGAGCTCCTCACTTAGCTTAGCGTGATCTCTGGCTACTTTAGAGACCCTTTCTTGCAGTTTCTCGAGAAGAGACACCTACTACACCACCCTTCCTCTGCTGGTAGGGGGTAAAAATGAATGTTCTTACCTCTGAGTCTCTAGGGCTGAATAGGCTACCCAGCCGTCTATCAGAGTAAGTAAGACTCTCACGTTGCCCCTAGCGAGCTCTTCCACCTTCCTCGCGTCCACGAGTACTAAGTCCGCAGGGCAACCAGGGCGTATTCGCCTCTCGCCTCCTCTCCTAACCAGCGGTCCCTTTATGTACAGTGAAACTGCGTCCTGAGGTGTAAGGGCCTCGACGGCACTAGCATCGTATATTGGCAGCCCCTCCTTGGCCCCTCTGCCGACCGCTGCAGCCACTCCCAGCCACGGGTTCAGGGGTTCCACTGGAGCATCCGAAGATCCAGCTAATATAACGCCAGCATCGAGAAGCGACCTGTAGGCATAGACCCATCGCGCCCTATCGCGTCCGAGCCTATCCACGATCCATGTGTCGCTCAGTATGAAATGCGGCTGGACTGAGACAGGGATTCGAGCCTCAGTCAGCTCTCTGATAAGGTCTGGAGGCGTCAGAGAGGCGTGCTCTATCCTCATGTTAGGACTTGCACACTTTAGTGCCTCACTTACTGCTTCGTCGCCTATAGCGTGTACCGCTACCTGTAGTCCCCTCCGAGCAGCCTCGTTTAGCACTTGTTTGAGCTTCGTCGAGTCCATCAATAGCACGCCTCTAGTGTGTGGCGCGTCAGAGTACGGGCTCCTCAGCCTAGCCGTGCGTGCTCCAAAGCTCCCATCCATGAAGACTTTGACCCCTACAACATTAGCACCCTGAACGTCGAAGGACTCTGCATAGAAGTACACCTTAGGAACCCCGGGTCCCCTCACGGACTCGTAGACCGTTACTTCTAGCTGTGATGCCGACATCGAGTGTAGCTCTACGAGGCCATACGACGCGGCCTCTTTGAGTGCCTCTCTCATTAGTGCGGCAGCCTCTTTCGGTGTAGGCTTGGGAATGGCCTTATAGGCCAGCTCCACAGCTCCCTCGAAGAGGAGCCCGTTCAGCTTGCTACCCTCACGGCCCAGCGCGCCACCAGGAGGGTCCGGGGCACCGTCCTCTAACCCTATAGTCCTCAGTGCCAGGCTATTAGCGACCGCCACGTGACCACACACCCTTACTAAGAGCACAAGGTTCCGAGGCGCTGCCTCGTCTAGGTCCCACCGAGTCGGCATCCTACGCTCTGCTAGCTTGTCTTGGTCCCACCCTCTTCCGAGAACCCAAGTCCCTGGCCCTAGCTCCTCAGCCTTGCGGGCCACGAGGCGCTTAATTTCATCTATAGACTTTGCGCCTCTCAGGTCTAGCCACCTCTTAGTCCGGGCGTAGCTCAGCAAGTGCATGTGAGCATCTGTCAGCCCGGGCAGCAGAATGCGTCCGTCTGCGTCTACAATGTGCACTGACGCGGGCGCCTCCCTCCTCAGCCTATCCTCGTGCCCAATTTTTTCTATACGGTCTCCCGCAATGAGTACTGAATCGTACTCCTCACAGCCCCACAGCTTAGCGTTGACTATGAGAAGCGTTCTCAAACCTTAGTCACCTGCTTTAAATCCGCTTTAACCTCTTCTAGGTCTATCACTGCATAGTAGCCCCACATCAGGGGGCCTGGGTTAACTACTAGCGTTTCTCCCACTCTGTCCGTTCCTCGCGACTCGTGCACGTGACCACAAAGGCAGAGCTTAGGCTTAACCTCGCTTAGAACCTCTTTGATCACCTCTTTACCTATGTGGGCTCCTGTGTAGGCTATGTCTACTGCCGTACCCCGGGGAGGATAGTGAGACACTAAGACGTCCACCATAGCCCCTTTAGAGGCCGATAGAACACTTACGGCATCTCTCGTTACCGCGAGCCCGCCGATACCACAGAACCTAACTCCCTGCACTTCTACACATTTGCCGTCTAGTATTACACCTGCAACCCTTAGTGCCGCCGCCACATGGTAGTCGTCCATATTGCCGGTAGTCGCTAAGACCGGCACAGGAGTCTCCGACAACCACTCAAGAGAGTAAAGCTCGAGATCGCCGCTGACAATTACGAGATCCGCCTTCTCTGCCTTTGCTAGCTGTCTGACAGCGTACTCGAGAAGACCTTGAGCCCCGTGAACATCAGTGACATGCAATAGGCGCACGTCGGAATCACCGTTCTCTCACGCACGCACAGCGTCTTAAGCTCTCCCTTTTATTCCACCCTCAGTCTATCAGATGGGATGAGACTGAGAGACATGCTACGTGGTACGCTAAGTGAGGAGGAACTTAGACACGTGCCATCGAGCTTCGACATAATTGGCTCTAGGGAGGGAGCTATAGCTGTAGTAGAGATACCGAGGGAGCTGGCACATAGGAAGCGTGAAATCGGCGAGGCTATAATGAAGCTTCACAAGAACGTGCGCTTGGTCCTTGCGAAAGTCTCGGGACGCGAGGGGGTCTTCAGAGTCAGACAGTACGAGGTCATAGCTGGCAGCGGCTCAACAGAAGTCGTTCATAAGGAGCACGGGTATAGGCTCAAGCTTGATGTTACGAAGGTATACTTCTCGCCTCGCGAGGCCACTGAGAGAATGCGAGTGGCAAGACAAGTACGAGCAGGAGAAACTGTGATGGTCTTTTTCGCGGGTGTAGGTCCCTATGCATTCGCTATACTTAAAGTACAACCTAGTGTCGACAAGATAATAGCTATCGAAATCAATCCAGAGGCCTACCGTTACATGGTAGAAAATGTTAGGCTCAACAAGGCTCAGGGTAAGATCATACCCGTACTAGGAGACGTGAGGGAAAAAGCGAAGGAGTGGTATGGTCTCTGTGACCGAGTAGTAATGCCTCTCCCTAAGGGCGCCTATCTGTTCCTAGACTACGCGTATCTCTGCTTAAAGCCTCAAGGAGGCTACATACACTTCTACTACTGGGCCCCTGAAGATAGGCTCTACTTGGACGCGTACAGGTACCTAGAGAGACACGCTTACCTACACAGCTACGCCATAAGGCTTCTCGATGTGCGCGTGGTCTCTCCGTATGCCCCCAGGGTCTACAAAGTAGCGCTGGACGTAGAGGCTATACCTCAGCACTAGAGGAATTAACTGGCCTGCGGCTTAAGACATGGTGTGACGCCCTTGTCCGGAAGGCTGGAGTACGTGCCCCTTGACAAGCTCGTAGTGTCGAAGTGTAACGTCAGACAGCGCGTAGACGAAGACTCTGTACGCAGGCTCATGTTAAACATAATGCGGCACGGGCTTCTCAACCCTCTCACAGTGAGACCTGAGGCGGGGAAACTTGGTATAGTCTGTGGCAGGCTGAGGTTCGAGGCTCTTAAGCGCCTGAAGGAAGAACACCCCAAGGTCTTTGAGCGCCTGTTCTCACGAGGAATCCCGGTGATAGTCAGAGATCTAACTGATAAGGACGCCGTCATACTCAGCCTCAGCGAGAACCTTCGCCAAAATACTATGTCTAGAGACGAGATAGGAGCTGCTTTGGAAAGATTGCAGACAGAATTCGGTCTCTCCGAAGAGGAGATCACAAGAGAGTTGCAGGTGCTTGCCCACGAGATACAGCACGCTATCAAGGTCTGGAGAGCTCTCAAAAAAGCAGGACTCGTTAGCGCGCCCCCGGCTAAGCCCGGTAGACCTCCTCGCACGCGGAGAAAGACTGTCAGCAGGACATCTGCTGCGATCATAGACTCGCTGGCTGCACACTTAGCTCGCGAAGGTGTGATAACTGACGAGAAGGCGTTCGCAGAGAAACTCGTTAAGATGACAGAGGGGCTGAGTACGAAGGAGGTTGCGTTAGTAGTTAGCAGAATTAGGAGAGACCCCACCGTTGCTAGCAGGGAGCCTGAGCTTCAAAGAATAGTTGAGGAAGTTAAGAAAGAGGAAAGAGTAGAGAGAGTGGTGCTTCTAGAGGTCAGTCTAGCAAAGCTCGTGTCAGATTACGCCGCTAGGCGAGGTATAACGTTTGATGAGGCTGTTAACGAGCTCCTCAGAAAGGCCCTGTCTTACGAGGCCGCCTAGAGCTATATCGATTGAAGATAACGTAATATCGATGGTGGTAGGAAGGGACTCGCGGTGACACCATGGAGAGAGTTCGTCACATTTTCAGAGCTTATGACGTGCGCGGTATTTTCAACAAAGACCTGACAGTTGACGTCATGGCGCGCATAGGCATGGCGATTGCCACATATGCCCCATGCACCTACGCAGTGGGCGGCGATGGGCGTGGCAGTACTCCTGCCTTAAAGCGCGCTCTGATAGCAGGCTTGATAGCTGCAGGAGCTGACGTGCTCGATATCGGTACTGTGCCTATAGGCGCGGCGATGTACTCTACGCTACACCTCGGTAAGGGGATGGCGTACGTAACTGCGAGTCACTTACCTCCGGAGTGGAATGGTGTAAAGCTGAGCAGGCCTGGCGGCGATTTAATGGTAGGCCCCGACATCTACGCGATTAGGGACCTCTTCTTCGATCCCAGCAGGCTAAGACGCGTAAGCTATGCGGACGTGGGCAAAGTCTCTCAATTTGATGTACTTCCGGAATATACTAGTTTCCTGAGAAGACAGATGAAATCCTCAGGGCTTAAAATAGTAGTTGACTGCGGCAACGGTGTTGCCTCTCTCGCGGTCCCACGTTTACTTAGAGACGCGGGCCACGAGGTTGTATGTCTAAATTGCGACCTGGACCCTCGCTTCCCTGCGAGAGGTAGCGAACCAACTCCTGAAGCTGTGAGCAAACTAAGACGCATCGTGGTAGAGGAAGGAGCAGACTTCGGAGTGGCATTCGATGGAGACGGCGATAGGACGCTATTCGTAGATGAGAAGGGGAACGTGCTGACAGCGGAACAGGCAGGCGTCGTCATGCTCATTGGAGGCGAGCGAGGTGACGTAGTTGCAAACGTGGAGTGCTCGATGATCATCGACGACTATGTTAAACGCCATGGTTATCGCGTCTTCCGAGTGCCTGTTGGAAGGACATACATGGTGAGAGAAGTCGTTAAGCGCAATGCGGTCCTGGGAGTAGAAAGCAGCGGACATTACGTCGTGAGGCGAAACGCGAACATGGACGACGGGCTTATGACTCTCGTACACTTCGTTGACTCTGTAGCCTATATAGGCAAACCTATCTCTGAAGTTGTGCCTCCGGCCTATCCCATATTAAGGCGGAAACTCGAGGTCGGCGATGATCTCAAGTTTGAGATAGTTAACTCTCTGAAACGCAAACTAGAAAGAGAGTACGGAGAGGTAGAAACTATAGATGGTGTAAGGGTAGACTTAGACGAGGGCTGGGTTCTAATTAGACCCTCAAACACTGAGCCTGTGATCAGAGTCACGGTAGAGGGGAGAAGCAAAGACGCTGCTGAGCGGCTATTAGAACGCTTTGTAAATATGGTAAAAGAAGAGTATAAGCGTCTGCGCTAAAGCGCGGGCTTCCACGCCCTTAAGTAGTCCTCTAGTACTCCACGTTTCGAAAGGTAGCTACCGTAAGTACAGAGAGCCCTGGCTGCACGTGCCGCTCTCTCGGGCGTGGGGTAGCTGGGTATAAGCGCGTTATCGAAGGCCTCGCGCGTTAGTACCGCCGCCTCACTCCACCCCGTGTCAACCGCAAGAACAGGCTTGACAAAGCCCTTACTCTTTACTAATTCGCCAATTGATTGTGCAAGGTCTACAGGGTCTTCTATTCCCGGCACTTGGTGCAACGCTAAGACTAGTACCACGTCTATCTCGTCGCTTTCTAGGAGGACCTTCAGCGTCTCCAAATACATCTCAGTGGTCGCGGAACCAGTCAGGTCTATAGGGTTCATTAGTGACGCGAAGTGCGGTATCACGCCCTTGTTCTTTAGCTCCTCTAAGGCGTCCCTAGCTTTCCCCTTCAGCTCTGGGACCCGCATCTCTCTAAGCACACACTCGTCTGTGGCCATAACACCTGCTCCCCCGCCGTCCGTAACTATAGCGACCCTGTTGCCGCGTGCAGGAGGCTGCATGGCTAGGGCCTTAGCCATGTCGAAGAGCTCCTCTACGTCATAGGCGCGTACTATCCCTGCTCTGCGGAATGCCGCTTCGTACACCTCATCCACGCCTGCGAGAGCGGCTGTGTGAGACGCGGCTGCTCGAGCTCCAGCAGCCGTCCTGCCTGCCTTTAGCGCGACTACAGGTTTCTTGAGTGTTACTTCGCGAGCGACCTCTACTACTCTGCGCCCGCGCTCAAGGCTTTCTATGTACATTAGTATGACCCTAGTCCTAGGATCCTCAGCCAAGTATTCGAGAAGATCTGCCTCGTCAACATCCGCCTTATTTCCATAGCTAACAAAGACATTGAGGCCGATGCCTTCACCAGACATGTAGTCAATGGCCGCAGTACCAAACGCGCCGCTCTGGCTTAACAGAGAAACGTAGCCTGGCCGAGGCCGAGGGGTCGAGATTACACGTCTTCCATCTTTCAATACTTTTTCTACGGGAAGGAATATTGTGTCTACCCCTGTCCAGGGGCACAGCACTCCAATACAGTTAGGCCCTATTACCCGGACTCCGTAAGCTTTGGCTATCTTTACCAGCTCCTGCTCTAGCTCAACGTTGCCCACTTCACTAAAGCCCGCTGAGATTACTATTACTGCACGAACACCTTTCTCCCCACAGTCACGCAGCACTTTAGGCACGATTTTAGCAGGAACCACTATAACCGCTAGATCCACGTTACGTGGAATATCCTTGACTGAGGGGTAACACTTAACGCCCAGTATCTCGTCCGCGAAGGGGTTGACGGGATACACTTCGGCCTTTAAAACACCTTTCCTCTTGTTTTCTAGGAGAATCTTGAATATCACGTGCCCGGGTTTTTCCGGCTCACGCGACGCGCCTATCACTGCTATGGCGTCCGGCTCAAAGAACGCGCGCAGCTGCCCACTAGGCAAACTTAAACCCCGCGCTCAGACTTCACTGGAAACTTATGAGTATTATGAGTATGCTGCGCGTTACACTAGTCAGCTATAATCTCGCCAGCGTCGCTAGGAACTTTGTACCCCGGCAACTTCTTCTCTACGTGCTCCTTGAACTTGCTACTAGTTAGGTATTCGATGAAAGCCTGTACAGAGCGTTTGTTAAGGGCCTCCTTAGCTACTACGAAGTCGTAGCTCTCCCAGCCAATGGGTATGAAAGATAAGCCGTAAGCCTCGGCTGCCGCTCTTATGCCTACTCCTACGTCGGCTCTGCCAAGTTTAACCGCAGCCGCGACTGCGGTATGGCTCTTCGCCTCAACGTTAAATCCCGGTATCACTTTCTCAAGCTCTCTGGGATCTAGACCCATTCTCTGAGCCGTGTCCCTTAACATGCTATCTATTAGTGCACGCGTTCCGGACCCTCGCGCCCTGTTTATGAAGCGGGCTCTCTTTCTCACTATGTCGTCAAAGCTCTTTATCTGCAGAGGGTTGCCCTCTCGCACAATGAAACCTTGCTCTCTCAGGTAGCCACGTATTAAGACTGCTTTTCCCCTTACTCCGAATAGCTCCATAAAAGGCCTATTGTACTCCCCAGTGCTAGGGTCTAGCAAGTGCGTACCTCCGAAGTCAGCACCTCCTTCCCTCACTGCTAGGAAAGCGGCTGACGATCCTCTGGCTACATACCGCGTCCTGTAACCTCTACGCCTGAGCTCTGCTAGAATAAGCTCTAAGGCCATACAGTGGCTCCCTATGCCCGCTATGTCAGGTAGCTCACTGAGAGGTCGAAGTAGGCGCACTCTCCTGACCTCGCCCTTATCGATGTACTGTTCGTTCTCGCTCGTAACTAGGAATGCATCGGCCAGGAGCAGAGCCTCCACAGCCCCTGACATAAAACCCGGCGGGAATGCCAACAGTTTTTCGCGCTGTCTTCTAAGCATGACGGGGATCAAGTTCACTCTGCCTTTTGCAGGGATCACTCTAGACGCTAACAAGACTTCGGCCTCTAACTCGCTACTGCTCCTAACACCGGCAAAAGCTTCTAGGAGTGGTTTAACGATAAGCTGGAACGCCATTAAGGCAGAGAGCGGATAGCCTGGTAGCCCGATGACAGGCTTGCCGCGTACTGACGCGACAACAGTAGGCTTTCCTGGCTTGATTTTGAGCCCGTGAATTAACAACTCTCCCACATCTTCTAAGACACGATAGACGTAGTCACCACGCCCTGCCGAAGTTCCGCCTGAGGTTATCACGATGTCAGCGTGCTCCACGCTCTCAAGGAGGGCTCGGCGTATTGCGTCCAAATCATCGGGAACTATGCCTTTAAGCACAGGCTCGCAGTGAGCTGCATAAACTGCGGCGGCTATCGAGTAGCTGTTAGCATCGTATACCTTGTAAGGCGGTAGCTCCGTGCCGGGCTTTACAAGCTCGTTGCCTACCGAGATCACAGCGACTTTAGGCTTGCGAAAGACGTTTACACTCTCGTAGCCCAGCGACGCTAGTACTGCTATTTCAGCCGGCCCAAGCACCACTCCTCTGTGCAGGACAACCTCTCCTAGAACTACGTCTGCCCCCGCATGGTAAACGTTAGCTCCTCTTGACACACTACGCATAACTAATACCTCATCTCCCCTCCTCAGAGTGTGTTCTACCATGACTACGGCGTCTGCTCCAGGGGGTAGCGGCGCGCCTGTAGCTACTTCTACAGCCTCGCCAGGCTCTACCCATTCTCTAACGGCTTGTCCAGCTTCAACATACCCCTTAACCCTGAGCTTGATAGGCCTAAGCTCGTCGGCCCCTTCTACGTCTTCTGCTCTTACTGCGTAGCCGTCCATAGCTGCCCTGTCA
>CAZPLI010000044.1:6042-12576 GCA_964587325.1 uncultured Thermofilaceae archaeon | reverse complement strand
GAGGGACCACAGCACCCAGTACTCGCCCGGAAAAAGCTTGAGGCTCTGGTGGAAGCTTGCCGGGGCCTAACTTATGGAGAAAGAGTCCCTGGATCTGCTCTCTTAGTGTCTGGGGATCAGCTTCATAGAATAGGCCTGCTACAGCAGCTCTCCGCACCTTAGCCAAGGTTAAGCACCGTTTGAATAGCCGTGACGCCCTTAAATGACCTCCCTTGCCGCAATCATCTTGGCCTCAAACTCGTCGGGCGGTATTGGGAGCTCGCCATCGGGCGGGAGTTCGCCGCGCTCCCTCAGTACCTGCCTTGCTAGTAGCCAGTAGGTTAGCGCGAGGGCCCTCCTACCCTTGTTGTTGACAGGCACTATTAGGTCTACATTGCTTATGGGAGAGTCGGTGTCACAGAGGGCTATTACCGGTATACCTATCTTAGCTGCCTCTTCAATGGCCTGAGCGTCCATCCTGGGGTCCGTGACTACGACGAGGTCCGCCTCTATGTAGGTCCTAAGCGCGGGGTTGGTGAAAGTGCCTGGCGGGAACCTGCCAACTATAGGTATGCAGCCTACTAACGCGCAGAACTTCTTTACGGGGCGCTGTCCGTACTGTCTGGCAGAGACCACGACGACCTTGTTGGGGGGGTACTGCGCGATCATCCTCGCAGCGATCCTAATGCGCTCGTCAGTCTTCCTAACGTCTAGGAGGTAGAGCCCGTCGGGCCTCACGCTGTAGATGAAGCGCTCCATGAACTTGCTCTTCATCCTCGTGCCTATACGGATACCCGAAGCTAGGTACATCTCCAGCGGTATTAGCAGCTCCTCCCTCTCCTCCACGCCGCCCTCAGACTTCTCTGCCATAAAGCGCACCTAGCCTGCGTTACATAACGGGCCTTTAAAATCTTCGCTACGGTTAGCCGCTGGGCCCTGGGCGCTGCAAAGCCATATTAGAATGATGCCGAGCCAGTGGGAGGGGTGACATACGATCGCTAAAGCGGGAGATCTTGAGAAAGCTTACAGAATAGCGCAGTGGAAGGACGATCCCTGGACTCCTGAGGGTAGAAGGAGGTACCTGCGGGCGCAGAGAGACTTTGAAGCCCTACTTAGCCACCCATGGCTCTCGGAACTACTGGCCAATAGAACCTTGGGCCTCGCGATTTTAGACCTAGGCGCAGGAAGGGGCATAGGAGGTGTCGCACTCGCTAGAGTGCTAAGTAAGAAAGGGGTTAAGTCGAGGCTAGTGATGGTCGACATCCGTGAAGACGCGGTTAGAGATGCTGCCCGTTTCGCGCAAGAAGAAGGCGTGAGAGCAGAAGTTAGAGTAATGGACGCTCTAGAAGCCTACCAGCTAGGTCGCTTCGATATAGTCTTAATGTACAGCGCGATGCTAGCACACTTCGACGAGTGGGACTTACCTAAACTCTTCGCTTCAGCCACGTGCGCTCTCCAAGACAACGGAGTTGTAGTGATCGAAGAATTAGACAGAGTATATGCAATATTTAGAGGAGGCTACAGGGACTTCATAGTCGAGAACACAGCGCCTGAAAGTCTGAGTGTGTCGGTACATGTCGGCTACGATGCCTCTGACGTTTAGGGGGATAGCTGCTATTGCCTCCTTGCTGTGGCTGTTTACTAGAGACGTCGATATTGTCCCCCTTGAAGACCCTTCAAACATGTACCTAGTGCTCGGAAAAGGACGTCGAGGAGTCATAAGGCCGGAGGACCTCGCAGTGTGCCCAACAGCGCTTAAGAAGAAGGCCTCACGGAGCTAATGTGCAGCGTAAGGAAAACTTTAAAGGAGCCGGGACTAGCCCTCCCTGGGACCTGTGATGATAATACCCGTTAGATGCTTTACATGTGGAGCCTTAATAGCCGACAAATGGCTGGAGTTTGCCAGAAGAGTCTCTCAGGGAGAACATCCTGGCAAGGTGCTAGATGAGATGGGAATTAAGAGGTACTGCTGTAGAAGGATGTTTCTATCACACGTAGAACTTATAGACGAGATATTAAGGTACGAGACAATAGAAGCCTAACTACCTGTAGCTCTTCTGTCTCTTAGCGCGCGCCGACCTGCCACGAGGCTTTTTGGGCTCTGCCTGCCTCGGGTCCTCGACTAGTAGGTGCCTGTCGTACCTGAGGTAGAGTTTCCTGAGCTCCTCTGACTGGGTCCACTCGACCAGTGCCCTTGCAATAGCAGTTCTTATCGCAGAAGCCTGACCCATGATGCCGCCGCCTCTCGCTGTGGCCTCGATGTCTACCTTGCTGATTATATCCTCTCCTGCCAGAAGTATAGGCTCCATGATCTTCAATCTCACAGCCTCGGGCTCAAGAACCTCTAATGGCACGCCGTTTATCAGTACTCTGCCCTTACCCTCTCTGACTATGACTCGTGCCCTAGCTGTCTTCCTCCTTGCGGACACGAGTACTATCTTCATGAGCCTCGCCGGGCAAGTGCACCCGCTTGTATGCTTATAAATATTAGCCTATCAAATGCTAAAGCTTGCCGCCGAAGGCCTGGTAAAGCTCGGCGAGCGTCATGTACGGTATGTCCTTGTTTTTGAGCTTGGCCTCTTCGGGAACCTCGAACTTTGCAGTAGCATACTGTGGAGGCACACCCATGTAGACCTTTAGCCTCTTGAGAGCCTCTCTTCCTCGCGGCTTCTTTCGCGGGAGCATTCCTCGCACCATCCTTTTGAGAACGCGGTCGGGACGCCGCGGTATCTTAGGCCCCCTCTTCTCGGGGTTGTAGTAGGTCCTCCACTCAGTGACTCTCTTCCCGTACCACTCGAGAATCCTCTTCCTCTTGCCGGTGATTATTGCCTTCTCGGCGTTGACTATTATTATCCTCTCGCCCATGAGCAGGCGCTTAGCAACTATGCTAGCGAGCCTGCCTGCTACGAGCCCCTCGGCGTTTATTATACTGACCTTAGTTGGCTGGCTAGGCAATAATCTTCACCCCGCTTCCGTCCGGACGCTCCTCTAAAAGCTGGTCGATAGATATAGCTCTACCCACTCTCTCTATCTTCTCGCGAGCCTTAGCGCTGAAAGCCCAGGCCGCCACTGTGACCTTGTGGTTTAACTCGCCACAGCTAAGTACTTTGCCGGGCACCACCACAACATCTCCCTCGTTCGTGTACCTGTTTATCCTGCTGAGGTTTACTGCTACTCTCTTCCTTCGAGGACGCTCGAGAAACTCGGCTACGGTTCTCCATATTGGCGCATCATACTGCCTTGCGGCTTTCCTCAGCCTCGAGATTAACAGCCTCAAGTGTATATTGGTAGGCCCTGTCCTCTTCATCGTAGGCCCCCCGCCAACTAAGAGAGTAAGGATTTAAACTTTCTCGCCCGCCTCGCCTGGGGCCTCACTGCTCGCGACTTTTAGTACGGCCTCTTTGAGCCTCTGAGCTTTTTTCGCTAGCACGTCGAGTGCAACGTCTATCACTTTCCAGACTGGTATCATGCCTAGGCCTTCGACCTTAAAGACGAAGCAAGAGTCGTCCCACATCACCTTCACGACGCCAGGGCAGTGGATCTCGCACTCTCTACAGAGACTACAGTCCAAGGGCCTGGCGACTACGAGTTTTCCATCCCGTATCTCGAAGACTTTCTTGGGGCATACCTCGGCACATTTAAGCGCCTCAGGCCCTCTGTCCTTTAGGATCTTAATCACGGGCTTGTACTTGTACGCCGCAACGCAGACCGGCTGCCACTTCGCATGATCCTTTCCCACGCCCATACGAGCAACTGCTTCGAGCTCGATTACTTGACCGGGGCCGAGCTTAACTATAGGAATAGTGTCAGAGACGGGCGAGATATCGAGTGGTACTGTCGTGAGTACGCCGCTCGTCGGCTTCTCGAGCTTGAGGTGTCCCGAGTAGACGACTACAGGTCTCTCGCCAGCCTCAACCTTAAGGGAAAAGTAGACTTCGCAGGCCTCAGCATCCCCTTCTTCATAACACTCTCGGAGGACGTCGTATGTCTTTAGGTCCACACGGAGGGGTATTAAGCCTAAGCGGTGGGCAAGTATTTCGTCGAAGAGCGCTGATGTATTGGTCAGTATGGTTACCTCGTCTATGGCAAGCGTGGGTACTTCTGAGAGAATGACCCTCCTGAGTGCATTGGCGTAGGCTGGTGTCACTCCCTCTAGTAAGAACTTTACGTATTCGCCCTCTTTCTTGAGTATTTTAACCCTTGGAGTTTTCTCCAAACTTGACCCCTCTAAGTCTCTGCAGCTACCTCATTGGCTTCTGCTTTCTGCCTCGTAACAGCTCTATCAATGATACTCCGTTGACCTTAATTACTTTGAACCTTACACCGGGAAGGTCACCGTACGCTCTACCCTCAGGGCCTCCTATTCTCTCAATGATTACTTCATCGTGCTCGTTTACGAAGAGGAGCGCACCGTCGCCTGGTAAGAACGCTGTTACGACCTTGCCGTTCTTGATTAGCTGTACTCTCACACACTTCCTTACTGCGCTGTTGGGCTGGCGGCTTTCGATTCCTACTTTCTCAAGGACTATGCCTCGAGCCATCGGCGCGCCCTCTAAGGGGTCGACTTTCTTGGCTAGCTGCAGTACTCTACGCTTGTAATGTATGTCGCTCCACCTGAACTTCTTCCTCTTTAGTTTGAGTTTTCTCGCTGCAAACTGACCTTTAGGTGATTTTGACCCCGGCATACTACCGCCTCAGCATGACGGGAATCCCGACGATTTAAAAGTTTCCAAGAGTCCTACTCTATGACTACGTTGTCCACGTCGAAGTATCGCTTAGCTAGTAGCCGAGCCCTAGCGATATTCCTACCTCCTCGCCCTATTGCTAGGCCTTTATCGTCGGGATGTACGCGCACTACAACTATTTTTCTTCCATCACTGGTCTTCTTTAGGCGTACTGAGTCAACACGAGCCGGGAACAGGCTATTTCTTATGAGCTGCTCTAGGTCGTCGGCGTATTCTACTATTTCTACGTCCTTCTTCAGGAGCCTTCTCAGGCTCTTCACATTGACGCCGTTTCTTCCGACAGCTAAACCCACTTCTCCGGGCTTAACTAGGTAAATAACTCGGCCCCTTTCCTCGTCAATAACGCAGTCAATCACTGTAGTACCGGTTATGCCCTCGAGAAGCGTTATGTACTGCATCTCTAGCTCTGTCAGCTTAATCTCGGGCAGGGGCTCTCACCCCCTCTCCCGAGCCAAGTCAAGTATGTTGCTCTCGCCGGGGTCAAGAATAGCTAGCGCGGCGACCATAAAAGGTTTCTGACAAACAGCACCGAGGTCCCAGCTCGTTCCTGGATATACGTACACTGGAACCTTAGCAAGCTTTGCATAGTACTCGATGTCGCGTCTAATGTGTTCGGGCGCATTCTGAGCAATTATGACCATCTTGGCCTGCCCGTTCACCAATAGCTTTATAGTCCTTCGCGAGCCCAGCACTACCTTCCCCGTCCTTATTGCCGTCCTAAGCTCTCTGGCAAAGTCCATAGCGCCCCACCAGCGGGTAAGGCGGATTTAAAGCTTCCTCCGTAGCCCCTCTCATCAAGCATTAATTCCTTTCTCCCGACAATGCGATTTCTCGTATTACAGTGCACCGTAATGACATGCGCCATCTCTACTCATGAAAAGAGAAATTTATATCATCGGGCAGTGTTTTACTCAAACACAATAGTCTATCGCGATTACTGAGAGAGTATCAAATAATGGTGATACCATGGCTATAGGCATAAGTTTCGAGAACATATACAAAAGCTTTGGAGAACGAGAGGTGCTTAGAGGCGTCAGCTTCTCCGTGGAACACGGAGAAATAGTTGCCCTCTTGGGGCCTAACGGTAGCGGGAAGTCTACACTGTTCAAGATGACAATAGGCGTTCTTACACCCGACCACGGCAGGGTGCTTGTTAACAACATAGACCCTTCAGAAGACCCTATTGAGGCACGTAAGATCGTAGGCTACATACCCGAAGACCCACTGCTGTTTGAATCGCTAAAGGCTAGTGAGTTCGTAGAGTTCGTTCTGTCAGTTTATGGTGTAAGTCCGCCTCCAGATACTGTGTCGAAAGTTGTGAAGGTGCTGGATCTTAAGAACGAGATGGGCAAGCTCGTTGGAGAGCTCAGTAGGGGCAATAGGAGAAGGTTGATGCTCGCCACTCTTATGCTCAGAGACCCCGACGTGTTAGTACTTGACGAAGTGTTCAGCGGGCTAGACCCCATGGGCGCGAGAATAATCAAGGCCTGGCTGAGAGAAAAAGCGTCACGAGGTGCAACGATCCTGTTCTCAACACACGTGCTACCAGTAGCTGAAGCTGTGGCTGACAGAGTAGTCATAATACACAGGGGCAGGATAGTAGCTGAAGGGCAACCCGGCGAACTTACGAAGCTGTTCGGAGCTAAGGAGCTGGAAGACGTCTACCTAGAGGTCACGGGTTACTCACGTGAGTACGAAGAGATAATTAGGTCTCTACGCGGAGGGAGCGAGACTTGAGACTCTCTTACGTCCTCGCGCGCGAGATACTTTACAGGGCTAGGAAGAGTTGGGGCAAGAAGGGTATTATTGC
>CAZPLI010000044.1:0-6032 GCA_964587325.1 uncultured Thermofilaceae archaeon | reverse complement strand
ATACAAGAGAGCAGAGCCGTCTGTGATTCGCTCAAATGCTCTCCAGGTGATACTTTACGGGCTATTCTCGTGCTTTCTAGCCTTGCTAGTATTGGTTTCAAGGCCTGAGGAAGTCGATAAAGCCTTTATTGCGGCTTCGATTCTCACAATACTCCTTACCGTCTTCCTTTTGATAATAGAGTCTGCGTCGTTCACCGCAGTCTTCGCCTCTGAAGGCCTACTGCAGATACTTAGAAGCTTGCCCATTAGTCGCCATGAAGCGACCTGTGCCTATATTGAGGCTCTTTTCCTCTACTGGGGTGGGCTAAGCGCGCTCACTCCCGTAGCTCTCGTTCTCCTAGCGGCGCTAATTAGGACCCTTTCAGGAGCATTAAGCCCTCTGCACTTCGTGACGCTATTAGTAGCGTGCTTGCTGTGCGCTATGACCTCAGCAAGCGTGGGAGTTGCCTTAGGAACCTATTCTAGCTCTGTTAAGTGTAGCCCACTAATGAGAACACTTTCAGTCTTCGCGTGGCTAGCCCTGTTCCTGATATGGATTGGCTGGCAATTCGCTATGGGTGCCATTATCAGCACGATCAGAGAAGAGCAGTCTTTGAGCCCGTGGCTAGCTCTTATCCCCTTCCTGGGAATGCTGTTTGTACACGTGAATCCCGTGAGGTCTATAGTCTCGTTGGCCTTAAGCATCTATTTCGCATTTGCAGCTTTCAGGTTCGCTGTGAATCGCTTCTCGCTAATTGAGCACGTGCGCACGTTCCCATCTACGCCCCCTAAATGGCGTGGCCTCACCCTACGAAGTCCTCTCTGGGGCTACGCGGTCAAGGATCTTAAGCTCCTAATAAGAGAGCCCCGGAGACTTGCCCTCGTAATCTATACACTCGCGATACTCCCCTTCTTCTTCGCATGGCCGTTTCACAGCTTCCTCGATCCCTGGGACATAGCTATACTAGCAGGTTCGATTGCCGGTATGGTGGGTGCTGAAGCTATACTTCACCTATATTTTGTGGAAGGGAAGGGTGCGCAGCTACTCTACGTATTACCGCTCACTAGGAAGAGAATAGCCCTCGCAAAAACACTTGCAGCCCAAGTCTTCGTGGTCGCCAGTAGCCTAACCGTAGCAGTCATAACCTTTGCGTTTACCCGACACCTGCAAGCGTCTATTTACGCTCTATTGTTAGGAGCTACTATAGGAATACTGGGATCTCTTATAACATCCTCAGCCGTAGCACGTGCGCTACCGGAAGCGCCCTCGGAATGGAGTGAAGAGTCGCTAGGAGGCTTAAGACACTCGCTAGTAATTCTAGGTCTAGTAGCTATGCTGCTTGTACTTGCAGTTAGCGCGATTATTGTAGCTACAGACCCCGTATCAGCATTCGCACTGCTAGCAATACCAATAGCTATCGTAAGCTTAGCTCTATACTGGCATTTGGAGAACAAGCCCCTATAAACTGGCATTGTTTACCAGTTAATAAAAAGAATGAAAAGAGAATTAAGAGAAGGCTACCTAACTTGAAGCCTGAGTCTCTCCGAAGCTCATTAACAGCCTCACAGTTCCAGTACCCACAGGTACAGGTACTGAACCGACTACTATACTCTCAGTGACACCCTTTAACTCGTCTACCTCACCTCTCATGGCAGCATTAGCCAAGTGCTTCACGGTTACCTCGAACGCTGCCCTGGCAAGCACTCCTGTCTTCTCTCCAGCAACTCCATGCCTGCCTACCTCTCTCACCTTACCGGTGAAAGTCATCGCATCAGCTACTAGTAGGATGTGCCGTATGTCCACGTCTAAGCCGAACTCGTCCAAGACCGTCTTCATTTCCCTTACTATCATGTTTCTAGCGGCCTCTATGCCCAGGACCTCCGCGATTTCGTGAATGTCGTTAGTTATCGTCCTCCGCGGGTCGACGCCATCCATCGCTAGGACCGCGGCTAGGTTGGACCCTTCGGCTACGATCATGTACTCTTTCTTGCCGTTAGATGTTATCTCGCGGACGACCGTGTGCTTGATGCCCTTGATACCGCGTAGCTTAAGGTTTCCTACTCTCGTGTACATTCTCCTTAGCTTTATCACGTCGGTGGTACCTGTGTCGAATATGACTACGGGCTTGCCGTCCTCTTCTCCGACTTCTACGCGCCCTTTCTTGCCCTTGACCCTGTTTATCGCCTTGACTACGTCCTTAGTGGTGACACCGCGGTCGCTCATCATCTCTGTGTCGAGCCTGATGATTATCTCGCCCGTGAGATAGTTGACCTCTATGCTCTCTGAGACATCCCTCACAGTCGTAAGCTCCATCTTTCTTGCCAGCTCTAGCGCCTTTTCTCGGCTCTTCGCGTACTCTCCCTTGAGGTAGATGTACATAATCGGCGTCTCAGGAGTCCTCCTAGCGTCTACTATCTCCTTTAGTCTCGGAAGGCCTAGCGTGATGTTGAACTCTCTCATGCCTGCGAAGTGGAAGGTCCTTAGGGTCATCTGAGTGCTGGGCTCTCCTATTGACTGAGCAGCCACAATGCCTACTGCTTCGCCTGGGTCGACTAGCGTTCTGCGGTACTCCTCAACCGCGCGCTTCACTAGTTTCTCGATCTCGTCCCTGCTCAGGGCGTTCTTTAGAGCCTTTTCCAGTATCTCGTCTCTAACCTTCACTGGGAGCTGCACTGAGACTTCGTCTAGAATCGCTTTTATCTCGTCCTCGCTTGCAGGCTTAGACTCGTGACCACCCCTTTCAGAGAGTATAGCTTCGATTATACGGTCTACGTTTACTGCTCTGCCATGGTCGCTCTTTGACGGGTCTACGCCGTCCTCACCGTACCTGAACTGTATGATGAAGCCCTCAGAGGAGCGGACGGTACCGTCGTATGACACCACGTAGTCCTGGAGTGCATTGGACAGCCTCCTATACATGTAGCCGCTGTCGGCAGTCCTCACTGCCGTGTCTACGAGGCCCTCTCTGCCTGCCATTGAGTGGTAGAAGAACTCGACTGGTGAGAGTCCGCGCTTGAAGCAGCCCTTGATATAGCCGCGCGCCTCAGGGCCTAGGTCGCCGGGCTTGAAGTGAGGCAGAGGTCTCTGAGAATACCCGCGCCTAATTCGCTTGCCTCTGACAGTCGTCTGTCCTAGTGCGGCCGCCATCTGCATTATGTTGACAGGGTTTGCTCTGGCTCCTGTTAAGGCCATTATCATCGCATTACTGTTTCTATCGGCATACTTCAGTATTATATCGTTTATCTTGCTACTTAGCTCTTTCTCTAGGACGCTTAGTATCCTGTTCTCGAGAGTCTCCTCTAAGGTCATGCCAGCAGCCTGTTCGAGTACGCCAGCCTTGTACTCCTCGATCAGCTTGTTAACCTTCTTTCTTGCCTCCTCTAAGGCTTCGTTTACCTCCTCGAATGCCTCAGGCGGTAGGTCGATATCGTCTACACCTATGGTAAAGCCGCGCATGTCTAAGTAGGCTATGAAGGCTTTGAACAGAGTGTCCATGAGCTCTGCGGCTTTAGCCTTGCCGTACCTCCTGACGTACTCGTGTAGTAGAGTCTCAGCCTCCTCAGCGGCTACGCTCTTCTTGTCAAGCGCGCCCGTTAACAGGTTACCGTTCTTGACTATCACATAAGCGTCATACGGACAGTACTCAGGGTCACACCTGGGACAGCCAATGCATATCTTAGCTCTACCCCTATGGTTAAAGTCGTCAGGGAGGAATAGCGACACGAGCTGCTTGCCCGTCCAGTACTCACGAGGCTTGAGAACTGCGGGCTCTGGCAGCTCGCCCGCATACTTAGCTAAGTAGGCTAATTGAGAGAACATCTTCTTATCCAGAAGCGTGTCTTTACGAGTTAGTAGGTAAGCACCAGTGATATAGTCGTGTATACCTCCGATTATGGGCGCACCGTAACGAGGAGTTATTATCTGCTCCTGCACAAGCATTAGAGTCTCGGCCTCGGCTCTGGCCTCCTCCGACTGCGGTACGTGGAGGTTCATTTCGTCGCCGTCGAAGTCAGCGTTGTAAGGCGGTGTCACGAGAAGGTTTAGCCTAAAGGTCTTGTGAGGGAGTACCTTGACTCTGTGAGCCATGATCGACATTCTGTGAAGAGACGGCTGCCTGTTGAATAGTACGATGTCTCCGTCCCTTAGGTGCCTCTCCACTATGTAGCCTGGCCTTAAGGCCTCTGCGAGAGCCTCCCGGTCTCTCACGTAGCGAAGATCTGTTCTGCCGCCGTCCGGTCTAACCACGTAGTTAGCTCCAGGGTACTCGTACGGGCCTCTGCGTACGAGCTCTCGCATCTCCTCGATGTTCCATTCTGTGACTCGCTCCGGTACGAGCAATATCTTAGCGATGTCGATAGGTACTCCTACCTCGTTTATGCTAAGGTTGGGGTCGGGGGAGATCACCGTTCTTGCGGAGAAATCGACGCGCTTGCCTGCGAGGCTTCCTCGGAACCTGCCCTCTTTGCCTTTAAGCCTCTGCGCGAGAGTTCTCAGAGGTCTGCCCGACCTATGCCTCGCTGGAGGCACTCCCGAGAGCTCGTTATCAAAGAATGTGGCCACGTGGAACTGGAGCAGGTCCCAGAGATCGTCGATTATCATGCTGGGAGCGCCGCTCTCAATGTTCTCCTTCAGCCTGTTGTTAGCCCTGAGTATGTCTACAAGCTTGTGTGTTAGGTCGTCCTCGGACCTAAGACCAGTCTCTAGAGTAATTGTCGGTCGGACAGAGACTGGTGGCACAGGTAGCACGGTCAGTACGGCCCACTCAGGCCGGGCGTGCTTGGGATCTATTCCTAAAACCTCCAGGTCCTCATCAGGTATCTTTGCGAGCCGCTCTCTTATGTCGGTCGGCATTAGCCTTACTCGTACACCGCCACGGTCTTCGTAGAAGTAATAAGGCTTCTCAAAAATCACCTTGTACTGCGGCGCGTTACAATGAGGACACGTCTTGACTTGCATCGCCTTCTTAGCAATTGCCTCTGCCTCTTTGTACTTCAGCATAACCCACTGTTTCTCCAGCTTCTTCATGTGCTCCCTTAGTCTCTCGATTTCGTCCTGAGGTAGTAGGAGCCTGCCACAGTTCCTACACGTAGCCCTCAGCAACACATGAATGTGCTTAGCAAACTCAGGGTGTATTACAGGCCGGGCCAGCTCTATGTGGCCGAAGTGTCCGGGACAGAGGTTTACGAAGTTGCCACAGGTCTCGCACCGCACCCCGGGCTCCACGGTGCCTAGTCTGCGGTCCATGAGCCCGCCGCGTATTGGCATGCCCTCTTCATCGTAGGTCTCGCTCTCGACTATCTCGACTACAGACATCGCCCTGATCTCGTCGGGCGAGAGGAGCCCGAACTTTATCGCACCTATTACTTTAGTCTCCTCTTCTACACGAGCAAGCGCCATTACCTAGCCACCTCCACCTTATCTTTGAGGATTATACGCGGGGCTATACCCATGCTCATGAGCTCCTGGAGGAGAAGCTTGAACGCGTACGAGACAGACACCCTATACAGCCTGCCCTTATCTTTACACAGCGGACACATCGGCGTGTTCTTCCTAGCGTCGTAGTAGCCTATGAAACCGCAGTTCTCACACACATAGATCACTGTCTTGTCGGCGGACTCGAACAGCCTCTCTCGTAGCAGCATCGATGCGCCATGACCCACTAGACAGTCCTTCTCCATCTCTCCGAACCTCAGCCCGCCCTCTCTCGCACGGCCCTCCGTGGGCTGACGAGTCAGTATCTGCACAGGCCCTCTCGCCCTCGCGTGCATCTTGTCGGCGACCATGTGGTGGAGCTTCTGGTAGTACACTACGCCGATGAAGATCTCAGCTTCCATCTTCTCGCCAGTGATTCCGTTATAGAGCACCTCCTTGCCGTCGCTCCTAAAGCCTAGCTGCCTCAGAGCCTTCCTGAGACTCTCCTCGCTAACCCCCTCGAACGCCGTGCCATCCACTAGCTCGCCCTTTAACGCAGCAACCTTACCGGCTATGGACTCAAGCAGCTGGCCCACGGTCATTCTCGAAGGTATAGCGTGCGGGTTGATTAGTAGGTCGG
>CAZPLI010000043.1:0-13281 GCA_964587325.1 uncultured Thermofilaceae archaeon | reverse complement strand
TATAAGATGCGTGCGTGTTCCGGCGCTATTTCTGATAGAAAAATTAATATTTATGATATACATGTTATGCGATGATGTCGTGCGGGAGGCTAGTCTCGATAGTGCTGCTAGCAATCTTAGTCACCGCCACGGCTCCGTGCGAGCCGGTTGAGGTCACTAAGACTGTAACTAGGAAAGTTGTGATAGTGCCAGGTAGGGGTGTTGCCAAGTCGGAAGTTTACGTCACCATAGTCCTTGAGGGTGAGGGCGTGTGTACGGTAGATGACAGAACTTTCGTTCTAAACCCGCAAGGAGTGCGCGTCCACGGTGAAAGTGGTCAGGCCCTAGTTGAAGGCAACTTCGTTAGAGTGGTCTGGCACGACGTGAAAGTTGAGGGAAAGAAAGTGCTAAGCTACGTGGTGGACTCAGGCTGGGCCCCTCTTGACATTAGCGTCAGCGTTCTCGTGAACGATAGCGACGCTGAGGTAACGTGTGGCGACTCGTTCTGCGTGGTGGAGGCGGGGATAGGCAGCGAGCTCGAGTATAGAGTTACTATCAGCAACTGCCTAGCTCTGGGAGCCCCTATAGCTGTAATAGTCAGCGCGACCATAGACCCGGACTACCTCACCTTGCTGGAGACAAGGCCTAAGCCTGACCTTGTGAGGGTCGTCGGCGAGTACTGGATGGTCACTTGGATGCTCATAGTGGAAGAGGAAAGTAGCGTGGCCCTGCATTTACGCGTGAAGTCCTTAGATGCATGGGGCGAGGTCCCGGTGCCCTCTGTGGTGATAGTCTCATCCCTAGACCCCGAACCGGCACTAAGCAACTTAGTCAGTGTAGAGAAAGCACTAGAGAAGCAGTTAGAGTCTATACTGGCCACGAGAAAACAGGTCGATGAAGCTGTGTCCTCTCTCGGAGATTTCGAGGAGTTTCTCAACGAGTCGCTAAGCAAGCTTAAAGAGTTCTCAGAGAAGCTGGAAGCCGCAGCTAACGCGTCCTTTGCTGCCGCCTCAGCCCTTAGAAACGCCTCGGAACTCGCCTACGCAGCAGCGAGCGACTTGGAGACAGCCGCCAGCTCCATAAACGCACTAAGCGCGACAGTTGCCAAAATAAAGCGTCGAGTGGATACTGCACGTGAACTCGTAGAGGAAGTAGAAAGCATAGGGAATGAGACGCTAAACCTATACAACGTGCTTGAGAATTTGCCAGTAAACGTCTCCTCCGAGCTGATAGAGGAGGCTACCGGCGAGGCACACGAAATGAGAGAAAAACTCCTTGCCATTCTCTCCCAACTTGCAAGACTTGAGCAAGATGCTGAGGAAGGTGCCCGCAAGCTACGTGAGCTGGGCGCAGCCTTAGAAGACTCTGCCAACAAGACTGAGACACTTGGGCGCCTTCTCCTAGAGGCCCGGGACCAGCTCGTCGAAACTACAGAGCTTCTAGAGGAAAAAGAGCGCGAACTATCTGTGAAAAGGGAGGAGTATAGCAAGTGGGTCTCCCAACTAGAGGAAGCTACTGGAAAGCTTAGGGCTAATCTGACCGAGATTAGGACCAAGAAGGCCCTTCTAGAATCGCTGAGAGACGTACGTGAGAAGGAAATGCCTCTCGTCACCTGCGGTGGACAAACCGTTCGCGGAGTACTCGTAAGCGACGAGGTTCACGCCAGAGTCCTAACGCTCAAGGCGAAACCTTCAAGTAACAAGCCCGCTTGGGCTCCACCTTCCGGCAAGCAATCCGAACAGCCTGTAATGAGGCTTGGCTTCACTCTAGGAGGACTCGTATGCTTACTGGGGTCTGCGTGCGTAGCTCTTAGATTCAGAAAGAGGAACGTTGAGGGGGACTATGCCTTGCTAGAAGAGATAGATAGGCTAATTAAAGAAGTTGAAAAGGCGAGCAGGCATCACAACATTACTTAATTTCTCAAGGTTAATTCCTATGAAGGCAAGGAGGTGCA
This sequence comes from uncultured Thermofilaceae archaeon, assembly GCA_964587325.1. GTDB lineage: Archaea > Thermoproteota > Thermoprotei > Thermofilales > JAPDKD01 > CAZFWY01. Next base: position 11,348 of record CAZPLI010000043.1, on the reverse strand, counting down.
GTAATGAGCGCCTCAGAGGAGAAGCAGAAGAACGTCCTGATACGAGGCGTGGACGCTGAGGCATACCGCGGGCTTTCCAGCCTCGCACGTAGAATGAACGTGAGCGTGGGGTTCCTCGCGTCTCAGGCCTTTAAGCTACTAGTGTCGTTAGTAGACGAGCCTGGACCTGTCCTATTAGTACCGATCGAGGTCGCTAGGCGAGTTAGGAGATTAGTTCCAGGCTCTGTAAAGAGTATAGTGCCCCGCGTAGTTCGCTACATAGGCAAGCTATCGGTGAGTGGGAGAGACTTAGAGACGACAGAGTCTCCCGTAGTGTTTCTCGGTATTGGTGAACTGATATTTGAGGACGACGTCACCGAGGAATTGTTTGACAAGAAAGTGCTTAGGATAGTCGACTGCGGCGTAGTCGAGGTACCGAGTCACATCAAGAAATTTACAGTACTTAGTAAGGTCTCGTTCGTGAAGGAGGTCAGGATCAGGGAAACCCGCTAGCACATCTCCCAGACTAGTGGGTTTTTATTATTTTACTGAAGAGAAGGAGACAGGTGAGAAGATGCCAGAAGTTACTAGAAACCTTGAGTACGGGTACGCTACCCTCGCACTAGCAAATGTACTCGCACTGATCTCAAGCACTATGACGCCGGGTGCCGGTCCAACTGCTCCCGAGACGGTTGCTCCGAGCGAGCTTTTCAGACTCCTCGGCCTAGCAGTTGTGGGATTCCTAGTTCTCGCCCTTACAATTCTCTCATGGGTTCTTAGGATAATGGGATGGGATGCTGTCTACCGAGCTACCGGCAAAAGGCTCTACCGCTGGACACGTATTGTAATCATAATCCTGCCTATTATCGGAGTTATAGTGATGGTCGTGTTCATAATAGTTGGAGTACTTGAAGTCATGGCAGCTGGCACCGAGGAGGCCGCAGCTGTAGGACCTTGGATTTACGGCGTACTAGCGGGTACGGCTCTGATAGCCCTGTCCTACGTGTTTGAGGGGTTCTCGCTACTAGACATGTCCTATAGTTACGGCTCTAAGCTGCTCAGGGCCGGCGGAATACTGTTGATAGTCGCCCAGTTCGCGTCTATAGTTTCGGGCTCGCTGAGTGCTGTAATGTTCAGCGAAGTACTCCGCAGTGGGCTACACACTTGGCTAAATGCCGCTAATAACTGTCTACAGCTAGGATCATCGATTCTGGTGTTCCTCGGCGTTAGAGAGGTGAAAATAGATGGCGGAGAAAGGGCTTAGCGAAAAGAAAATCCTGCTCTTATTTGCGCTCCTAGCGGCTGTAATGATTGCCATAATAGCTGCTGCAGCGCTTCTAGCTCCGCTCAAGATAGAGCTCGGCGCGCCGGGACGAGTGGCAGTGATAAGGATTCAGGGACCCCTAAGCTATGCCAAATTTAGCCTCTTAGGGTCTATGGACGTAAGCACTTACGTTGAAATGATTGACAGAGCTCGTAAGGATCCTCTCGTCAAGGCCGTAGTACTGTACGTCAACAGTCCAGGAGGAGACGTCGCAGCTTCCGAGACCCTCTACTACGCAGTAAGGAAACTTTCTGAGGAGAAAGTGGTAATCGCCTACATCGAGGGGCTAGGTACCTCAGGGGCCTACGAGGCCGTACTGCCTGCAGACTACATAATCGCCAGTAACAGTAGCCTAGTAGGAGCCATAGGCGTGTACATGATGGTGTACAACATTGAGGACCTAATGGGAAAGCTCGGCGTGCAAGTCTACACGTACAAGTCAGGCCCACTAAAGGACATAGGCTCACCTTTCAGGAAGCCCGCTCCAGAGGAAGAGGCAGTCTTCAGAGAGATAGTGAACGAGTTCTTCCGCATATTCAAGCTGAGAGTCCTTAAGCACCGCGGAAAAGTCAGCGACGAAGTATTCACTGGTAGGCCCTTCACAGCACGGCAGGCAGTGGACGCCGGCCTGATAGACGCCGTGGGCACTTATGACGATGCTATTAAGAAAGCACGCGAACTAGCCGGTCTCCCCGAGTCCGCACCCGCAGTCGAGCTTAAGCCGCCAAGACCCTCTCTGTTAGAAGTGCTCTTCGGAGGAGCCGCTTCACAGGGTTTAATTCCAATACCGCGTTATCAGGTACTGGCTATGTGGCCGGAGCCTATGGTCACTTTAGTCAGCGGTTAAAGAGTAAAGAGATATATACCTTAATCCCCTATATTTTTCTGATGGGAGAAAGGAAATTGGCAAGGTTCGTACTTGCGGTCTGCGTGGGCGCGGCATTAGAATTTGCACTGGCCTTTCTAAACATGATTGGAGACTTGCTGGCCGGGCTCGTGGTAGGCTTAATAGCAGGTCCTCCAGCCTGGCGAGGAGCTCTCGCAGGTCTGGTAGCGGGCTTAGTGGGAGGCGCCGCTCTCGGCATGATGATCCTATTCTTCCTATCTCTTCTCGCTCCTCTTCTCGGTCCCTTAAGCTACTTGCTAGCCCTCTCGTCACTCATACCAATAGTGCTCGCCCTCAAGGGCGCTCTACTGATGTCCATAGGGGGCATAGTAGGATCTAAGCTATGCGAAAGGCTCGCAAGTCGAAATTGTTAGACTATCAACAGCGTATAGAGACTTTCCCTGGAGCACTAATGATTACGACGCCCGAAACTAGCAACTTCTCGCGCTGCAGGTAGAAAGGTTTAATCTCTACCTTGTCAGCGCCGCTCTCGATAACGAGCCTTAGCTCCTCTTCAGCTTCGACGTAGAGCATCAGAGTGTAAGGTGAGACAGAAACCTCCTTGACCATCATCCGCAGCACAGCTCTACAGGGAGGTTTAGCGCTAGTCCAGCCCTTAACCCTCTCAGGGCTACTCTTAGTAGCCACCACTACGAGCGAACCCGAGATTTCCGCTCTACCTCCGGTATCGCCTTTTACCTCTGCCTCAATGCCCTTCCAGCTTAGCCGCAGCGGGCTGTTCGCCACGACAATAAAGGCTCCTAGGTCACAGTACGGTCCAAGCCTAACGTAAGGCGCTCTACATGTAGCTGTACCCAGCCCTGCTGACACCGTGATAACGCCCTCATCTGGACACTCGCCCTCGGGAGTGAAAATCCACGCTCTTACTAGTGCACAGTAGCCTCTACACTCGAGAGGTATGTACATCAGCATGTAGCTTCTCGTGCCCTTTGACCCTACCCACTCGAGCTCCCTCAGAGAATCCCCTAGATAGCGGACCAATATCGTACTTTCTCTCCTCATCCATAGAATAAGAGTTACAATGACTATGGCGATGCACAATAAGACTAGAGCTACCACTAGCCTCCTCATTACGTATTGACTACGCAATAGGGGTTTATTGACTTACCGCGGTACGAAGGCGAGGGTTGTGTAGAGCAGGGGGCGCCTCTCTTCCCCGCGTGACAGTACGCCGCAGTACACTACAGGGCTGTTGTCGTGGAACCCGTAGAAGCCCCTGTGAAGTGGGCACTTGAGACAAGTCTTGAAGCTCACGTGGTTGCCCTTTAGCGGGCACGCTACCAGGATCTCTACTTCGCGTGGACTGGTCGGCGTTAGCGCACACTTTACCTTAGCGTGCGGCCACTCGCCCTCTATGCCCCTGAAGTAGGGGCATACCATACACTGGCTTAACTTCATGTCCTGCCTCTTCGGGCAGGACGTTACTAGTACCCTTACCTGAGTTACGCCACTCCTCATAGTGCCCCGCTTGCACCGCGCAGCCTCAGTGCTTAACTCGTTTGTCAGCTACCTGACAGATGAAGGGAAAGTGTAGAAGAACGCTGTACACCTAGCCGGGGGGTAAGCGATAGAAATAAAAGTGCATAGTGTCGAAACCTGACACGACGATAGGGATGTCAGGAGACATTCTCAAGGTTCTCTTGAGGTCTGAGGGTAGACGTAGGCTTTTGATGGAGATAGCTAGGGAAAAGGTGATCACGACTAGCGAGCTTGTCAGGAGAACAGGGCTCAGGAGACAGACAGTTAACGAGTATATTAAGGAGTTCGAGGAAGCAGGACTAGTCGCTGTCAAGAAGCGTCAGAAGCCTTGGATAGTAATTGCCAGCGAGGATCTTGAGTACCTCTTAATGGAGCTACCCGTAGCCACTGCCAAGACTCTTAAGCTAGAGTATCCCTGCTCCTGGCAGGAGTTCCCCGATCATCTCTTTACTAACGGCGAACTTAGGATATCGTTCATCTGGGGGGCTAGGGGACTCACTGTAGCTAAGGCTCACGACGCCATAGGCATGCCAGAACTTATAACGAGCCTGCTCTTCCGGGCACTAGACGCCGGCGTAAAGAGAGAGAAGGTAAGCGTCGTCTCCGCACTTGACATAGAAGCTGCTGCATGTCCAGATATCCTTGAGAGAGACATCTTCCTGATAGGCTCAGGGCTTGTTAACCTGCTAACAGCTAGGCTGCTTGAAATGCTTAAGCCCCCTATAAGGTTCGAGCCCCCCGTAGGGCGTGAGATACTCTCAGAACTGACAGATACTCTTTACAGTGCCGGTGACGAGGTCAGGAGAAATGCGGCCCTCTTAGCCTTACTCCCCAATCCCTGGTCTCCTGGTAGAATCGTAGTACTGGCGGCGGGGATCTTTAGGCATGGTACACGAGCCGCTATTAAGGCCCTCGAGAAGCACATCAGAGAGGGCTTTATAAAGGACCACGCTGCGGGCGTGCCCATAAGGGTAGTTCGTGCAACCTCTGAAGGAGAGTTCGACGGGTTCTTCGAGTAAGAGGAGTTAGCGAAGGACTAGCTCCCTCGACCTCAAGAACTCCGCGATTATTTCCCAGCTCCTTCTCTCAGCGTCAGACCGCTCACAAAGCTCGACTAGCCGCGCGCCCTTGGCTCTCGCCAGCGCCTTGACGGACTTCACGTGGTCTCTTATCATTCCGTATATCTCGCTTAGCTTACCCTCTACTCTCGTACCAGTCTCTGGGTCAACGAGGCTGACTAGAGCCTCCGCTGGAGGACTCACTTCCCACTTGCTGTAGACTATGTAGAACAGCAGCGCGCCACCCGCTCTCCTAGCCCACATGGCCAGCTGTCCATACTCTTCGGGCTCATGCGCATAGTCGGTCACCGCGACTACGAGCGCCCTAGCCTTCGTTCTCTTAATGACATCCGTAGCGTCCGCCAGGCTGTAGGCACCTCCAGCCCCCTCCTTACAGGCCCTTAAGGCCACTAGGCGAGGTATTACTCGGGGGTCTAGCTGAGGGTAGAACTCGCGCCTCTTTGGTCCGAGCAGTAGCAGGGAAGTCTCATCGTCAACTCTGGCAGAAGTGAACGCTAAGAGGGATAGCGTATAAACCGCAGTCTCTATTTTCTTCCCAAAGCCCATTGAGAGGGAGAGGTCGACTACGAATAGCACCTTTAGCTTGCGCTCAGCCCTATATTCCCTGACTATCAGCCTGTAACTCCCCTCGGGAGTGACAGCCCTCGCGGTCAGCCTCCAGTCTATTCGCTTTACGTCGTCGCCCGGCGAATAGTCTCTGTAGTCCTCATACTCTAGCCCCATCCCCTTAACGCCTGAAGGTGCTTGGCCCACTAGGATGCCGCTTGCCTTAGCTTCCCCTTTGAGAACTGCTGCTGAGAGCAGTCGGCACTCAGGCGGTAAAGACACTTAGCCCACCGTTACGTAGAGTACGATGGGGAAGATATGAAATTCTATACGCCTCAGGAGATCGCCGACGCTCTTGTATTCGACTCTGAAGGACTTTTCTATGGGCGCGTGGACCATGTAGAGTTCTGTGAGCAAGGGGCTGTCCTCGTAGTTTACGTGGAGTTCAGGACCAGCGACATTGCTGTTGACAAGGAAGCCCTCATTGAGGCGCTTAGAGAAAAAGGTGTGCGGCTCCCCGAGAACCCAACACTCGAGTTCCTCGTGTTACGCACAAGGGAGGAAGGGCTTGACATACCTTACCGCCAGGTCGACAGGAAGATTAAGATGGTGAAGGGAGAGATCCCTATAAGCGAAGTAGCAGTAATCAGCCGAGAAGTCCTTGAGGGACCTAAGGGGAAGGAAGAGGTCGCAGTAATACTTCTTGAGACTCCTCGCGAAGCAGGTTACCGCGGTTTAAAGCTAACCCGCTCTCCGAGACTCACAGGTGAGGAGAGCGTTAAGGACAAGCTCGTGATCAGCATTTCTCGCGGCATACTCGGCTACGCGGGAGGACTCGTAGTAGGTCCCGGCGAGGTAGGGGTAAGAGTCTATAAAAAGAGAGGGCACAGCGGGTACCTCAACTGGTTAGCATTCGCAGCACATGTGAGAAGACAGGGCTACGAGAGGCTGTACCATAAGCTTGTAGAGTACAAGGACCCTTACAAGCACAGCAGGCTCCCTCTCGACGAGGTACCATTAGTAAGAGACCTCTTAAGAGCAGAAGGCGCACCGCCTGAGCTCATAGACACCTTGGATAATTACGTCGTAAGGGAAACAGAGGGCGGAGTGTACGTTGACGTGCCCTGGCGCGACGTCCTAAAGATAGGCGATGCAATCATCGTGAAGTAACCGTTTATTAGCGTATGTACTGGTTCAAGGCTCAGGGTGCCCTCTTTGCGGCTAGACGACGTGGTTAGTAGAGCTAATGAGATCACTAAGGAGCTCTCGTCGGTAGTGCTGGGATACGAAGAGGAATCAAGGCTTCTCCTCGCAGCTCTGCTGGCTAACGGGCACGTGCTACTAGAGGGCGTCCCGGGGGTCGCTAAGACTACGATGGCTCGAGCCTTGGCTAGGCTCCTGGGACTGGGCGAAGACCTAGTGAAGATAGGAGAAGTACCGTACAAAGGGTTCTCTAGAATACAATTCACCCCTGACTTAATGCCGTCCGACATCACGGGAAGCTTAGTCTTCAATCCGATCACGCGCGAGTTCGAGCCCAAGTTTGGACCTGTATTCGCGTACGTGGTTCTAGCCGACGAGATCAACAGAGCAGTGCCTCGGACGCAGAGTGCACTCTTAGAGGCTATGCAGGAGAGGCAGGTGACCATAGGCGGCTCAACTTACCCTCTCGAGGTGAGAAGAAAAGGAAAGTTCTTCTTCGTCGTAGCGACGCAGAACCCTGTCGAGCAGGAAGGCACATACCCTCTTCCGGAAGCTCAGCTAGACAGGTTCCTCATGAAGATAGTAGTAGACTACCCTAGGTCGCTCGAAGTCGAGAAGAGGATTTACCGACTACATATGGACAGGATCACCGAGCCTCTGGAGGACCTCGAGCCCATAGTGGGGCCTCAGTGGGTGGTCGAGGCTCAGGAGTACATAGCTAAACACGTTAAGGTAAGCGAAGAGTCACTAGAATATGCGACTAGAATCATCAGAGCAACTAGGCCCAGCGTGTTCGAGCCAGTTGCTAGGTTCTTCGAGTTAGGGGCTAGCCCCCGAGCAGGCATAGCACTCATAAGGGCGGCTAAGGCCCTCGCCGCCCTTCGGGGCTCAGAAGTAGTCGAGCTTGAGGACGTAGAGACAGCACTATTCCCCGTTCTCAACCACAGGCTCATGCCTAGTTTAGAAAGGATAGTAGAGGAGGGACTTAGAGGAGAGAGACACATAGCCAGGTACAAGGTCATTAGGGAGGGACTAGAGTTCGTTAAGAAGTCCGTCTCCCTATGATCGCCACATAGGAGAGAAAGACAAAAAATAAGAAGGCAAGTGTGTGGACCCCAGTATGGTAGTGCTAGAGTTCGTAAACGTAACGAAGTCTTATGGAAAAGTTATCGCTCTTAGAAATGCTAGCCTCAGCCTGCCACGAGGCGTCTTAGCGGGGCTTTTAGGACCTAACGGGGCTGGCAAGACGACCACACTTAAACTAGCAGCTGGTCTGCTAAGACGAGACTCTGGATTCATACAGGTTCTAGGGGCAGACCCCTGGGCTAATCCAGTGGAAGTTAAGTCTAGGATCGGCTTACTACACGAGCGCCCCCTATATCCCAGCGGTGTTGGAGTACGCGAACTCCTGAGATTCCTCTCTAAGCTTAGGGGCTATGGCGAGGAGGAAGTTTTGCGCGTCGCCCGCCTAGTAGGCCTTGAGGACTACTTAGACAGACGAGTGAACCACCTGTCGCGTGGCTACCTACAGCGATTAGGCCTAGCTCAAGCCCTGATAGGCGACCCTGAGCTACTATTGCTTGACGAGCCAACTGCTAATCTGGACCCGCTCGCCCGCAGGGAGATACTGTCCCTTATATCTACGCTTAAGCGAGACCTTGGTGTCACAATAGTGGTGTCTTCACACATAGTGCCTGAGCTGCAAGAAGTCTGCGACTACGCCGTGTTTATATCACAGGGAACGGTAGTCGCGCAGGGCACTTTGGCCGAGCTGGGAAGAGCCTTTCTTGTAGAGTCGAAGTACCGCATAGAGTCGCCGAGGCCCCGCGAGCTGGCCTCTAAGCTTGTTCGTGAAGACTTCGTGCTGGGAGTAGAGCTCGGAGACGGCTGGGTCACCGTGAGGATACGCAGTGGCAGCTCCGATGACCTACTCAGGTTTCTGGAGAACCTAGCTCCACGAGGCTTAGTGGCTAAAGTGGAGCACGTGTCGTCTGACCTAGGTGACCTGTATGCGAAGACTGTTGGGTCTTCAAGCTAGCGTCAGAAGAATATACGCTTACACTGCTTACATCCACGATAGGCTCGCGAAGGGCTTCGCTGCCGCCTCCGTGGTAGTGTCCTTAGCGCACTCTATGGCCGTTGTGACAGGCTTGCCCTCCTTTGCCACCGACCCATCGAGCGCGCTATTACCCCTCTTAATGATGACTAGCCTAATCTACTACATTAGCATCGTCTACATCGCCTACTCGATGGCTCAGGAACTCGGTGAAGGCCCTGCAGCTCTCTACTTATCACACCCTCTTGGGCGCGTTGAGTACCTACTATCGTGGTTCGCAGCGGGCCTTCTCACGACCTCTATCCTATACCTGGCTAGCATTGTGGCGCCGGTACTAGTGATGGACCCCGCCCTAGTGAGCTCAGTAGACATGGCAGTCCTCGCGACACTGGTCTTCGAAGGGCTAGTGACAGGCGCCTTCGTGTTCCTAGTAGCCCTTCTGACCCGCAGGCGAGGAGCAACGTTCTTTGCGGGCCTAGTTTACATCCTAGTAGTACCGCTGGTGCTCTCAATAGTCGCAGCAATAGTCGCTGCTGCTGTCCCAAGACAAACGCTAGTAGAGACCTTAGTTAAGACTGTGTTTATGTTACTGTATCCGTGCAAGTACTATGCCATAGAGAGACCCACAAACGCTATGGCTACGTCAATGCCGAGCGCGCTTCTCTCGCTAGTTCTGCTGGGGAGCTGTTTGGTTTACGCGAAGCGTAAGTTGGAGGTGTGAATCTTGCTAAGAGTCTTAGGGATAATAGCCATAGTGATCGGCTTAGTGACAGCACTACTGCTAGCGTATCTCTCCTACATTGGTTTCAGCACGCTTGCCGTTAGCGCCTACTCCGTGGGAATAGTGCCTCCAGCCGTGCATGTGACGGAGAGAGGCACAATAGTCGCCGTAGCAGTCTCTGACACTGTTTATCTCAGAGGAAGGGTTGAGGGCTACAGATACACAGTGTCGGTCTTCACCTATAACCCTACGAGGTTGACCGTTGAGAGAGCTGAGACCTATCTCTTAAGCAAGAAGGACTTTGACGCGTATGTTAGAGGCATGTTGGTGGCTTTTCGAGCAGCAGTAGTAAGTCTCGACGAGCTACGTAGTACCCTAAGGAAAACGGCACTTGACTATAGCCCCATGCATAGCAGGTGGAGAATGGAGTACATAGCCGAAGAGCTGGACATGAGGCGAGAGAACGAAGTGATAGCTGTCGTAGTAGTCGAGTACAATCCTACCGGAATGACAATAGACCTCCCTAACGGTACAATCGTAGTAACTAATCCGACTATCCTGCGCACAATCAATCTAAGCCTACTGCCGCCGATTGAGGTGCCGGTTCGTGTGCACGTTTTTGCTAGGCTTGACCCCTCGCTTGACCAGTACTTGAGGTGCCTCGACTTAGTGGTAGCAGGAGCTCTGCTAGTAGCTTCAGACTTACTGTCGAGGATGAAACTTAGAGCGCGGACTAGAAGGTGAGGCCTGAGCACTTGTACCTCGCCACCCACAGGAGGGCTAAGAGGAGGAGGCAGGCCGCTGATACATAAGGCGTGAGAAGCACTTTAACCTTCACTATTCTCTTAATCGTGACCCTAGCCTCGACTTTCACTCTAATACGAGAGGCCCTTGCCGCGATGTCCTTTAGTGACTCAGCAAGCTCCTTTGCGGACGACGCGGTGTACTGACGAGCACCTGTGCGTTCGGCAATAAAAGCGGTCTCTTTCTCACCGGGCTCTCCCGGAGAGCCTATGTATACGGTGTAGACAGGGACTTTAATCAATACGTACTCGTTCAGTAGGTCGCGGTACTGTGGGTCGGAAGGCATTCCGTCTGTCACGAAAACTACGATTGCTGACGCATTAAACGCTCTATAAGGCCTTATCCATGAGAGAGCGGTCTCTAGTGGGTAGGTGTACACAGTGCCTCCCCCAGGCTCTAGTCTCTCTAGTACTGAGAGCACTTTTTCACGGCTCGCGGTGGGTGGCGCTGCTGCCACGATTCTGTGGGAGAAGGCAATAAGGCCCACCTCGAACTCTGAGGGGAGGGAACTAAGGAACTGCCTAATCGCGTTTTTTGCCGCGTCTATCTTACGCCCTCCCACAAACTGCTCACTCATGCTACCAGACACGTCTAACGCGACTAAGGCAAGGGGCCTCGCCCCCCGAAGTACACCTACCTCCTCGATCTCGCTCGACATGACAACCTCTCTCTGCTCTACATAGTAAGGCCCCGCTAGCGCTAGTATTATCATGGACGCTAAAGCGAGCTTTAGAGCTAGCGTGACGTGCCTGCGGTGTTTGACACTTTTACTGACGAATCTCACAAGAGGATTTGTAAACCTGTAGCGGTTCAAGTAGACCCTCGCGAAACTCCTCGTATGAGTATAGACGACTAAGACAACTGCTGGGACGAGCAGCAGTAGCGCTAGAGGCCTCTCGAGTGCAAGCATAACTCTACACCCCGTCACGCACTACCGCGAGTACTATGCATAGGGCCGTCAGAAGCAGATACAATTGAATTGAGTAGTCCTTCCGCTTAACCTCCACGTAGGCCTCCCCTCGAGCGCTTAGCGCTAGGTAACGCGCGGTCCTTCTGAGCTCCTCCACAAGGTCTCCGATGGCCTCTGCCGAGAATCTATCAAGTTCGAAGTACTTGCCGTGAGCATGCTCTGCCACAACTGGTAGGCTAGAACCTCGAGGATCAGAACCTACGCGGACAACCACTAGCGGGACTCTAGACTCCGCGTATGCTTTAGCAGTTTCCAGAGGATCACTTCCATAATTCCACGC
>CAZPLI010000042.1:6275-13325 GCA_964587325.1 uncultured Thermofilaceae archaeon | reverse complement strand
CACCTAGACTGTCCGAGGGTGGAGGCGGGGGCGGTGTGTGCGTCTTAATAAGGTTTTCAACGAGCTTGCTTAAGCGCTCGGACGACGAGTAGGCTTCTGATATTACTTCGAGTAGCATGCTGATTCGTTTCCTTAACTCCTCTACTCGCTTTGCTCTCTCTGCTAACTCGCCGACTAAGTCACCTCTCGCCTCAAGAGTCTTTAGCGCCATAAAGGCACCACGTACACTTCAACTGGCAAGCTAATGGAGTAATTCCTTGAAATAAAAGGAAAGGGCTTCCCACTTAAGAGGGATACGTGCTCAGAACATGGTGTCTAGAGTTGGATGCACACCCTTGGCTTCCTAACTCAGATCCCTCTGTTATCAAGGAGATGCTTAAAGAGATAGGGGTTGACAGCGTCGAGGAGTTGTTCTCGGACATTCCCAGCGCTGTGAGGCTTAAGCGCCCCCTCAGGGTGGGGATGGGCCGTCCTCTCAGTGAGGCCGAGGTCGAAGCGGATTTAGCACGTAAAGCTGCCAAAGTGGCAACGTGTAGGGATCTCCTCTGCTTTGCGGCGGGCTTAGCGTATCACTACGTGCCCGCGGCGGTGAGGGCTATAGTGTCGAGGAGCGAGTTCTACACAAGCTACACGCCCTACCAGCCTGAGATCTCGCAGGGCCTCCTCCAGGCTCTCTTCGAGTACCAGAGCATGATGGCCGACCTCTTGGAGATGGATGTTGTCAACGCGTCTATGTACGACGGTAGCACCGCAGTGGCTGAGGCCTTTCTCATGGCAGCCCGCGTGACCAAGAGACGGAAGATACTGATCCCGTCCACCATGAATCCTCGGTACTTAGAGGTGGCAAGCACTATCACTGGCGCCCAGGGCCTCGAGCTGGTCAAGGTGCGCTACGACCCGGAGACCGGCTACATCGACCTTTCAGATCTTAAGTCTAAGCTCGAGGACGCTGCAGCAGTATGCGTCGAGGTCCCATCCTTCCTAGGCTTCGTCGAGGAACAGCTTGACGAAATATCTGACGCCGCCCACGGCGCAGGAGCGCTGCTGATAGCTTGCGTCGACCCCATTTCGCTAGGAGTCCTTAGGCCTCCCGGCGACTATAGTGCCGACATAGCAGTGGGCGAGGGACAGCCTCTAGGCCTAGGCTTGAACTACGGAGGCCCTCTTCTCGGGATATTCGCGGTACGGGGCGACTACAGGCTAGTGAGGCAGATGCCGGGCAGACTCATAGGAATGACTACCACGCTCGACGGTAGCCAGCGAGGCTTCGCAATGATACTACAGACCAGGGAGCAGCACATTCGCAGAGAGCGTGCCACGTCTAACATATGTACCAACGAGGCGCTCTGTGCGCTAGCAGCGGCAGTCTACATGGCACTGCTAGGTCCTCAAGGCTTCAAAGAGCTAGGCGAGGAGATAATTGCCCGGTCACACTATGCTGCTCGAGCAATAAATAGACTAGACTGCTATGAGGCCCCAGTATTCAAGTCCTTCTTCTTCAAGCAGTTCGTTGTGCGGTCGCTACGTAGACCGGCTGCTCACGTTAAGAGGGCACTAGCCGAGAGAGGCATAATAGTAGGCCCTGTGCTCACTCGTGACTTCCCGTTGCTTGGAGAGTCCTTCCTCGTGTGCGTTACCGAGATGCACTCGAAGCAAGACATTGACACTCTAGTCTCGGCTTTGGAGGGGGTGAGCTCTAGATGAGCTTCAGGCAGGCACGGTGGAACGAGCCTCTAGTGTACGAGCTCTCAAGGAGAGGTAAGAGGGGCTTCGTGCCCCCGCGAGATGAGGAAATAAGGTCCCTAATTGGCGACCCATCGCAGCTAATACCACGAGGCGTGGCTAGAAAGCGTCTCCCAGAGCTCCCCTGCTTAAGCGAGGTAGAAGTCGTGAGGCACTATACAAGGCTATCTCAGATGAACTGGGGAGTAGACTTAGGCACTTACCCCTTAGGCTCCTGTACTATGAAGTACAACCCTAAAGTCAACGAGGACAACGAGCTCGTCAGGAAGCTTGCACTAGTACATCCGGAACAGCCAGAGGAGACAGTGCAGGGACTATTAGAGGTTCTCTACAAGCTAGAGAGGTGGCTGGCCGAGATCACAGGCATGGACAGGGGATCGTTCCAGCCAGCAGCAGGGGCTCACGGGGAACTCGTGGGCGCGCTCATGATCAAGGCCTATCACAAGGCAAAGGGTGAAGATCGCAGAGACGAGATAATAGTACCCGACTCGGCTCACGGCACAAATCCTGCCAGCGCTGCTATGGCGGGTTTTAAAGTCGTAACGATACCAAGTCGCGATGGTAGAGTAGACCTTGAGGCCCTAGAGGCCGTCCTTTCAGAAAGGACGGCTGGCATGATGCTCACAAACCCCAATACACTGGGGCTATTCGAGGATGAAATCCTCGAGATCTCTCGTATGGTTCATGACGCTGGCGGGCTGATGTACTACGACGGGGCCAACCTGAACGGCATTATGGGCTATGCGAGACCAGGGGACATGGGCTTTGACATAGTGCATCTCAACATTCACAAAACTTTTTCAGCTCCTCACGGTGGCGGGGGACCTGGCGCCGGCGTGGTGCTAGCTAAAGGCGAGCTTGTAGACTTCCTACCGGTTCCCCTCATTTCGTACGACGGAAAGAGGTATTACTGGGACTATAACGTGCCGCACACTATAGGTAGGGTTCGTGTCTACTACAGTAACATCGTCCCGCTCGTTAAGGCCTACGCCTACATACTGGCACTAGGCGGTGAGGGCCTAAAACGGGTGACGGAGCTTGCAGTGCTAGCCACCAACTACTTCTTAGCGCGAATGCGTGGAGTGAAGGGGTACAGTGTCCCGTACGCTCCTGATAAGCCCCGTAAGCACGAGGCGGTACTGTCGGCCAAGCCTCTTGCTAGAGACACGGGGGTCACAGCAGAGGACGTTGCGAAAGCCCTGCTAGACAGGGGGCTTCACGCTCCGACGATATACTTCCCCCTAATAGTTGAGGAAGCGCTAATGATTGAGTTTACGGAGACGGAGCCTAAAGAGGCTATTGACGCCTACGTCGACGCCCTACGTGAGATAGCGGAAACTGCGTACAAGAACCCCGACGAGCTAAAGAGAGCTCCACGCTTTACGAGCGTAGGTAGGCTTGACCTGGTCAAGGCTAATAAGCCAGCAACCTACATACCGAGTTACAGGGTTCTAAGGCGTAGAGGGAGCTCAAATGCCACTGCTCGGCGTCATAATAGAGCACCTTGAGCCTGTACTGAGTAAATGGCTCTTCCTAGAGTACGTACACGCCGCCGAGTTAGCAAAGCCAGTCCCCGTCACCATTACTAACGTGAAAAAAGAGGAGGAGCGAGCCTTCCTTAGCAGGTACGTTCCGGCGCGGAGGGAGGGAGTCTCTCAGCTCGGGATACCTCCCGAAGAGCTGATAGTACTAGACCCCCAGGCTCCCACTAGGTTAGAGCCTGAAGACTTCCTCGAGCCTGTGTATGTAGTAGTAGGCGGCATTATGGGAGACTACCCGCCGCGAGGCAGGACAAGGGACTTACTGACTCGGAAGCTAAGCGGAGCTAGGGCAAGGAACATAGGCCCAGGGCAGTTCCCCATAGATTGTGCAGTCTACGTGGCGGTAGCTGTTGCTAAGGGCCTGTCACTAGACGAAATCCCCGTGCTAGACACTTTAGAGATCAAGACCTGCGAGTACCACTCAATAGTGCTACCGTACGCTTATCCCCTCAAGGACGGTAAGCCCCTCATAAGTGAGGAAGTACTGCACTATCTGCTATACGAGGTAGAAGAGTACGAGGCACGCGCGGTAAGAGAGGGGAGAGTCCCCTCCGTAGCTGAGACTTAAGGAAACAAGCAAGAAAGAGATGTCGAAACGAAACATCTGTAGTGATTTAAGGTTACTTACATAGCTCCGCTTTCACTTCCTTTGCTATCTCAACGCACTTCGCTCTGAACTTGAGGTAGCCCTCTGTGAAGCCCTTCATTGTCTTCACTGTAGAGCCGAAGCTGCCCCACTCCTCCGGCTTTAGCCCTCCGGTACCCATTCCGTCGACCTCTATGCCTACCTCCTTGAAGACCTCCGCTAGATCAGGAGTGAGCTCGTAGGCGCGCTTAAAGTCCTCGTAGCGGTAGAGTATCTTAACGTACTTGTCGTCGTGCTTCATCATAATGGCATTGTCGTACTTCTCGAGCCTGAAGTCCGGCTCCATGTAGGTCTTCAGTACGTCAAGCTGGTGGTTGGGGAACTCGGTGTTAGTCATGTTGTTCCTAGCGAGCGTCAGATAGGTGTCCATTGGCTTACGCTTAGACGCCGGTAGCACGTCAATTGAGTCGAGTATCCTCTCCGCCTGCTCGGGCGTTAGGCCGTATTTCTTAATGAGCCAGGCAAGCCACTTTGGCCTGTTCTCTGGGCTGAAGAACAGCCACCATACTCTCTGCGCTACGAGGGTTCCTGCGATTCTGATAGCCTCTTCGATCTCGCTTAGCTCGCGCTTGGCCTCCTCCTCGGACTTGAAGACTCCGTACTTGACCAGGAAGTCGACGAGCGGGTCCATGTCGAGTCTCTTGACGTACGCTCTAGAGCTTACAAGCTCTACTTTCTTGTCGATTGTGTCCGCCTCGATGTCGTAGCCCCAGCCGCTCGTTGCCTTCCACACGGACTTGGGGTCGCTCACGGGTACCTTTAGAGCCTTGGCGAGCTCGAAGAGTGCCTCTTCCTTGTCCTTTGCGCTCTCGAGGGCTTTCTTTATGAACTCGGCAGCGGCCACTTCCCTCAGGTGGTCCTCTAGCCTGCCGCCCATGTTGGTCTCATAGTTCCTAGTGACCTTCACGCCTAGCTTAGCGGCCCTAGCCATGCCCTCAAACTTGGCCAGTATTAGGCGGGCCTCCTGCGCGACCGTGTACACGACTGTGTTGTTGGTCCCCATGCCGCGGGCCTCAAGCTCCGTCGTTATGGTTATAGCGGCGGGGCTACTACCAGCGACCTTAAACACTATGTTAGGCCTACCTCTCTCAACGTGTAGTGGCCAGCCCCAGAGCAAGTAGGCGTCATACGTCCTGAAGTACTCCTCGGTCGCTGTGTAGATCTTGTACGCGTCCTTTAGGCTTCCTTCAACACTATCAGCTACCTTTGGATTGAGCTGGTAGCTGATCATGCCGTCCATGTAGTCCTTAAGGAAGAATATCGGTCTGAACACCTCCATGTTAGGCCACAGTGCTAGCATCGTGGCGGCCATTGCTAGCTCGTCGGCCCTCGCCTCAGGGTCGTCGAGAAGTTCGGGGTGCTTTCTGAGGTATTCCCTGAACTTGTCCCAAAGGCTGGGGTCGTCCCTATAGGCTATAGCTGCTAGGACGGGGTTTGTGGACACCTGTACGTAGCCGAGTCTCCTTAGCCACCTGAGGCCGAGAGCGTAGTCATTGCCAAACCTGCACATTCCTCTGATGCTCATAATGTAGTAGACGTTGCTCTGTATCTCCTCCTTAATCGCATCGAGGAAGCTGTCCGTGAGATTGTTGGGGTCTAGGCGCGCCTCAATCCTCTCTCCCATGTAGGCTATCATTCCCTTGCGGCCCTTGGGGTCGCCTGCCATAACTTTCTTCATGTCCTCGATCTTCAGCCTAATGACAGCGTCAAGAACTGCTGCAGAGCCTTTCTCCTCCTTCTCTTTGCTCTCCATCTCCCTGAGAGCCGCTCTAATGATAGCGTCGGCCTCAGCAGCTTCCTCCTCACTGAACCCCGCCCAAACGCGCTCCATTCCATAGAGGTTTATCGCTATCTCAAGCAGTACGTCGTAAATTCGGGCTCTCCTGACGATTACTTCCTCCTCTGAGCCCGGTCTCGCAAACTCTAGCCTAGCTCTCCTTACTAATGAACCGACTACCTCCACTAGGCGTCCAGCGAGGGCTGGATTTAGTAGATGGTCAGCAGCTAATTCGGGGTACCCCATCAGAGCGGTCTTTAGAACGTGGTCGGCGTGGTCGAGGCTCCTCGGCGGGACCACAAGCTCTTCACGGGGAGCCCTCCTAATGAGGGAGACAACGTCCATATCCATCTACCGGTTACACTTCTCTTGAGAGTAAACTAATTAAGGTTCTCTCTCGGATCCCGTCAAGTTTTCATAACCTTGGTCTCCTCTCTATAGAGTCACGCAAGGTTGCCTCAGGTATACAGCTAGAAGATTCAAACTCTTAACATAGCCCGAGTACTTTAGTCTTGGGAACCTTTTCATGATCTTGAGTCTTAACTGGCCAGATAGCGTTTGACATTTCTCTAATCTCGCCGTAAAGGTCGGCTCGTAGTCACAGTGATGTTAATATCTCTGCTTAGGGAGGTTATGATGGTGAGAGTTCTTGCCAAAGACCATTGGCGTTGGCGTGGCCGGTTTGGGGCGGATTGGTGTCCTTCACGCCGAGGTCTTCTTCGGCAAGGTTGAGGGTGCGCGTCTTGTAGCCGTGATGGATATCATCGAGGACCTTGCAAAGAAGGTAGCTGCTCAGTTCGGTGTCAAGGCCTATACTGACTACCAGAAAATGCTTGCAGACCCCGAAATTGATGCCGTTGTGATATGTACACCTACCTGGCTCCACAAGGACATGATAATCCAAGCTGCAGAGGCGGGTAAACACATCCTGACAGAGAAGCCGATGACCGTGACCGTTAAGGAGGCAGAGGAGGTACTAGCCAAGGTCTCAAAAGCTGGTGTAAAGCTACAGGTAGGCTACATGAGGAGATTCGACTACGCCTATAAACAGGCCAAGGAGGCGATAGAAGCGGGCAAGATAGGGCGCCCACTAGTCTTTATAGGTCTCGCTAGGGACCCGTCAGCTCCACCGGGCTGGGCAGCTGACCCCTCTAAGAGCGGCGGTATTTTCCTAGACATGCTTAGCCACGACTTCGACATGGCGCGCTGGCTAATGGGCGCCGAGGTAAAGAGAGTGTACGTAAACGGCGGGGCCTACCTCTGGGAGGAGATCAAGAAGAAGGGAGACCTAGACGTAGTCAATATAAGCTTCGAGTTCGACAACAGCGCTCTTGGCTTCATAC
>CAZPLI010000042.1:0-6265 GCA_964587325.1 uncultured Thermofilaceae archaeon | reverse complement strand
GTACGCGCAAGAACACCTTTGGCTACTATCTGCGCACTGAAGTCTACGGCAGCGAGGGCACAGTGTTCGTGGGAGCGGCTGCTGACCCGATGTACTACATAGGCACGTCTAGCGGACTCACGTACGGAGGCTACCAGTGGTTCATGAAGAGGTTCTATGACGCGTACGTAGAGGAGGACAATCACTTCATTAAGTGTATACTCGAGGACAAGGAGCCCTTAGTGAGCGGGATAGACGGAAAGAAAGTAGTGGAAATAGCCGAGGCCTGCTGGAAGTCCGTTAAGGAAGGCAGGCCGGTCGAAGTCGGCTAAAGCTCGCTTTCTTTCAATTTTTCTATATTATTTGCGAATTTCAGTCCATCTATGAGCCTAAGGGTAAGCTCTTTCACTTCCTTATCTACGCGCGCTTTAAGCTCAGGATCGCTCTCGTAGAGTTCCACGATTTCCTCTCGGAAGTATCTCCTACCGGCCTTGTCACGTAGGTTAAGCGCTAGGAACGAGTAGTACCTGAAGAGGCTCGCTCGCGGGTCATAGGGGTCTCTAGGCTTTACTCTCTCCTCGTACTCCTTCAGCTGCTGTCTTAAAGCTGGCGAGTCTAGGGGGCCTTTCTCCTCAACTTCTCTCTTAGTGTACTCGTACACCTCCCTGTAGATTCGCTCATAGAGATCTCTCTGCCTAGAGCCGCTCGGGTAAGAGGCCAGTATCTCCATTAGGAGCTCGAAGTAGATACCCGATATCTTGTACTTCAGTAGGCCTCCTGTGGCCCTGAGAAGGGCCTCGTAGGTCCCAGGCCCTTTTCCGCTCCAGGGATTACTGCCGCTACCCGAGTGGAAGCACAATAGGCACCCGAAAGTCCTCGAGATAGCGGCCAGCCTCTCAACCCTCCTTTCCAGCTCGGCTAAGTCCCCAGTGTAGTCCTGCTTCTTCTCGAAGCCAACATTAGGGGCTATGAAGTCCGCTCTGATTCCCCTGTGCCATAGCTCTGATAGGTAGAAGAGCAACTCTTCCTCTCTAGTAATGTACGGAGTCTCGTCAAACGCTATTTCTATGCCGAAGGGGGGCTGAACTTTCTCCTTGAGAAGCTCCACTATTTCCTCTGTAACGTCAAGACTTCTCTTGAACTTAAGGGCTAGCTGCATTACGCGCTGACGTGACATAGGTATCCGGAAGTAGCGTCCAGTCTCTCCTACGAAGACAAAGTCTTTGCCCACGTAACGGGAGAGTAGGGCGTCGCCAAGAGACTTCCCAAATGTGTCGTAGAAGGCCTTCTCAAGCTCAGTACCTGATAGTCTCTCGGGTCTTGTGTCTATTAGCTCGCAGGTGTCTATTGTGAAGAAGTTTATGAAACCTGTTGATACGGCTTCGTCAACCTCTGACTTTATGTAATCGAGAGCGGCTTTCACTTCCTCATCGCTCAGCACGACTTCCTCTTTGTAGCCAGAGATTCTCTTGACAGCTCTAGCTGATGAGGTAGTTATTGTAAGGTGGTCTGCCTCCATCTCGACTATAACGCCTTTCTTGCGCGCGGCCTCGGCGCCCATCGTAAGGTACTTCCTGATGGACGTGCCCGTGTGGCCCATAGTTATTTCGTACTTGCCTGGCGGGGCATTGATGACCCACTCAGGCGCTGTCTCTCTGCCGTAGGAGAGCATGAGACCGCCAGCGGTCGAGCGGTCCTTAAGGGCTTCAAGAATTCCCTCCAGCAGGACCTCGGGTATTCTTATGCCTGTGGCAGGGTGAGGTAGCGGGCCTAAGTATCTGGGTGTGAGGGTCAAAGTACTCACCGCTGAGAATTTCTCTACGGATCCTTAAGTTACTCTCTCCCTAGTTTAGGCACTTTTCTCGGACTCTTTCTTCAGTTCCTCTTCTAGTTTCTTCAGCTCTTCCTCCAGCTCTTTCTCTATCTCCTCTATCGGCTTAGGGGGAGGAGTTGTAGCAAGGGTGTACCCAATCCAAGCGAGTATCAGCAGCACTCCTCCCACAGCGGCTAGCGCTGTCAGTTTCAGTATGATTTCAGCGTACTGAGTGAAGAACAGCAAGTAAGCGTACACTAGTAAGCCGAGAATAGAGCCGGCCGCAAGAGCCGCACCCACTAATTGATCTTTGTGCATGGGCCGCACCTCCGGGCGGCTGATATATAAGCTATGAAGATAAAAACCCTTGTGCCGGTACGCTGGAGCCGGGTGAGGATGTGAGCAGCTTAGTCGACGCCCTGGTGAGTTTCTACATTCCTCTAGCGTTAGGATGCGCGTACGCCAAGCTAAGCAGCGCAGCGGCCCGAGGGGCCAAGACAGTGGCGCAGCTATTAGTCTACATATTCCTCCCCTCGCTAATCTTCGTCTCGCTGTACGGCAGGACTATTCATGCTCAAGGAGCTGTGATCCCAGTTCTGGCTTTCACTGCTGTGATAGTGGGTGCGGCACTGGCCCGGCTAGTATACAGGGCTCCAGAGTACGTGCTGCCGTGTATGTACCCTAACGCGGGCTATCTCCCTATACCCCTGGCTTACTCGCTGTGGGGAGACGAGGGAGTAGCCTACGTCGCGCTCTACATAGTCGGCAATAACCCTACGGCTAATACTCTCGCCCCACTAGTAGCAGGAGGGGGGCTTAGGAACGGGTTAAAGAGAATGGTGCGTTTCCCACCCGTCTATGCGGTAGTCGCAGCTCTCGTAACCACAGCGCTAGGCATAGAGGTTCCACGGCCCTTGCTCGGTGCATTAGCAAAGCTAGGAGCGGTTGCCCCGCCCTTAGCACTTGTCCTTTTAGGGATGGAGTTTGCCTCTGCTAAGCTCAACGCTAAAGACGCGCTCAGAGTTGGTGTTCTCAGGCTAGTTATCGTTGCCCCTGCGATTCTAGCCGCAGCACTGGCTCTTAACGTTCAAGGGATCGCAATGAAAGTACTAGCACTAGAGCTTGTGATGTCACCCGCAGTATCGAACGTGGCTTTAGCCTCAGAACTAGGTCTTGACTCCAAAAAAGTTGCAAACATAGTTGTTACACTTACACTGGTGGCCACGCTTATCTTCGTACCCTGTCTACTCGTAGTGTTAGGAGCTTAGGCCTCGCTCTCCGCCTTCTTGAGCGCTTCCTGCGGTGGGATTTCCTCATGCACTACGTAGAGCAGAGCCCGAGCCGCTACCTTAGGCTTCTCGAACTGGAAGACGTTTCTTCCATAGGCCACTCCAGCCGCACCTTCTTTGACGGCCCTGTAGGCCTCTTCGAGGGCCTCGAGCAGAGAGCCTTTTCGAGGCCCTCCTAACACTACCACTGGGACTGGCACGGAGTTTGCTACTCGCTCAAAGCTCTCGCGGGTTAGGTAAGTCTTGACCAGGTCAGCGCCGAGTTCGGCCGCTATTCTCGAGGCGTAAGCGACGGCGTCTGCACTATACCTATCGGGAAGCTTAGGAGGTCTAGGGAGTACCTCGGCCAGCACAGGCACTCCAAGCCAGTAAGCCTCCTCAGCGACTCGGGACAGCTTCTCTAGGTTATCGGCCTCACGCTCACAGCCCACGTAGACCATGAGCGAGACTGCGTCAGCGCCTGCGCTGAGTGCTCGCTCGACGCTACAGATAAGTCTGTCGTCTGTCTCATCCAGCCCTCTTACGCTTCCCGTACCGTCGATTCTTGCTACCACGGCTACTCTGCCAGCCACTAAGTCTGCCACCTTCTCGAGCATCGGTACCGTCATCATTAGTGCATCGACGCCGGTCTCTACGAGCTCTTCAATCAGTGAACGGAAGTCCTCAATGCCCGGAATAGGTCCGTGTCGCCTTCCATGGTCCACGGCAATTATCACAGTACGCTTTGTAGTTCTCCTCAGAATCCTCCAGAGCCTAATGGTCTTACCGGACGACAAGGCTTTCCCTCCAGGGAGAGAGAGAAGAGAGAGTGTATTAAAAAAATGGTTAAGGCTTATTCTTCTAAAACTTCCACTCGTACCTTCTCGCCTTCCTCTACCTTCCTGAGGACTTCAAGCCCCTTAACGATCTTACCTATTACGTTGACAGGGCTTGCAGGCCTGATTTCTCCGGGGGCGCTTACTGGCGTCGGGCCAAAGAAGAGACACAGAGCATTGCCCGGAGGCCAGTAAGCAACGTCACCCAGTTCGACCGTGGGCTGGCTCTCCTCTTCACCTACTTTTGCAGGAGTCTTGAAGTAGACTTCGTCGCCCCACAGCATTGCGTAGCTTTCAAATGGCGCAGCTTTCACTATGGCCTCTGCAGTCCTAGGATTCTTACCTGTTAGCTCAACAAGTACCTCGCCTGCGGACTCGAAGATTATTCTCAGCTTCACCTGGTCTTCACCTCAAGCGCAGGATGTAGTTAGCAAAGGCCGTGTATAGCACGCCTTTGGCCGCGTGTACGGGTTCAAGCCACTCTTGCCCTTCTTCTGGCTTAACCTCAAAGCCCACAGCTCCGGAGTAACCGATCTCTAGTAGTACTTTGATGAGGTCTCTGACTTCATCTACTCCGTTTAGCGCGCCTGGTCTGTAGAAGCCTGGGTGCCAGTCCTTGAGCGAGCCGTCCGGCAGCCTCTTAGTGCACCCTATGTGTATGTGTGCAAGATAGGGAGCGGCCTTCTTCAGGTCCTCGGGTTTCTCGCCGAGCATAGGCGCGTGGCTGAGGTCCCACATGAGGCCAAAGTTCTCGAATTCCTCTCTCACTGCTTTGGCTATCTCGACGGCCTCATCTATAGGGCCTATTAGCTGCTTCTTGTCCCAGTCTCTGTCGAAAGTCTCTAGGATCACTAGGACGCCCTGCTCTTTAGCGAAGTCAGCGATCTCCTTTAAGCTCTCTATTAGTGCCTTCTTAGCCGCCTCCCTCTTCCCCACGCCGGGGTCGGGACCGCTACAGAAGGCAACGCTCTTGACTCCGTGAGCTGCAGCGTTCTCAATCACTTTCTTTATAGCGCTGACCGCCTCCTTCCTAGCGCTCTCATCAAGAGCGCTAGGGTTCTTGCCCTCAATTAGGACTAGCGGCTGGGCGCCTACGGCTATCTTAACGCCGGTGCCTTCGATCGCCTTCTCGGCCTCTCTCCACTGCTCAGGAGTGAGAGGACTGATCTCTATCATGTCAAAGAACGGGTCGGCTGCTAGCGTCTCAAGCGTTTCTCTTATCATTTCGCCCTTGAGGAACCTCGGGTTAGCCATGAAGGCGACAATGCTTACCGGCCAGGGGAAGTCGTAGCACGCTTCTACCTCGCGGCGGATTCTTACCGAGAACATATTGACACCGAGCTATCAGTGCTTACCCCCTATTAACGCTCACTCTTTCCTTGCTTTAACTAAGTGAAGTGGACGGTAGTGTGTGGAGAATGTCGGCAAAATAGACTAGACAAAACTTAACAGGTAGGAGAGAAAATATGCGTTAACGCCTTGCGGCTAGATGTAGGCTTTCTCGGTCTTCTTGTCGAATACGTGGGCCTTGCTCATGTCAAAGGTGAGCTTTACTTTCTCCTGCATCGCGAACGCAGCGCTGCCAGATACTAGTGCGCGGATTATGATGTCACCGCCCATGTTAATGTGTACGATGGAGTCCTTACCCATTGGCTCTACTACGTAGACCTCGCCCTCAAGGTCTCCTTCACCTATCTTGATGTCCTCGGGCCTGATTCCGAATATCACCTCGCTTGAGGCGTTAGCCTCCTTGAGGACCTGTGCCATGTCACTCGGCAACTTGATCTCGAATACTCCGAAGTCTATGTACATCTCGCCATCGCGTTCCACGAGGCTGCCGTCTAGGAAGTTCATTGGCGGGCTGCCGATGAAGCCCGCGACGAAGACGTTGGCAGGCTTGTTGTATAGCTCCTGGGGCTCGCCGTACTGCTGTAGCTTGCCCTCGTTCATTACGGCGATGCGGTCGGCCATTGTCATGGCCTCTACCTGGTCGTGAGTCACGTAGATGGTCGTGATACCTAGCTCCTTCTGTAGCCTCTTCAGCTCAGCTCTCATCGTCACTCGGAGCTTGGCGTCTAGGTTGCTTAGAGGCTCGTCCATCAGGAACAGCTGAGGCTCTTTGGCAAGTGCTCTGGCTAGAGCGACTCGCTGCTGCTGGCCACCGCTCAGCTGGCTGGGTTTCCTGTCAAGAAGGTTCTCGATTCTAAGGAACTTGGCCACCTCGCGTACCTTACGGTCAATCTCCTGCTTGGGCACCTTCTTTAGCTTAAGCGGGAAGGCTATGTTGTCGTAGACGGTCATGTGCGGGTAGAGGGCGTAGCTCTGGAACACCATGGCCACGTCTCTGTCCTTCGGGGGGAGGTCGTTGA
>CAZPLI010000041.1:0-13389 GCA_964587325.1 uncultured Thermofilaceae archaeon | reverse complement strand
ACTCTGTGAGGCCTCTCGCTGCCTCCTATGTCGATGAAGACTGCATCGACTTTGTCTCCGAGGTACCTGGCTACTAGCTCTAGTACTCTGCGGAGGTCCCAAGCGTCGGCCAGCTCTACGCGTAGGTTGGGGAACTCCTCCACGAGCTTCTTGGCCTTCTCCAGCTCCTTCTCGCTCTTGTCTATAGCCAGCACCTTGCCCGCGTACTTTGCTATGACCCTCGTAGTCCCTCCAGCACCACACCCTATCTCTAGGACTCTATCCCTCCTACTCACAAGTAGTGGTACGACTCGCCTATACTCCGATACGTCCCTGGCCAAGACTATTCTTGGCCAGGGCAAGGCGCATCCCTCAGCTGCCCTTACAGAGTGCCCTAAGAACACTTTCTTAGTTACATTGCTAAAAAGAATAAGCTCTTGTGACGCTAGGGTTTCAGCTCAAATATCTTGCCAGATATGGCACATCTTAAGTCGTCCGTGCCCCTAAAGCCGTTATAGTTGAAATCGGTGATGTTGCGGTACTCGCCCTGTATAGTATAGACGTACTCTCCCCCCACGTACACGTCAAGAGTATAACCATGGGCACCGAAGTAAACCGCGATTCTCACACTACCATCTATCCGCCAAGTGACCCTAGTCACGTGCTCGTTGTAGTCCGCGTCTCCAGCGTTCCCTGGGCCATTCCACAAATCCTCACAGAAGAATATGTAGTCGAGCATAGGTACTGAGTGCTGCACGGCGTCCAGCTTGTAGTACCCCGATCCGTGCTCGTAGCCGACGTTGTTGTGGTTCATCCAGATAATGTAGTCCTCTCCCTTCCCTGCCTTAGGGTTCCTCACAGCCACTACAGGTTGCTGCTTGAACTCACTGTTAACCACGACCTCGGGTCCCTCAACGAACCTTAGCTTACCCTCCCAGAGAACATTCCCCGGACTCTGGGGGTCACCGTTATACACTTTCCACTTCATTCTCAGAAGATCTATGCAGTAAGTAACACCTCTATTCCTGATGTAGATCTCGACTTTAGGCTCTACCATGGCTGCCCTGAAGGCCTTAAGCACCTTGAATATTTCAAACCCTAAAGTTGTGTGAAGCGATACTCTGTAGGCGTTACCAGGCTGAAACTCGCCCTCAGACAATATTACCCAAACCTCTATCAGTTCTCCAGGGTTAGATACTACCACGGGGTGCCCACTTTCGAACACTACACGAAGGTTCTTACTGGCGATCTCGTACGCTGTGAGAAGCTCGACCCTCCTATTATTAATAGTAATGTCGTCGATATACACGGTATCACTACCTATGTTATGAACCCTAAAGATAGCCAGTGGGCCTAGTACCCTAAAGTCGGCGACACCTAGCCTCACGGGCCTAGTACCGTAGCCAACGGCACCCACTATCCCCTTAAACCATAGAGCGTAAGCTACAGCCACGGCTAGGACTACTGCCAGTATAATCGTGGTAGCCAGTAGGGGACTTATACCTTTAGCCAAGGTACCACCACTCTACAGCTGCTAGGATGAATGCTAGGCGTCTGACTTAGCCCACAGCAAGTTAAAACGTATCACCATTCATCGAGTATGTGAGATAAATTAGCCACATGTCTACTTCTGAAGGTCCTCAAGGCGAGCTCTGCTAGATAACCTGTGGTTCAACGTATGGTTCAGATAGACACCTAGTCTAGCAAGCATTATGCGCATAAGAGACCTAGATCACGAGGTACAGGGGGTAAAGGGTGTCAAATGGTGACCATTTAACCTTTTCGGTATCATCTCGCCCAGATTAATTAACTAGTTTGATTGCCTCTCATGCCCCCACGACGGATCAGACAACAGCTTGTCGCTCAAGCAGAAACACCGGAACTCGGTAAGTCCACTACATGCGTGTACTCCTACGGGCCGCCTCGTCGATAGTTCTATGGATAGAACGTGGTGTAATTTATAGAAAGTGAGACAAAGCATTAAGCAGGTGTAGAGTAAATGACAAGAAGAGTCCTAGCTTGTCTGGTGACGGGGCTAGTTATGGTGTCCCTACTCCTCTACTTCTTCGCGTATTACCGAAAAGAAGTGGGGCCTGAGCTAGCTCGAGTGCCCCTTCCTGAGAAACTCTATACCCCCTTCGTGTTCGCTTACCCTGGGGAGGAACTCACTGTAGATAAGGCGTCTGCGCCTCAGTACAAGCTCCCCCTTGACCCATCAAGAGTCGTAGGCTTAAAGAGACTGTACCTAGACGAGAAGGCACTGGAGATACTAATCCGGAACGGCTTCGTAGTGACGTCTGGGCGCCACAAGGACCTCGCAGCTTTTTACACGGCTATGGCAAACGATAACGTCCCTGTGTTTGTGACCACTGACTCCGTCCTCTTCGTGTATCACGCTTTCTTTAACACCCTGCTTAAGAGCTTAGAGGAGGAGTACCTAGCCCCGAAGCTCGAGAAGCTTCTTAAGGCCCTAGTAAGAGAGGCCGAGAGCCTAGCTAGGAGCCTCCCCGAGGGTACTCTAGCCAGAGAAGCCGCCACACTAGATGTAGCCTACCTCTCGGTAGCAGTAAGACTCTTGGACCCTAGCTTTGAGGTTCCGGAGTATGTGGCCGACTTGGTCTCCAGAGAGCTAGCCCTCATAGAGAAGGCCTCAAGCTCCGAGGCTCTCAGCCCTATCTTCGGCTACACCGAGGACTACACTCAGTACAAGCCTAGGGGGCATTATACTGAGAGCGAGACTCTCAAGAGGTACTTCAAAGCCATGATGTGGCTAGGCAGGATCAGGTTCGAGGCGAGTAGTCCTGACTCCGAGCTATCTAGGCGCCAGACTGCACAGGCCCTCATACTCACCTACCTAATGCTGAAGACGAAGGTAGACGGTAAGCGAGCGATAGAAGTCTGGAGCGAGATCTATGAGCCCACACGCTTCCTAGTTGGCGAGTCGGACGACCCTAACTTCCTAGACTACATCAAGCTCATGAGAGAAGTGTACGGCGACAGCTTCTCTCCAGAAGATGTTAACGACGAGAAGAAACTAGCTGAGTTCATAAGTAAGGCGAGCAGGCTGGCAGGTAAGATAATATCCGCCCCTGTGATGCCCGAGGAGATACCCCGCCTTACTGGGCTACGCTTCATGGGCCAGCGCTTCATACTTGACGGCTACATACACCAGCGGCTCTGCCACCCCAGCGTTCCAATGAAAGTAGAGGTCACGGGGCTGGACGTCATGGCGGCCTTGGGTTCTCAGAGGGCTCTGAAGTACCTCGAAGACGACTTTAAGGCGTACTCGAAGTACAGCAAAGTCCTCAGCGAGCTGAGGGCGCTAATAGAGTCTATGAGGATCGAGAACTGGACTAAGAGCGTATACACGGGCTGGCTATATACCATAAGAGCCCTCCTCGAGGAGCCCGGCGGGGGCTACCCCACCTTCATGAGGACTGAGGCGTGGCTAGATAAGTCACTAAACACGGCGCTCGCCAGCTGGGCCCAACTCAGACACGACACGATACTCTACGCCAAGCAACCTTATGCCGCCAAAATCTCTCTTCCTCCGCCACCCACACACCCTGGCTACGTAGAACCGAACCCTCTACTGTACTCTAGGCTGAGAAACCTAGTCGAGGCGACTAGGAGAGGACTCAAGAAGCTAGGCATGCTCAGCCCGAAAATGGACGAGAAGCTCTCCGAGCTCTCTAGCCTACTGGCACGCCTTACCGAGATATCCCTGAAAGAACTCAAAGGCGAGCCTCTGAGCAAGGAAGACGCAGCACTGCTGAAGAGCTACGGTCACATACTCGACAGCCTGCTGTCTGTGACCCGTCCCTCCATACAGGACCCCAGAATAGTGGCCGACGTCTACACTGACCCCAACACTAGGAGGGTCCTAGAGGTCGCCACCGGGTACTTTGACGAGATCGTAGTAGTTTACGCCACGCCGGACGGTAAGCTGTACGCTGGAGTAGGGCTCGTAATGTCTTACTACGAGTTCTATTGGCCTCAGACCGACAGGCTCACAGACGAGGAGTGGAGAAGAATGCTAGAAGAAGACAGAGCCCCATCACTTCCCCCGTGGCTAAAAACATACAAGGTGTCCGCCTAGCTCTATGGACTCACTACGAGAAACAGTAGGAGTAGAGTATACGGGCCAAGGCTCTAGCCATGTTAGGGACGCTTCCGCTCACGACGAGCGGAAAGAATCCAACGCCGATCTTAGAATATCCCTAATGTCGCTTATGGTGATAGTAGCGCCGCAGTAGCGGCACCTGGTAACGTGCCCCTTCCTGGGTATTTCTACAGGCGCTCCACATCTCGGACACTTAACCTCTCTGATGATTATACCCTTAGACTCTATAGCCTTAAGAAGAGACGCGACCTCCCTGTATACCTCGGCTTTCTCCGCCACCTCGTCTACAGCCCTCTTGAGAGACAACCTGAACGCTTTAACGTACTTCCTAAAGGCCTCCGCCGCCTGCTCGGCATAGTACTCTGGCGGGGCACAGGAGTAAGCCACATTGACTACCAAGTCATCGCTACTCCTACTAAAGGTAGCCTTAATCCTAAAAAGCCCTAAGTCAACTGTGACCAGCTGCTTCTCATCGCCCAGAACCTTAGTGCTCGCCGGGAACTCGACAGTCAACGTGCTGCCCTCTAAGCTGTGCTTAAGATCCTCTACCAAAAACTCGCTGTACTGCTTAACAGTCTCTTCCGCAACCTTACTTACTTCCACCCACCCCATTCCATCGAACTTCAACGTCTCAGAGAAACTCCAAGGCACAGTGCGGCGCCTCTGGACACCAGCAATGCCTCCTATAGAGAGAGCGAGAAATATGATAAACAATACTCCCAGCGAAGGCGATGCCAGAAAGGCGATTAGAGTTAGAATAGTGAGAAGGGCTGTCAATAGCAGGCCCCAAGCCCCAGATCTCCTCAAGTGTTGAAAGGAAGCCTCAAGCGGGTCTTCCCGTGGAACCTCAAACCTCTCCCTACCGAACACAGACACATACAAGCTCTTTATGGCCTCCTCCCTCGTGAGCCCCTTACTCTCCAGTCCTTTGAGATCCTTCTCCAGAGCTTTAGCTCCCCCTATCACGTTAAGCTGGTACCACTCGTAGAGCTCCCAGTACATGTCCTCTAAGGTCTTAGGCAATAACTCACCCCCAGCTTTTAACCTCGTTCTCTGAGTAGGGAGTAATGTCTGCTCAATATTAAACATTAAACGGACCCTAGTCCCGTCACGCTGCGAGAACATTTAATAATAAGAATTATTATTAATTCTTGGGGGCCGCGGAAAATGAAGCGCTCAGTTCTAATAGCTGTAGCAGTCATCGTGATCATTGCAGGGCTGTCTGCCTACTACTTCCTCGCCCCTAAGCCTCCAAAGAAGGTCGAGCTTACATTGTTCACTAAGGCTGGCCTCTGGGCCGACTTCATAAGGAACTCTGGAGTCATTGAGAGGTTTAAGGAGAGAATGCTCAAAGAGAGGAACCTAGAGGTCGAGGTCAAGATTCTGACCGCACCTCACAAGGGGTACCACGAGAAGCTCATAGCTGCCTTGGCCGCGGGGACCGTGATTGATGTACTATGGGTTAGACCTGACATGATATCGGAAATGGTAGAGGCCGGCTACCTGCTCGACCTCACACCTTACGTAGAGAAGTGGCCTGACTGGGCCAAGTTCTATAAAGTCAGCAAGGACATGGTAACGTATAAGGGCAAGGTCTACGCGGTGCCGAACGACGCTGCAATAGTTCTAATCTACTACCGTAAGGACATTTTCAGGAAGGCCGGCCTACCTGTGCCGTGGCAGCCCAAGACCTGGACTGACGTACTGGAAGCCGCTAAAGTGATCAAAGAGAAAGTCCCCGAAGTCAAAGTACCGCTTAGCCCGTACTATGGCGGCGAGATACAAATACCGATATACTCTGCTGGAGGCACAATATACGATCCCTCCGACGATAAGTTCATAGTCAAAAGCAAGGAGATACTGTTCCTCTTCAAAGTGTACTACGACGCCTTCTATACTTACGGCGTCACGCCCAAGGAGATGATACTAGAGAAGTGGGACACTAGGAAGCTGTTCCAGGAAGGCAAGCTGGCCATTATGGTCGACGGTACCTGGTGCTACACCGAGAAGTGGGGCCCCGGAATGGCTTACGAGATCCCGAACAGGGATGAGGTCGTGGGCTACGCTTACATACCCAGCTCTGGAGGGCCCGGGGCGCCAGAGTATGTCGTGGCAGTAAGAGACTACTCGTGGGCCGTAGGCGCTAACAGCAAGAACCCAGAGCTAGCTTTCGAGCTCATAAAGGAGCTAGTAAGCCCCGACATTATGGCCAACTGGGGCTATAAGACCAGTCACTTAGTCGTGCGGGAGGACGCGATCATAGGGGACTACGCTAAGGACGAGTTCCTTAAGTGGAACACTGATGCCCTCATGAAGTACGGTGTGTCAAAGCCTCTCACTCTAGGCACTAGGAAGTACCTGTCAATACTGAAGCAGATCGTGGAGAAGGAGCTGATCGCCGCCGGTAAGACTCCAGAGGAGTGTATGGAGGCCTTCGCCTCCGCGGTAGCGGCTGAGCTAGGCGCAGACGCAGTGAAAACCAAACCCTAACCTCATTTATATTTTTAACCTATTTTTTGATATTAGGTGAGAATATGATGTCTAGAATTAGGAGCTGGATAAGAGCTAACGTAATGAGCTTAACACTCGCCCTATTCATGGTCCCTGCATTAATAGTCCTGGTAATATTCCAGCTAATTCCCACTATATGGACTATATGGATAAGCTTCACAGACATGGCTTTAGTCGGGAGGAAGTTCCTGCACTATAGCTTCATAGGGCTTAAGAACTACGAGAAAGCATTCAGTGACTTCTACTTCTGGCTCTCAATGAGAGTCACTCTCTACTACTGCCTAGCCTCGCTTGTTCTTCGTTTCGTGATAGGCCTAGCTGCAGCGCTATACATTACTTCCAGGACGTTTAAGGGTAGGCGCATAATAGCAGCGATATTTCTCCTCCCCTACATAATCCCCGGCGCTATACACCCGTACGTCTGGTTGAGCATGCTCGAGACAGACTACGGCACAATAAACAGAGTACTTAGGGCCCTAGGCCTGCCTCCTCAGAGCTGGATGTACGACAGGCTTACCGAGAGCATTATTGCGATTAACAGCTGGGCAGGCTACGCTCTCGCGATGCTCGTCTTAGCGTCAGCTCTCGCTAGCATCCCGAAAGAATACTACGAAGTAGCGGACATCTACGGGGCGTCTAGGTGGTTCAAGTTCAGGAAGATAACGCTTCCTCTAATCAAGTACCCCTTAATCCTGACACTAATACTAATATTCAAGGAAGATATAGACGACTTCACTTACGCCTACATGTTTACTGGAGAAACCCCATACCCTGACTACAGGACTGAGATAATCGGTCTTTACGCTTACCATAAGGCCTTCAGCGACTTCGAGCTGGGCTTCGGCTGCGCTATAGGCTTCATAATCGCAGTAATAGTCTTCGTGATAACGCTCGTTCAGCTGAAATTAGGCGGCGTGTAGAGGGTCGAGCCATGCGGGGGCTTCTCAAGAAGATCGCGGAACCAAGCCTTACCGTGATAGGGTACGTAGTGCTCTTAGCGCTCCTCATGTACGTACTAAGCCCCCTCGTGTGGCTATTCATAACCGCCTTCAACCCGAGAGGAGGCCCCTACCTAGAGATACCGAAGGAACTCACCCTAGACAACTTCATCAGAGTCTTCACTGGTGCGCCCCCAAAAGCGGGCATTAGGACCGCCGCGCACCCAATATACATGTCTAGGTGGATAACGAACAGCCTCTTTATAGGGTTCGCAACCATGGTCATAACGGTGGCTCTCAGCGCCCCCGCAGGCTACGCTCTCTCCAGGCTACAGTTCAGAGGCAAGGACCTACTCATGACTGCCATACTGCTGATAGGCTTCATGCCCATGACTTCTAAGATGCTACCGCTCTACAGGCTTGCAAGGCTCTTAGGAATGATAGACAACCTTCTCGGAGTCTCGATAGTCATAGCCTCAGGGACTATACCCACCCAAATATGGATAATCAAGGGGTTCTTCGACCACATCCCAAGAGAAATAGAGGAGCAAGCCTGGGTCTGCGGCTGCGGGTACCTCTCGACCCTCTTCCGGGTAGTCCTCCCGGCAGCGGGCCCAGGCCTAGCCGTGGTCGCCTTCCTTAGCTTCCTAAGCGGATGGGGCAACTTCATAGTCCCACTAATCCTGATATACTCCGAGGACCTCTACCCGATCTCCCTCGGCCTAGCGTCGATATTCGTTCACAACCCGGGCGAGATAGGCCTGGCCATAGACTATGGTACAGCGTGTGCTCTCTCTGTGATCTACGCGGTCCCCCCGATTCTCGTGTACTACGTCTTCAGGGAGCACTTGATGGAGATTAAGCTCGGCAAGATGGAGGTGAGGTAGCTTGGTCTCTATACTGCTGGATAACGTGACTAAGAGGTTCGGTAAGGTAGTGGCAGTAAACGGCCTGACACTGAGAGTGAGAGAAGGCGAGTTCATGGTGCTGTTAGGCCCGAGCGGCTGTGGTAAGACCACTACTCTTAGGCTGATCTCAGGTCTCGAGAGAGTGACTAGCGGGCGCATATACTTTGACGATGAGCTAGTGGACGACGGAGAAACCGTGTTCGTGCCGCCACAGAAGAGGAACGTCTCAATGGTCTTCCAGAGTTACGCCCTCTTCCCTCACATGAACGTGTTCGACAACATAGCGTTCCCCGCCTACGTCAGGAAACTGCCAAAAGAGGAAATTAAGAGGAGAGTTTACGAAATAGCTGAGCTGTTGAGAATCGGGGACCTTCTGGACAGGAAGCCGAGTGAGCTTAGCGGGGGGCAGCAGCAGAGAGTCGCTCTGGCTAGGGCTCTCATGATAGAGCCTGATGTCCTGCTTTTAGATGAGCCGTTGGCTAACCTAGACGCCAAGCTTAGAGTGTACATGAGAGCCGAGCTGAAGAGACTTCAGAGAGAGTTTGGGTGCACCACTATCTATGTGACTCACGACCAAGTAGAAGCTATGAGCATGGCTGACCGCATCGCAGTTATGAACCAGGGCAGGATTGTGCAGGTAGGCACACCGGACGACCTATACAACAGACCTGCGAACCTCTTCGTGGCAGGCTTCATAGGTAGTCCGCCAATGAACCTCTTAGACTGCACGCTGGACGGGGATACGTTAGACTTCGGCCCCTTTAAGCTGAAGCTGCCCTTTGACCTAGTCTCAGTGCTACAGGGCAAGGAGGAACTCGTGTTCGGCATAAGGCCGCAGGACGTACGTGTTAAGCGAGAGAAAGCTGAGGGCTGCCTAGAGTTTACGGTATACGTCTCTGAGCCCTTAGGCGACCGTGTGGTACTGACACTAGTCAATAGTGACGTGATGATTAAGGCGCTCACAGACCCTGAATTTAGAGTGGAGATGGGAGACAAGGTGTGGGTGTGTTTCGACTTTAGTAAGGCACACCTGTTTGACAAACAGAGCGGTGAGGTGATAGTCTAGCTCGGAGGTGGGCTAGGCTTGTCTATTGAGAACTTGGAGAGGTTGATGCTCGACCATGCTCGTAAGGTGAACAAGGAGGCCTCCGAGCTTAGGGAGAGGGGAACCAGTTACAGAGTCCTGATTAAGGAGTACAAGCCTATGTGGGAAATGGAACTCTACTCTCTGCTCAAGAGTGAACTCGGCGATGTGGCTCTCCTAGGTAGAGACTCCGGTCTGGTAGGCGACAAAGACGCCACGTGGGTCTGCATCTGCGATTTATTAGACGGGTCACTCAACTTCATGTGCGGGCTCAAGTACTACGCTTACAGCGCCGCGTTGGCTAGGAACGGAGAAGTAGTCTACGCCTTAGTGGTAGACTTAGACGA
Source organism: uncultured Thermofilaceae archaeon (assembly GCA_964587325.1). Lineage (GTDB taxonomy): Archaea > Thermoproteota > Thermoprotei > Thermofilales > JAPDKD01 > CAZFWY01. The sequence goes on along the minus strand of CAZPLI010000041.1, from coordinate 3,499 downwards.
CATGTCCTACTACAGAGCCGAAAAGGGCCATGGCGCTCATTACGTAACAGCCGACGGTAGGTCACAAGAGCTAAGAAAAGCCGCGCTCAGAGTCCCCGCGAGCTTTCAGGTCATAGCCACGAACGTCGCGCTGAAGAACGTACACTCTGTCGAGCTAAGGTGTACAGCTCTCGAGCTGTGCGCTCTAGCTAAGGGAGCAGCGGAGATAGGGATAGGTTACACGTGGACCCCAGAGTTCGCTGCAGGCTTCCTCGTAGCGCGGGAGTCCGGCCTCAGCTTTGTGGACTGGGACTTCAGGCCGATAGATAGAGTCCCGATCGAGTACGAGAAGGTGAAATACGTCTGCGGAACACCCAAAGTGCTGAAAGAGTTCCACGCAAGAGTAGGGTCTGTGAGCGAAATTATAGCAGAGGTATACTGAGATGAGGAGAGTAGAAATCGAGGAGGGGGTCCTAGAGGATCTTGAGGCGTTCGGGCTGACTAGCTTAGAAGCTAAAACTTACGTCACACTACTTACCTTCGGCGAGGCAACTATAAGCATGCTAGCACGCTCTATGGGGCTACATGCCGCCCAGCTCTATGGGACCCTTGAGAAACTTGTTCAGAAAGGGTTCGTAATCGAACAGCCGGGTAGGCCTAAAGTCTACAGGGCGGTTCCTCCAAGAAGCGCCCTAAACAGAGTAATAAGAGACCTAATAGAGAGAAAGAAGAGACTAGTGTCCGTGCTCTCCGACTTATTGAGGCACCAGTCTAAGCTCACAACTCCTCCTATATGGCTAGTTAAGGGTGACAGGAACATACTAGAGACTATGCAGGAGCTGATAGAAGGGGCAAAGACCGACGTCCTTCTAAGCATCAGACACCAGCTGCTGCCCGGCGTGCTACAAAGCCTTAAGTCTGCCAGGGAGAAGGGAGTAGAGGTCTTCATCCTTCTTTCCCCCCGTGACGTGCCAGCCAACGTGCTCAAGAACGCCACTGAGGCTGGGAGAGTAAGACTAGGCAGACACGGAGACTTAGTGCTGATAACCGACATGTCCAAGTGCCTCTACATTCAGCACGCAATGCTAAGCTCCGCCGGTCTAAGAAACTACGCGCTTCTCACCGAGGAACCCAGCCTAGTAGACCTCTTCATGCACAACTTCGAGAGACAATGGTCTATAGCTAAGCCGATTAACGACTATCCGGACCCTGAAAAGCCGCACACCTATGCGTGTCACAGGCTTGCTCTCGCAGACATAAAGGCCCTGCTTCAGCAAGGCTACGAGGTCTACGCAGAAGTAGAGGGGATAAAGCCCAAGACGCGGGAGAAGTGCAGAGTGGAGGGGAGAGTACTAGAAGTCACGATGGACCAAGAGGAAGGCATTTACAACTTTCTCCTAGAAACGAAGGAGGGAGCGAAGCTTAGAGTCGGCGGGTTTGACGCTTACATAGAGGACGTAGCGGCCTACGTAATCAAGATAAGGGCCAAGAAGGCATGACGCCAACGCTTCACTAAGGTGTTTGAGAGATCTAGACAGTATATCACCGGCGCCGAAAGGTTAGCGTGGTCTCCTAGTTCTCTTGACTCTTCCCGCTCTGAGCCCCCTCTAGAGTCTCGCCTAAAGCTCTCTTAAGCTCCCGCCTAGCCTCCTCCTGCAGCCTCCTAATCTCCTCGAGCTTCTCCTTGACTCTTAACAGCCAGTTCCCACTGCTCTCGATGCCCTTATGAACGAAGAACGCTACGCCCTCGTCCCTGCTCCTGAATATGCCAGCCTTCACTAAGGAGTCTATCAGGTCCACGTCCGCCTTGAGAAGCCTGACAGAGGAGACAGTGAGCGTAGGCCCCCGCTCCAAGTCGCCCGATAGGGCCTCCTCGATTACACTACCCATGTCCGGCACTCCCATCTCAGGAGCTCTAGCCACGCGCGGGACAGCCACTCTACCACGTCTTAACACCCTTACCCTCTCTCTAGTCTCGTCCCGAAGACCGTCAATCTGCTCTAAGAGATCCTCAACCGCCTCCTCAATACTCTCTAGTTCCTCCTCCACAAGCTCCTTTAGCTCCTCGTACTGCTCAGGCGCAAGCCATTTTACACCAACCTCCCCGATTCGAACTTTCCTTTCCAGCTCTTCCAGCTTCCGCTCTAATACGTCCGTGATCTCAGCCCCTTTTTCTGATGAGCCTAGCCCTGATTAGCCTCAACTCGCCTAAAGCTTCCCAAAGCTCAGCTCGGTCACTCGTCGTCCTAACCTCATCCTTGATCTCATCCAGCCTACTCCGGCAATCGTCAATTAAGCTGAACATTTCTCCAGCGAGCTTCGAGAACTCTCCGTATATTCCCTCTAAAGGAGTCCCCTTACCCATGCTGTAATGTAACGTTTAATCGATATTAAGCGTTGCCGAAAAACTCCTGACAAGTGGAAAGACCGTGCCTATTCTAGCTCCTTACCTCTAGTCTCTGGGAGCAGCCACACTAGGGCAGAAGCCATGTAGGCAGCTAGTGCCGCTACTGAGAGAGCCCCGCCCCATCCCCACTTCGTGGAGAGCCAGGCTATCACTACTGGGCTTACGAAGTTAATTCCTCTGCCAGCGTTGAATATGAAGCCAAGGGCGGTGCTCCTTATCTCTGTCGGGAAGAGCTCGCTAAGTAGCGCTCCGAACCCTGACCAGAAGCCTGTGAAGTAGCCGAGGAAGAAGCCCACAATCAGTAGGTGGAGTGGGTCCTTGACTAGTAGCGTGTAGAGTATTATCATTGTGGCCTCTACAGCGGTGAACAAGGTCCACGTGGGCCTTCTGCCAAGTCTGTCCTGCAGGAAGCCGTACGTCACGTAGCCGAGCCAGGCACCGACCTGAGTCGTGATGAGCCACTCGGCGCTCTTAACTATGCTGAGCCCTCTCTCCTTGGCTAGGAAGACGGGGACCCAGCTCCAGAACATCCAGTAGCTGAACATTGCCAGTACGTCCATCGATAAGCCGATGAGCACTTTCGGCAAATGCTCTCGGGAGAACAGGCTCAGAATGCTAGTCTCTTTCTCGGCCTTCCTCTTCAGCCATAGACTGGACTCGTGCACTTTCGTGAGGAGGTAGAGGACTAACAGGGCTGGTAGCGCGGCGACCCCGAAAGCCATTCTCCAGCCTAGTTTGGGGTAGACAAAGATTGTGTCAGCTATTGAGATTAAGACTCCTAGAGGCCACCCCGACTGGACTATGCCAACGGCAAGCCCTCGCATTTCCTTAGGGACCACCTCTGCCACGAGGGTCATACCGGTTGACCACTCGGCTCCCAACCCGAGCCCCACGAGGAACCTGAAGAACACGAGGTCGAGAAAGCTCCTCGAGAGAGCTATTCCTAGGGTGGCTACGGCGTATATTAGGAGAGATATTACGAGAACTTTAACTCTTCCAATCTTGTCGGCCAGCGCACCAGCAACTATGCCGCCAATAACCGTTCCTACGAGCCCAGCCGAGATTGCCAACCCGAACTCAAGTCTACTCACGTTTAGTGAGGTCATTATAGGG
>CAZPLI010000040.1:0-13469 GCA_964587325.1 uncultured Thermofilaceae archaeon | reverse complement strand
GCTTTAAGACGTATATCCTAATGAGCACGACAAAGCCCCACGCCCCCGACCCAGAGGCTGGCAGGGAGGTAGTTAAGGCCCTTATCAAGCTCTTCGGTGTTAAAGTGAGCCTAGAGAATCTCGACCGTGTAATAGAGGAAATTAAGAGAAGGGAGGAAGAGCTAGAGAAGCTAAGGGAGTTCTTAGAGAAGCAGAAGGAGGAAAGGAAGCCTGAGTACTATGTGTAGCACTTGGGGCTAATTTAGTCTCAAAGTTGCGGAAAAGCTAAGAGGCTAGGCGCGTAGTACTCATTAGTGCCCGGGCCTATGCCGAGGGGGTTATGAGGCGATCGGTGAGCGCGTGACAGCCGACGAGGCCCGGGCACTAGTACTCTTCTCTAGGAGCTCTGATTCTCACCTTATAGAGAGTTCTGATGTAGTCCTCGACCCATATGTGCTCAAAGAAAGCCTTGTACTGTCTAACAATGACGGAGTCTCGAGAAACGAGCCCTCCTCCTATGACGTCATTAACTGCTGGCGCGAAGTACGCGGTGTCGTCAATTATTGCTAGGACGAAGGGAGGGCTTGGCTCTATGTACCTGACGAAGGAGGGAATTGTGGAGTATCTCCTGAAGAATGTAAAGTCTCCTGTTGCGACTCGAGTATCGCAGCCTCTGCTTCTCGCGTTAAAGAACGCTTGAACAGCCCCGCTCCCAAGTGTTGATAGCCTAGGGGTAGCGACCCACACATAGGTTCTGGCACTTTTTACGTGTTTAAGAAGCTGCGTCAAGAAAGCGTTGACGCCCTCTAGCAGTACCGTTTGCTCGGGCAGCTCGGCCTTAGCGGTCAAGCTCTCTAGTAGCCTAAGCATCCTCTCGTTCCACATCTCCCTCTCTTCCACCTTCCTCTTCAGGACTTCTAGCGACGGGGAAGCAGTGTAATAAGCGGGTCGCCCCTCGGTCTTTGCGACGAGACCTCGCTGCCATAGAACTTTTAACGTAGTGTACACGTGCGGTCTAGCTATCCCCAATGCTTCCGAGATCTCACCTACGGTTGCCCTGCCTCTAAGTAGCAGGAATGACAGTATCTCGGCTTCTCTCCTAGATAGGCCTAGATGCTCAAGCCAGGCTATAAGCTCCTTCTCCACCCGCCTACCACCGCGGGGTAGGGAGAAAGTCTTACATTTAAGTAGTACTTTACCGTTTTAGTCAGTAATAATTAGAGAGGAGCCATACATTGCCTATACTGACCCTCGTCAGGCCTTCTTCTTTTGCAGCTCTAAGGGCTTCTTCTGCATGACGTCTGCTTGTTGGGGGTAAGTCGTACATCACGTAATCGGGGTGGAAAGCTAACAGTGTGTAGGGAATATCAGGATCTATGGAGGCTAGGAACCTCGCGATCATTCTTACTTCTTCCTCGTCGACGTAGCCAGGCACTAGAAGCGTGCTGGCTGTAAACAGGGGGACCTCCGGCCTCTCGGCAGCCATCTCTGCTACAAGTCTAGCATTCTCGTAGAGCCTGCCCAGCGGGACGCCTGTTAGCGCCTCGTAGATTCCAGGGCTCCAGGCTTTCAGGTCGAACTTCACAATACCACCAGTGTCAAGCGATAACTTGGCAGCAATGCGTAGTAGATTGGGGTTCCACTGGCCGTTTGTCTCCCAGCATATTCTAAGTATCCTACCTCTCGCGCGCTTTATGGCCTCTCGCGATGTAGCAATCGCATGGGGGGCCTGAGGTCCCGGGTCACCGCCGAAGAAGCATATGCAGGTCACTCTCTCGGTCACCTTTGAGGCGAGGTCTCTCGCACTTAGTGTGGGCTTAGCTCGCGCGGCGAGGCCTCTATAGTGCCAGTTCTGGCAGAAGAGGCAGTCAAGGTTGCAGGCTCCGTAGAAAACTGCTAGGTTCTTATAGCCGTGCTCTGCGGTCCTGCTCACTGCGTACTTAGGGTACCCGAGCCCCGTACAGCCGGGGCAGAACCATTCTGCCACGCAGTTTGTTGGGAGAGGATCGTAGTACCACTCAAGGACTCCGCGCTCTGGAGTTCCGCCCAGCCTTACGAGCCTCCCCTTCCTGTTCTCGACCATGCCGCAGTATCCCTTACCCCCTTCAGGTATCCTGCAGTCTAGACCGCAAAGCCCGCACCGCAGACCCTTAGGGTCGCGAGGAGGCTCTCCTGGAAGCCCAAACTTTTCTCGAGTTTTCCTATGCGTTTCAAGTGCTAGGGATGCTAGTCTTCTGTCCTCCCTGAGACAGTCCGCACACACGCCAACAGACTCGGAGATCGTGACTGATTGCTTACCACACACTTTACACTCCTTCTTGCTCGTCCACACGCCCGGAGAGTACGACAGCAACCTCCACATCGCTTCCTCAAGTCTAACAGGCTACCTACCGTAAATATTGCCCGGTCTCTTCCCGCCAAAAATCTCTGCTTGAAGGGGCCTATATACCGCTTAGATACTACTAGTCTGTATGCTAATGGTTAGAAAACTCGTATATACTCCCCTTGTCCAAGATGCCCGGTGGAAAACGTGAAGGTAACTATCAGCCTAATTAAGGCAGACATTGGCGGCTGGGTTGGTCACTGCGTTGTTCACCCCAAGCAGATCGAGTACGCCAATAAAAAGCTCGAAGAGGCTAAGGAGACTGGTCTCATTATCGACTACTACGTGTTCAACGTCGGCGACGACCTCGAGCTCCTCATGACCCACACTAAGGGCGAGAGCAACCCCGAGATACACAAGCTGGCCTGGGACACCTTCGTCGAGATAACCGAGAAAGTCAGCAAGCCACTGAAGCTGTACGGCGCTGGTCAGGACCTCCTAAGCGACACCTTCTCCGGCAACGTCAGGGGCCTAGGCCCCGGCGTCGCAGAGCTAGAGTTCGAGGAGAGAAAGAGCGAGCCCGTACTAGTCTTCGCCGCCGACAAGACTGAGCCCGGCGCCTGGAACTTCAAGCTCTACAAGATCTTCGCCGACCCGTTCAACACCGCCGGCCTAGTCATCGACCCCAGCATGCACGACGGCTTCGTCTTCGAGATAATGGACGTCCTAGAACACAAGGTCGTCAAGATGAGCGCTCCCGAGGAGCTATACGACATTCTCGCCCTCATAGGCACCCCAGGCCGCTACGTGATCAGGAAGGTTTACAGGAAGAAGGACATGATGCCCGCTGCAGCTTCCAGCGTCACTAGGCTCAGCCTAATCGCCGGCAGATACGTAGGCAAGGACGACCCCGTCCTCATAATCAGGGCCCAGCACGGGCTGCCTGCCGTTGGCGAGATTCTAGAGGCTTTCGCCTTCCCGCACGCCGTCGCTGGCTGGATGAGGGGCAGCCACCACGGTCCGCTAATGCCTGTACCCCTAAAGTACGCCAAGTGTACCAGGTTCGACGGCCCGCCAAGGGTCGTAGGCCTAGGCTTCCAGCTCCACGACGGCAAGCTCGAGGGGCCTGTAGACCTGTTCGACGACCCTGCCTTCGAGTACACCAGGCAACTCGCCATGCAGGTCACCGACTACCTACGCAGGCACGGTCCCTTCATGCCTCATAGGCTCGGCCCCGAGGAGATGGAGTACACGACGCTGCCTGGCGTCCTAAAGAAGCTAGAGGACAGGTTCGAGAAAGTCGAGGAGTAAGGCAGATCTCACCAATTTTCCCTAATATTTTTCTATTTATTGCGTCTCTTCTAAAGAGTTCTAGCGAAGAGTGTAAGTAGACCGTCTTAACCTTATTAATGGTGCGAGGACTTGGCAGAGGTAAGGAAAGTCGTAGAGGAAGTACTTAGCGCTGAGGGAGAGGAAGCCGAAGTAGTCAAAGACGTTCTCAGAGCACTGGCAATATTTCACGGCGTGCTATGGGAGAGCGAGCTTCTTGAGGATATAATGAAAGTGCGCGACTATCAACTGCCTTACGTTCCCAGCCCTGATAAGCTAAAGCGGGCAGTGGACAAACTTGCCAGCCTGGGACTCGTAGAAGTCGAGGAGAGGACGCGCGGCTCAATAGTGTCTCCCGCCACATACACTGACAGGCTGATCAAGATCAAGAACCTCGTAGCTGTGAAGAACGCGCTGCTTCATGACTCGGTTTACATGAGAGCTCTTAACGCTAGGGCAAGGGCGTTGAGAGAGGCTATGAAGTAAGCGAAGTTTTACGCGCATTTTTCTGAGCTTAATCGGTCAGCGCGTTATGTTCAATTACCCGCTGCCAGGGTAGGTTTTCTCGGTGGCCATGAAGAGAGGCTTGGTGGCAGTAGTAGTCTTAGCATCGCTCTTGGCAGTGGCAGTACTGTCGGCGTCTCAACCGACTCCTTACTTTGTGATCTACGGCCAGAAAGGTTGTCCTCACTGTGCGGAGGCTAAGAAAAAGCTGCCTGAATGGTACGGAGCTAATAGCTTGGAGTACCGCGAGATCTTTAGTAACGAGACGAACGCAGAACAGTTTCTAAAGCTCTATCAGATCATAGGGTGTGAGGAGCTGTACACACCCCTAATCGTGGTATACATTGGTGGGAAGCCGAAAGCCCTTGTCATAGGCTTCGTTGGAGAGCGTGCCTACTGGACGGCTGTAGTAGAAGAGGCTGCGAGAGCCAAGGGGCTCTTAGTCGTGAAATGGACGGGAGAGGCCATAGTCCTAGGGGAAGACGCTGTGAAGACAGTCGCTAACATAGTAGGTAAGCTAGCTATAGTACCGCCTAGTAGTCAGGAAGGCGGAACGAGGGAGCGACCGGCAAACGCTACAAGTGAGGTCAGGACTGAGGAGCTCACTCTCTCTAAGGCTCTACCAGTGGTAGTCGGCGCTGCCCTAGCCGACAGCGTGAACCCGTGTACATTTAGCGTGTTTACCGCGCTTCTGCTGATAGTCATGGCAATGCGTGGCGTAAGGAGGGCCTGGTTGTGCGGTGCGGCTTTTATAGGTGCAGTCTATGTAGCTTACTTCGCGCTAGGTCTTGGGTTAATAGAAGCGTTTGGCTACGTCCCGTGGATTAAGTACGTCGTAGCGGCTCTAGGACTTGGACTGGGCTCCATGGCCATACTGGGAGGGTTAGAGTCTAGGGCCCGCGGCAAGTTCAAGTCCCCCGTTCCGGCAAGGCTCAGGAAGATCACCGAGACTGCTATAGAGAGAGCGGTTAACCCTCTAACAGCGGCTCTCGCAGGGCTAGTGGTCAGCGTAACCCTGCTACCGTGTAGCAGTGGTCCCTACCTTATTGCAGCCGCAGTCTTGGCTAAGCTGAAGCCTCAGGCCTTCAGGCTACCTCTCTTAGCCCTCTACAACGCAATATTCGTACTCCCGCTGGTTGCAATTCTCGTAGCGACCCTCTTAGCCGCGATTAAGCTGAGGAAGATCAAGGAGTGGAGAAGCAAGAAACTGCCGGTCTTAGAGGTGATGAGCGGCGCCCTGCTAATACTCATATCAGTGTACGCGCTCCTCGCTTTACCCTAAATAGTCTGTAGTGGTATAGGGAGATAACGCAAACGATAGAGAGTAGCCTCTGAGAAAGCTTTAAGTATTCTTAAGTAAGGTGTAGGCCCTGCGGTGAGGGGGTTTGATTCCTGAGTAAGGACACGCGGATTGCTGTAATAGGGGTTGGTAAGATAGGCGAGGCCATTGTTAGGGCCCTTCTCAAGGCCGGTTTTACCAATGTCGTGGGGACTGTGAGGACCGAGAGAAGGCGTGCGCAGCTGAAAAATCTCGGAATACCGATACTTCTTGATAATAGGGAGGCAGTAAAAGGGGCAGACATAGTATTCATCTGCGTTAAGCCGCATCAAGTCGCCGGAGTACTAAGGCAGACAGCCGATTTACTCAAGGGGAAGTTGCTCATCTCAGTTGCGGCTGCTGTCACAACCGAGTACATAGAGTCCCTAGCTCCAGGAGCTCGCGTAGTAAGAGCCATGCCGAATATCAACATAATTGTGGGCTGTTCTGCTACTGCGATATCACCGGGTAAGAGTGCTGGCGAGGAAGACCTGAAAATTGCTAAGAAGCTTTTCGAGCTAATGGGGTATTGCGTGGTAGTCGAAGAGCGCTATATGGACGCCATAACGGCCTACAGCGGCAGTGGGCCTGCTTATGCGCTAATGTTCTTCGAGGCCCTCCTCCTAGCGGGTCTCAAGGTAGGCCTACCAAGGGACGTAGCCCTTGAGCTAGCCATACACACACTCTCAGGGACAGCAAAGCTACTTGAGAGCCTTAAAGCACACCCGGCAGAACTCAGGGACCTTGTCATAACGCCTGGTGGGGTCACGATAGAGGGAGTACACATTCTCGAGAAGGCAGGTTTCAGGGCTGTAGTAATAGACGCTGTCAGCGAGGCCTATGAGAAGTCTGCAAAAATAACCAGTCTACTGAATAACGTGAAGGGCTAGCGCTTAGCCATCACGAAGCGCCCTAAACCATAGAAGCCTCGCCCCCAATTATGAAGTGGTATTGTGGCTTTTTTCGGGTCCCATCCTCTTCTGGGGTCAAAGAAGCCTTCCTTAGCGTAAGCTGCTAGGACGTCTCCTACGAATAGTGTAGTGTCCTCGCTCTCTACCTTGGCTGCCACTCTGCACTCGAGCACTCCTAGGGCGTCCTCTAGTACGGGAGCGCGTACTTCACGCCCCTTAAGCACCTTAAGGCCGAATTTCTCGACTTTATCGACGTCTCTGCCACTCACAGAACCCACGCCGTAAATCACATCCACCATGCTGAGTGGCAGGACGTTTACCGTGAACTCGCTGTGCTTGAGTATGAGCTCGTGGGTCAGGCTTTCCACGTCAATAGCGACGGCAACTCGTGGTGGTTCTTCAGCCACTGGCGTCACCCAGGATGCCGCCATGAAGTTCACTTTCTCTCCTACTACTCCAGAACCTATCACGTACGCCGGACGAGGGTGAAGTAGCAGGTAGAAGTATTCTTCCACGTCCATTCTCAGCACCGTCTTTCATATAGCTCTCAGAGCCAATATCTCTTGCCTATGTTCTCACCCTACGAGCTATTGAAGGTCCTTAGAGAATCGCTGCAACTACGTGAGGACGACTACGTAGTGCTTAAGGTGTACCGGGAGACAAGGGACCCCTTTAAGGTAATAGTAGCGGCTATACTATCTCAGAATACGACCGAGGCTAATGCCTTCGCGGCGTACTACAGACTCGAGGAGACCGTGGGCGTGGATCCCGACGCTATCCTCGCTGCAGAGCCGGGCGTGATAGAGTCCGCGATAAGAGTTGCAGGACTTCAGAGACAGAAGGCTAGGGCGATCAGAGAACTTGCTAGGCTCGTAGCTCGCGGCTTAGACCTTAGGGCTTTAGCCTGCATGGAGGCTGATGAGGCGAGGGCCGTGCTTTCCAGCGTGCCTGGCTTAGGGCAGAAGACAGCCGACGTATTCCTAGCACTATTTAAGGGTGGAGTAATACCCGTGGATACTCACGTGCGTAGAGTGGCGCGACGCTTAGGCCTCACGGACTCGAGCACGTACGAGGGAGTAAGGCAGGACCTTGAATCCTTCTTTCCCCCAGAGCTAAGGCTAGAGGCCCACCTTTACCTAATAGCTCTTGGCAGAAAGTACTGTAAGGCCAGAGCCCCTCGGTGTTCTCAGTGTCCATTAAGGGATACTTGCCCATTAGCCCGCGAGTTTTTAACCCACTCTGTGACTACTGAAAAGGGACTTAAGACGAAATATGGTAACCTTTTATAGACCGAAGCCTATGTGTTAAACGGGTGCCAGCCAGTGGGCATAAGGAAGATCGCTGACTTAGGCAGAATATTAGTCTCCCCAGGGCGCCAGATTTACGGGTTGGCAGTAATCTTCTCTCCAGAAGCATTAGAAATCCCCGGTATCCTTAGGACCATAACTGACGTATTGGCTAAGCGGGGTATTTCGATACACCACATAACAGGTTCGAGCCCGCTGGGCGGGGATGTATACATACTCATATTCGCCGACTTCACCGGTCAGAATCCTTACGAGGTAGCCAGAGAAGTAGCTAAAGTGGCACACGTAACCGACGTAGAGGTTATTGAGCCCCTAGTTCCAGGCATAGTCGTTGACACTATCACTGAGATGGTAACTATAGGCGGCGAGCGGGCCATAATCATGCGTAAGACTTTCTACAAGGGCCTCCTGGGCTCGCTTCGCAAGGAGCTTGGAGCATCTGCTGCGGCTATTTTCTTCCACATAGGTCTGAGGGCTGGGCGCGAGGCCTTTGAGAGCCACCTGAGAATGGTAGGGAAGAGGGACAGGCACCTTCTAGTGAGGGTTGTAGAGGCTCTGTGGCAGGTGGTAGGCTTCGGTAAGCTAGAAATGGTCACAGTGGACGCTGGAAGGTGCTATGCAAGGGTCAGAGTCTACAAGAACTTCGAGTGCGAGTTGTTTAAGGGGTCTAAGGAGCCGCAAGGTTATTTCACTCGCGGGATTATTCAGGGCTGGCTCGAGAAGTTGCTGGGTTGTGAGCTCAGGAGCAAGGAAACCAAGTGCATTGCAGTGGGAGATTCCTACTGTGAGTTCACGTTCACTCGCGGCTAGCTCTTTCTCAGAATTACACTCAATAAGCCATGCACGGTTCACTGCACGATGCTGTCTGGGCGCGAGATACTCAAGCTTATAGAGCGTGGCGAGCTGGTCATAGAGCCGTTCGACCGCGAAATAGTTAGAGAGAACGGCGTCGACCTAAGGATAGGCGATGAAGTCGCGTATCTGCTTAACAACCCTGAGCCTCTTGATCCGGACAACTTAGACAACGTGGACTTGTCCCAATACTACAAAATTGTTAAGGTCGATAGCGGAGTGGTCATACAGCCATACATGAAGGTCCTAGTGTCCACAATGGAGTACATAGAGATGCCTCCCAACATAGCAGGCTTCATAGAGCTGCGCAGTACCTTCGCCCGCCTCGGCCTTTCTATACCTCCTACAATCGTTGACGCGGGCTTTAAGGGGCAGATAACCCTCGAAATTCACGGAGGGGCTTTCCCTGTAAGGCTTAGGAAGGGAATGAGGTTTGCTCACATAGTGTTCTTCAAGGTCCACGGGGAGCCGGTGCCTTATAGGGGCAAGTATCAAGGCCAGAAAGGTGTCACTTTACCGCGTAAAGCTTGATAGGCTCCTCAACGCTCCCGCCGCTGGTGCTTGACATGGAGAAGCTCGCTACCGCAGTGTCACTAATACTAGCCCCGCAGCTCTACGGAGGCTTCATAGCGTATGTCCTTTGGGTTCATTACAGGGCGGGTGGTCACGAAGCCCTACTAGTGCTACTGCTCACGCAGACTATACTGCCGTTGCTGCCGATACTTATCGACACCGCGCGCGGCAAGATAGACATCTTTGTGACAGAGAGGAAGAAACGATGGAAGTATTACATTCTCACTTTGCTCTCCTATGTCGTAGGGCTCGTCTATATAGTCGATAAGGGGCTCTGGATTTACTTTCCTTTTTATGCGTCGTATATGGCCATAGCTGCTGTAATGGCGTTAATTACACTCAAGTGGAAGATCAGCGTTCACACGGCAGGCATAGCTGGCCCCACTACGGCTCTCGTGTATCTAGTTGGGCTCGAGAAGGCCTACTTGTACCTGCTACTAATACCCGTGGCTTGGGCAAGGTATCGACTTAAGGCACACACAGTCTCTCAACTTGTTGCAGGAGCCTTACTGGCAACGGTGCTGACAGTAGTCATATGCGGGGCTACGGTCAGCCAGTAACGGCGCCGTTATAAGCATGTGCTTTCTTAGGAAGACGGTGGGCCGGATGCAGGTTTACGCTGAGGATTTCCTAATAGTAGCTGTAAGAGGGCGCTGGATACTAGACTCGCGCGGCAACCCGACCGTAGAAGCAGAAGTTGTTACGGCCGGCGGGGGCTATGGCTGTGCAGCGGTCCCTGCGGGTGCCTCTAAGGGTAGGCACGAAGCACTCGAACTGAGGGACGGAGGGAAGGAGTTTGGCGGTAAAGGCGTGGCGAAAGCAGTTAACAACATAAACAATGTGATAGCGCGGGAGATAGTTGGAATGGACTCGAGAGAGCAGGGTGAAATTGATAGGAAAATGATCGAGCTTGACGGAACACCAAATAAGAGCAAGCTGGGAGCCAATGCCATACTTGCAGTCTCTTTGGCAGTTGCTAAGGCTGCGGCCAGTACGTATGGCATGCCGCTCTTCCAGTACCTTGGTGGCGCTATCGCGCGAGTCTTGCCCGTACCTCTCATGAACGTGATTAACGGAGGCAAGCACGCAGGCAACGAGCTACGTATACAGGAGTTTATGATAGTCCCTGTGGGCGCCGACTCCTTCGCCGAGGCCCTAAGAATAGGCTGTGAGGTATACTACAAGCTGAAAGAGCACTTAAAGGTCAAGTACGGTAAGGGGGCCATAAACGTTGGCGACGAGGGAGGCTTCGCGCCTCCCATGAAGGAGAGCCGCGAGGCTCTCAACGCTTTGATAGAGGCAATTAAGGCAGCTGGTTACGAGCCTGGGAGCGACGTAGTCCTAGCTCTAGACGCTGCTGCCACCGAGTTCTACGACTCCGCTACTGGCACGTACGAGGTCGACGGCAAAAAGCTGAGCAGAGACGAGCTGCTGGACTACTACGCCGCACTGGTCGAGGAGTACCCCATAGTCTCCATAGAAGACCCGCTCCACGAGGAGGACTTCGAGGGCTTCAAGCTGGCGGTCGAAAGGCTAAAGGGGATACAAATAGTCGGCGACGACCTCTTCGTCACGAACCCGCAGAGGCTCAGCAAGGGTATAGAGATAGGGGCTGCGAACGCCTTGCTTCTAAAGGTCAACCAGATAGGTACTCTGACTGAGGCCTTAGAGGCTGCGTTCAAAGCGATGAGGAACGGCTACAACGTAATAGTCAGCCACAGAAGCGGCGAGACGGAGGACGCCACAATAGCTCACTTAGCGGTGGCTCTCAACGCTGGTCAGATAAAGACGGGAGCCCCCGCGAGAGGAGAGAGGACTGCCAAGTACAACGAGCTCCTAAGGATCGAGGAGTATCTAGGTGGAGACGCTGTGTTCCCAGGCTCTAAGGTGTTCTCGAGGAAGTGGTAGGCTTTTTTCAATTATTCTCTTACCCGTAACTCTTGTTAGCAGCCGTTTTAGGCTTATAGTCAGAGGAGCGTGGTAGCTTGCGCAACGTAAAAGGTGTAATCCTCTGCGGTGGGCAGGGTAAGAGGCTTCGGCCTCTGACTTTCTACTTTCAAAAGACGATGATTCCTGTCGGGACAAAGCAGAAGCCGCTCCTAGAGTACGTGGTCCGCCTCCTCAGGCACCATGGTATTAGGGACATAGTCATGCTTGTTGACTACAAGGCTGAGCAGATAGAGAACTACTTCGGCGACGGGTCTAGGTTCGGCGTGAGGATAAAGTGTCTGAGAGACGACCCTCGATTCAAGGGGAATGCGGGCGCGCTCTATAACGCCTTAGTCAAGGGCTATGTGTCGACTTCTGAGACTCTCTTGATATACTACGGTGACATTCTCTCCAACATAGACATTAGCGAGCTTCTAGTGTTCCACAGAAAGCAGAAGGCAGCAGCCACTCTAGCTCTATCAACTAAGTATCACGTAGATGTTGGTGTGGCTGAAGTCGAGGGAGATGTAGTAGTTGAATTGCGCGAGAAGCCACCGCTCGGCCGACCGGTAACTATAGGCATACTGGCCCTCGAGGGAGATAGGCTCCCTTTGGTCAGAGAGATCCTAGACAAGAAGGGAGTAGCCGACATAATGGGTGACCTCATTCCCCTATTGATAGAGCGAGGCGAGGTAGTAGCCGCCTACCTTACTGACGCGTTCTGGTACGACGTAGGCTCAACGGAAAAGTATGAACGCCTTAACCACGAGAAGGTCGACGAACTACTCGGTTTTCTGTTTGAGGACAGTAGCTAGTTTCTCTTTTCGCATTCCTCTAGCTTTCTCTCTATCCTTTCGACTTCTTTCAGGAGGACTTTCCTCCTGCTAGCGTACTCCTCCTCACTCAATTTACCTTCTGCTCTGAGCGCTGAGAGCCTACGTAGCTCCTCTAGCGCCCTATCCCTTTCGCTAAGCAGCATTTCGTAGCTCTCTTCTTCCCTTCTTCTAGAGAACAGTAGAGAGATTACGGCTAGCAAAGCTAGGCCTAACAGTAACAATAGTCCCCAGACCCAGCCCCAGTCTCTGTCTTCGCTCATCCTATCACGACCAGTAGCCATGTAATGCTTAAGAGCGTTACTTGCCGAGGGTCTGCCAATCAAGCTGTCCTCACAATTCGGCACCAGAAACCCTCTTCATCCCCTACCTACCTCCTCGCCAGGGTTGCAATAAAAGTTCCTTGCGCTATGAGAGATGCCTAATGGAAGCATGATATTTGAGACGAGTTCTTGCTAATCGCTAAGACTCTTGATGCCTTGAAGGGCTCTTTCGAACTCGTTGCAAGAGACAAGTTCAGCGTACTTCGCTTTCTTGGCTTTAATCCCAAGTAGTAGGTGGAGATGTGGTGAGATATTGGCGTAGTACTGCGGCAATATTTAAATACCACAGAGGGCCGGTAAGGGGCTAGAGACTTATGCAAACGACGATTGTCCGACGTACAAATGACGTAGATAACAAGTGCCTCGTAAGGCTTGTCAGAGGAGACAAGGTGTTCATAGTTGAGGGAGGGAGTCCGCAGGGCGTTGAACTCGCTGCTGATCCCTTCGCTTATGCCGCAGCTAACGTGCTCTTGGACAATAGTGAGCATGCGCCGGTATTTGAGGTGTTCGGTACTGCGGAGTTCGAGGTGGCTGCCGACTCTATAGCTGCAGCATCGGGCAAAGGCTCAGTGGAGCTGTTTAGCAACGGCACAGGCATGAGGGTCAGGCTGTGGAGGGCTTTTCCCGTTCCCGCAGGCTATACTGTGAGAGTGAAGGGTAGCCCTGTGTACGTAGCTTTCAAGGGACTAAGAGGCATGGGTCCCGGCAAGAGGAAAGTGCGTGCCTACGCTGAGCTAGAGGCTGAGCGGCTTAATGGTAAAGGGGACCTTAAGGACCTGAAAGCCCGCTACGTGCCTTCCTCATTTATACACGAGGCAAGGCTGCGCAAGGGGCTTAGCGAGCTCCTCACGCTTCTAGAGAAAATGAAGCGTCATATTAGGCTGGCGTGCGAGGCCGCTAGACGCGGAGCTAAGTTGGTCAGGGTCAGGGTAAACGGCAGGCTCGTAGACGTGTGGGTCGAAGAAGTCATAGCCTAAACTGGTGGTGCTCATGAGTAATAAGATAGCTGAGTTGCTAGAGAAGAGGAGACTGGCGTCTCTTGGCGGGGGCCCCGAGCGAATAAAGAAGCAACACGAAGCGGGTAAACTGACAGCGTGGGAGAGGCTCGAGAGGCTTGTTGATCCCGGTAGCTTCGTGCACCTAGGACGCTTCGTTACTCACAGAGCAACAGGCTTCGGGATGGATAAGAGAGTAGCGTATGGCGACGGTGTCATAACAGGCTTCGGAGAGATAAGCGGCAGGAAGGTTGCAGTATACCTCCAAGACTTCACGTTCATGGGCGGCAGCG
>CAZPLI010000039.1:0-13805 GCA_964587325.1 uncultured Thermofilaceae archaeon | reverse complement strand
CTTCCAGACACCCTTAACCTCGACGCTCAAGCCTCTCACCCCACCTCTGCGAGCATAGGAAGGCTAGGGATTCGCAACACATTAGCAGTACAGACATTAGAGAAGCATCTTGAAAGCGCCTCGCCCCAAGGAGCTTGTATACAGCCACAGTCATTGTAGTGTACTCGGGTCTTGTGAGCAATAGAGTCGCTGTGAACTCGCCTAGGCCCACAGAGAGCGAGAGAGCTAGCGCCGAAGCAAGAGCCGAGCTCGCAAGGGGCAGGCCCACCTTGATCAGCGCCCCCAGCCAGTCGTCGCCCAGAGTGTAAGCAGCCTCTATGAGCTCAGGAGCGACTCTGGCTAGCCCTACATCCAGAACGCTAACAGTAAGTGGTACGGCCATTACCGCGTAGGAAGTCACTATGAGAAACCACTCTGCATTCTCGAAAGGCCACGCCCTAGCGTAGACCCTGTGGAGCCCTAGGGCGAGCACTGCGGGCGAGACTGCGAGAGGCGCTGTGGCGAGAGTGACCTTCACCCACCGGGAGACTTTAGAGACCACAGCCATTGCGGAGATGCATAGTGCTATGAGGGCAGCGAGTGTCGAGTAGAAGAGGGAGTTGAGTATTGCGAGGAATAAGGGTACTCCTAGTGCCGGGTCTGGGAATGGAGAAACTAGTCTAGTGACAGCTTCTAAGCTAAAGCTTCCCGTGTAGGGGTTAGTGAACGCGGTAGCTGAGAGGGCAAGGAGAGGAGAGGCAAAGAACAGAGCTAGACAGGCCACGTATAGGAGCACTACCGCTCCGACCAAGCCGCGAGCCTTTCTAACAAGGGCTCTCTCGCCATAGCCGGGCTCTATGAGTGCTCCTCTCTCTATTGCCAGCCGGGCGTACAGTGCTGTCACACCTGTCAGCGCCACTAGCTGGGCTATTGCGAGCGAGGCGGCAGCCTGGTAGTTGATATAGACCTTATAGTTAGAGTATATTTCTATCTCGACTGTCCTGTAGGCCATACCGCCTATTACCATAGGCACAGCGAAGCTCGTAAAGCAGTATAGGAACGTGAGCAGCGAAGCTGCGGCTAGGGCGTGAAGTGTCTGAGGAAGCTCTATCCTTAGGAAGCGGCGGAGGCTCGAGTCACCCAACACTATCGAAGCCTCTTCAATCTCTGGGTCTATTCTCTCAAGAGAGGAGGAGACTACGTGGAGAACTAATGGTATGTTGTAGAAGGCGTGAGCCGCAAGTATCCCGGTAAGCCCCTCTCCTAGCATGCGGAGCGGAGGGAGTAATCGCACTAGAGGGCTCCTGTGCCCGAATAGCACGGAGAAGCCTACAGCGACCACTATTGAGGGTGCCGCGAAGGGGACGAGGGACAAAGAGCGAAAGACTCTGCGTCCCGGAAAATCGTAGCGTGCGACTATGTAGCCAGCCGGGTATCCCAGGGCGACTGACAGAGCAGTGCTTAGCAGGGCCTGGTATAGGGAGAACTTGAAGGCCCTCACTGAGTAGCTTTTAGTTACGGCTCTGATGAACCCTATAACGCCGTAGGGACCGCTGAAAGCATCAACAAGAACTCTAGAAACGGGAAAGAGTAGGAAAGCTACAAGAAAAAGCAAGAGAGGTAGTACTAGCCAGCCACGGCCTCTCTCCACTCCTCTAGCCACCTCTCAAGGTTAGCGGAGACCTCCTCGGGAGTTAAGTACTTATTGAGTAGCTCGACGGTGTAGGGGTCTATAGCCACCTTGTAGACCTCCGGCAACTTGACCTTACGGTTAGCGGGGTACATCCACTGGTTAAGCGGTATCAGCTCCTGGACCTGGGGGCTTAGGAACCACTCAATGAACTTTTTAGCTAATTCAGGGTTCTTGCAGCCCTTTACCAGCCCTATGCCTTCTATCTGTAGCCACGCGTATGCCTTACCGTCTCTGTACACTAGTGCAGCCGCGTACCTAGTCGAATTGTAGAAGTAGAGGGAGTAGGCAGGGTCAGTGCCGTAGCTCACGACGATGGGCTTGCCCGCAGCCTCGTTAAGGAAGATATCGTAAGCCTCTCCCCATGAGGGTACTACCTTCGCGTAGGGAGCGACCTTCCTCCACCACTCGCGCCAGTCTTTGCCTAGGACCTTCTCGTAGTAGGCTATCTGCCACAGCAGGAAAGCCGTGCCCGTACTGCTAGTCGTCGGGTCCTCTATTATGAGGAGTGACGCTAGGGAGGGGTCGTAGAAGGACTCGAAGGTTAGGGTCTTCATGAGCGAGGGGTCGACCCGCTCGCTGTCGTAAACGAAGGCTATCAGTCCGTAGTCGTAGGGTACGATGTAGTGCTCGGGGTCCAGCGCCTCAACGAGCTCCGGCCTCAGGTCGCCTATGTTAGGCGGAGTGTAGGGCTCGAGTACTCCCCACTTCTTAGCCTGAACCACGAGGATGTTGTCGAGCCCAATCACCACGTCGGCTCGGGGGTTATCACGCTCCTCTATCAGCGCCCTAAGCATAGTACCAGCGTCGCTGAACGTGACTACTGTGACGTTGCAACCGTACCGCCTACCGAACTCGTAGAACACTTTGTCCCATACTGCGTCAGGGTCCTTTCCCCACCTGAGGAGGGACTCGTAGGTGTAGATCACTAGAGTCTTCTTTGCTTGCACGGCAAACCTGGTGATGTAAATGTGGTATGCTACTACCGTTAGTACTACGACGAGCGCTGCCAGTACTATTTTGCCTCTAAGGCCGAGTTTCATCCCCCCACCTCCTCTACATGTTTAAAACATGTTGATAAATTAATTTCGCCCCGAGTGCGTAGTATAGAGGGGCGCTAGCTTTGAGGCCTCCCTGCGAACTCGTAGTAAGAGACCTGCTCCCCAGACTGAGAGCACACGTAATCAAGATACTCGTGGAGGAGAAAGGGTGGAGCCTAGCGAGCGCGGCTAGAGCCCTTGGAGTCTCAGTGACTGCCGCGTCTAAGTACCGCAGGCTAGTAGGCATTGACGACGAGTTCGAGGAAGTACTCGAGAAGGCCGCTAGGAGGGCCGTTAGGTACGCCGACTCTCCTAAAGGCCTGATAGAGGTGGCATGTGAGCTGTGTCAAGTTCTGAGGCTCTCGGGGCCTCTCTGCAGGCTTCACGTGCGTATGGTGCCGAGTCTAGGGAAGTGTGACATCTGCACGCACTTCATACCTCGTAGGGTGTCCTCGGAGAGACTAGAGGTCCTGCTTAGGCTTGAGGAAGCCTTAAAGAGAGCAGATCCCCTAGTGCTGCTAATGCCTGAAGTAAGAACAAACATAGCTATGGCTGTTAGTGGCGCTGAAACCTTGGCAGATGTTGCAGCTTTTCCGGGAAGACTGACCGCAGTTAAGGGGAAACTCGTAGCGTATAGCCCGCCTGAATTCGGAGCGTCACGCCATCTTGCAAGCCTTCTATTGAAGGCCTTGAAGACCGACCCTAGCGTGCGGGGCATTACGTGTATAAAGGCCGCAAGCAACATCGTAGACACCTTAAAAGCCCTAGGACTAAGCTACGTGATTGCGAAGAGGCGGGGAGAGGGACTAATAGACCCTCTCTTCAGAGCACTAGAGACCGCAAGAAGGGTCCCTGACGTGCTAATCGACCCGGGTGGCTACGGAGTAGAGCCTGTAGCCTACGTATTCGGGAAAGATGCTGTGGACGCTGTAGAGAAAGCAGTCCGAATCGTGAAGGCCTTAGTTGAGCAACGAGGATCCGTGGCTTAGTCACCGACTGTTTAAGGCGCTGCTAAATACTGCGTCTACGCATGCCCTGACACTCTTCAAGGCTTGCTACATGCTAAAGGCGCCTTAAGGATAGGATAGCAGAGGACCTAGGGTGCTATCTGCCTGTAGCCTCTAGGGGACCTAGCTACTTAGCCAGTTCTTCTAGAGCCGTATTATGCTCGGCTTAGCTGCTTCAAGTAGCGTGCGAGCGTGGACTGTTTCGCTGGGGCTACTTTTAGCCTAATCTTCTTGTCCTCGGGCCATATCCAGCGCCTATTCTCAGCATAGTCCCAGAGCGGGATTAACCCTTCAAGCGTAAGGGGCGGGGGATCGAGCAGGTATAGGGGACCGCGAGGCATCTCAACACTTAGAGTCAGCAGTAGCTCGTAGACAAGCTTGAGCGTCTCTGGACTAGGCCGGCCCCACACAAAGGCAGAGCGGGTATCAATTATCGTGAAGTCTATCCCGGGAGCGTTTACAGCGAGCCGTGCTAAGGCATACGCTTCGCTTCCCTCTACGTAGAAGGCGAAGCTTGGAGGAGGAGAAGGTTCAATACGGAACTTGACCCAGTTGTAGCGCCAGTAAGAGAGAACGTGCCTCCTATAGTGGTAGCTCGCCAACTGCAGTGACACGTTCGAGAACTTCTTGTTGGCACGTGAGGCTTCTCTCAGAATCTCCTTCAAGGGCTTAAACGCGTACTCAACCTTATAATTTAATATTGCAAGGTCTATCGCATCGGGCGCGAGGCCCGTCCCCCAAGGCCTAACAGGGTCCTTCAGAGCCAGCTCCAGGTCCATATCGCTTACGCGCTTAGGTTTTAGCTCCCCGTCTTGAAACAGTGTTAGGCCTACATCGGGTCTCCAGGCCTCAGCTTCGTAACCTCTGACTAGGACCTCAGGTTTCGCGGGCAGTAGCGATACATACTTCTGGAAATACTCAGGTGGTACTTTGGCCTCAACTACGAGGTATACGTCGTCTGCTACTCCTACCCTGCACCTAGTAGTATACGGTGGCAGGACTGCATTAGTCCCCACTTCGTGTAACGGGATAAGTGCAGTAACTGGTAGGAGGTGTATAGCCTCATAGTTCACGTGAAAACCAACTCTTAGCCCCAGTCTCTCTCTAAGCTTATGATATATTCTATGGGCCGTAGCTAGGGGGACCCCTGATCTCCTCGATAACTCTCGTAAAGTCAGAGAACTGGGAATATACGTGATTACCCGCCAATCGACGGGCCTAAGCCGCATCCTCACCCTCTCTTAAGGAACATTAACAGAATAAGTTTCTACCACGTAATAGTGCGCGATAGCACTTAAAGCCCGGTATGAGAAGGCAATTCATACTTACTACAAAACTGCACTTACTCACTCATGTCACCTATTAAATACGTACTCCAGGTGACTATTAAGTATTGTTATTGAGATTAACCATACCCTGACAAAGAGCATGGCAGTAACCGTGAGATCTTAGCTGGAGTTATGCCTTATAAGGCTGCTTTTATAAGACTATCACGTGAATCAAAGGAGAGTCCACGAGGCGAGTACTACTCTTCTTGCATGTCTCTTATTCTATCCACTCTCGCTGCTCATCGTGCCGACTGTGCTGAAGTGGGGTGACACTCTCTCACTTGCTCTATGCGCCCTACTGTCCCTTCCGCTCCATGAAGCGATTCACTCGGCAGTAGTCGTAGCACTAGGAGGAAAGCCGAGGATAGTGTTTAGTAAGCGTGATGCATGCGTCTACGTTAAGCCGCTTGACGCCCCGCTGTCGAGCCGAGAATGGCTTTTACTGCTCGTCTCACCTGTAGTAGTAGGCTTCGTTCTAGCAGTACTCGCTGCTGGAACACTAGTAAGCGCCCTCTTTCTCTTCGTAGCTCTAATAGGCTCTAAGGACGTAGTGTTAGCCCTGCTAATACTTCTCGGTAAGAGCCCCAGAGACCTTTTTAGCTAGCAGGAGGAGAGCTAGGTGGTGTGCCATATGGCAGGCGACTCTCTCACTCTACTCAAGGAGCTTACGTCTCGCATGGGCGTGTCAGGCTTTGAGGACGACGTTAGGGCCTACATAGACAGCTTTCTTAGAGAGCGAGGCTTTGAAACGTTCACAGACGGCTTGGGGTCTCTTATCGCGAGAAAGCCCAGCGAAGGGCCGAAGGTAATGCTAGTGGCTCACATGGACGAGATAGGGATGGTTGTGCGGTATATCGACGATAAGGGGTACCTCTACGTGACTAGCGTTGGTGGAGTTAACCCGCGCACGCTACCCGGGGCTAGGCTCATCGTGTGGACTAAAGAAGGCCCCCTAGAGGGTGTCGTGGGCGAGAAGCCTATACACAGGATGAAAGACGACGAGAGGAAAAAGGCACCAGATCTCGAAAGCGTATTCGTTGACCTAGGCCTAGAGCCAAAAGAAGTGAAAGAGAAGGTGAGAATAGGCGACCCTATAAGCTTTAAGCCCGTATTCTCGAGGTTGGGCTCCTCGCTAGTAGCCTCAAAAGCCCTAGATGACAGGATAGGGTGCCTCACGTTAATGCTAGTCGCAGACGAGCTGGCCGAGGAAAAGCTAGAGGTCGACCTCTACTTAGCGTTCTCGGCTAGAGAGGAGATAGGGCTCGAGGGGGCTAGAACTGCGGCCTTTAAAGTGGGTCCCGAAGTGGCCGTGGCCGTCGACGTGACACACGCTGGAGACACTCCCGTCTTAGCGGAAAAAGACGCGCCAGCCAAGCTAGGTAGGGGACCTGTCATATCTCTGGGCGCAGCACTAGACAAGAAAGTAAGTGAAGCGCTGCTCAAGGCAGCTAAGGCAGCCAGAGTCGACTACCAGCTTGAGGCTGAGGGCGGGAGAACTGGAACGGACATAGACGCTGTCCGCTTGGTCAAGGGGGGCGTTAGAGCTGGACTCGTAAGCCTGCCTTTAAGGTACATGCATACACCGTCAGAAGTCGCTAGCGTACGAGACGCAGAGCAGGCAGCCAAGCTACTAGTGGAGTTCGTGCGAGAGAAAGGCTGGTAGAGAGCTGGCCGGTGACAGTATTGAAGGACTCAGAGAGAATCAAGGGACTTCTGTTAGGAGTAGCCTTTGGGGACGCTTACGCCTTCGGCTGGGAGCCTGACTGGCCTCCGCCGATGGATGACTGGGTTGCCGACGCTACAGCGCTTAGGACAATAGACGTCTGTGGGGCCGCATGCTACAGCGACGACACAGAGATGACACTTATACTCGCCCACCACCTAGCCTCAAACTGCGGTGTGGTGAGAGACAGACTAGCCAGCGACTTAGCAGCAAAAGCTAGCTTAGGGTCATTCCGGGGGTACGGGATAACGACGACTAAAGTCCTATCGGCTATAAGGAGAGGGGAGCACTGGGAGGAAGCCAGCAGGAGGGTGAACAGCTACGGCAATGGAGCAGCCATTAGAGTAGCGCCTGTGGCCGCGTTTTTCGACGACGAGGAAAGCGTTGCACGGGCTGCTGACTACCAGGCCATGATTACACACTACCACTCTCTTGGCCGAGAAGGCGCCGTCCTGATAGCACTTGCACAGTACCTAACGATCTCCGGCGTGGAGCCGGACGACCTAGTGAGCGAGCTCTTAAGACTGCGGGAGTGGAGCAGTGAGTACGGTAAACGATTGAGCATGGTGCACGAACTGCTGGAAGCCTCACCACCTAAAGTGAGAGAACTACTAGGGAGCGACTCCAGGGCTCACAAGTCTGTGGTCACAGCCATATACTGCTATGTACGCGCGCACGGCAGCCCTCTGGGGACTGTGCTCAATGCGATCTCTTTAGGCGGGGACACGGACAGTGTGGCGTCGATGGCAGCCTCCCTAGCCGGAGCATACCAGGGCCCGTCGGCGTTCCCTTCCGACCTCGTAGTGCGTCTCGAGAACTTAGAGAGCATACTGGGAGCAGCAGAGGAGCTCTTACGAGCTAGAGAGACGTGTGCTACCAAGGTCCTCAAGTAGGCATGCCACTAGCATAAGCCTTTATCCCCCCCGCATCCTTCCAAGTAGTGATGAGCGAGTCTGAGTTCGTCGAAGGCTTGAAGAAGGAGATAGAGGAGCTCAAGAGGAAGAGGAACGCGGTGATACTCGCACACAATTACCAGTTACCCGAAGTGCAAGACGTTGCCGACTTCTTGGGGGACAGCCTAGGACTCGCACGAGCCGCTACGGAGACAGACGCCGACGTCATAGTCTTCGCAGGAGTCTCGTTCATGGCCGAGATGGCTGCTGTGCTTAATCCTGACAAGATAGTCCTGCACCCCGAGCCTACTGCTAGGTGCCCTCTAGCTGACATGCTTACCCGAGAAGACATGAAACGAAGTAGGGAGAAGTACCCAGGCGCTCCGCTTGTACTCTACGTAAACTCTCCTACAGAACTCAAGGCCGAGGCTGACTATGTAGCCACTAGCGCCTCAGCTGCTAAGCTCATCTCTAAGCTTGAAGAAGATACTGTGCTCTTCGGCCCTGACGAGAACTTGGCGTGTTACGTCTCGGAAGTCACAGGTAAGCACGTTGTCCCTGTCCCCCGTGGCGGTCACTGCCCGGTGCATAAGTTCCTACTGTGCAAGTACTACGTTGAGAGAGCGGTAAGAAAGTGGCCGGGCGCTAAGCTCCTAGTACACCCTGAGGTCCCCCCTGACGTCAGGAGAATGGCAGACTTCGTGGGAAGTACTAGTCAGATGCTTAAAGCCGTAGGCGGGCTAGAGGGCGAGGAGTTCATCATAGGGACAGAGGAGGGACTAGTGTATAGGGCCAAGCGAATGTACCCCGATAAGAAGGTATACCCAGCTAATCCTCTAGCGGTGTGCGTGGACATGAAGAAGATCACTCTGTTGAACATTAGGCAGAGCCTCGAGTCCATGAAGCCTCGAGTCGAGGTAGATCCTAAGATCGCTAGGAGAGTGCGGGAGATCCTAGAGGTATCCTTCAGTATGGTGTGAGCAAGATGCTGAGAGAGGTTCTATTGAGAAGGTTTCTCGACTGGTTGGAGGAGGACGCTCCCTTCTGGGACGTTACCACTGAGGCTCTTATCCCGCGGGGGCTTAGAGTAAAAGCTGTAGTGATCGCCAAGAGCAGCGGCATCATTGCGTGTACCGAGGACGTATTCTCTGTACTTGAGCCATTGGGCGTAAAAGTGAAGGAGTACTTAGCTAGTGGGACGCAGCTGTCTCCTGGTACTATTGTGGCCGAAATGGAGGGTGAAGCCCGCACGCTCTTGGTTGTAGAGCGCACGCTTCTTAACCTGCTCATGTACCTCTCGGGAGTAGCCACAATAACTAGAGCTTTTGTCGAAAAAGCGCGAAAAGTCAACCCACGCGTTAGAGTTGCGGCCACCAGGAAGACCCTACCTGGACTCCGAGCCCTCACTAAGCGTGCAGTCGCCATCGGCGGGGGCGACACGCACAGACTGTCACTAAGTGACGCCATCCTGATCAAGGACAACCACATTGCACTGGTGAGCAGCGTGGCCGAAGCCGTTAAACTGGCGAAAAGAAAGGCCTCTTTTGCTCACAAGGTAGAGGTTGAGGTTACGAGCGTTGAAGACGCTGTGGAGGCTGTCCGAGCAGGCGCCGACGTAGTGATGCTAGACAACATGGGCGTAGAGGAGGTTAGGCTATGCATTGAGAAGCTGAAAGAGCTCGGACTGCGCGATAGAGTGATCGTTGAGGCTAGTGGAGGCATAACTCTCGATAACGTCGAGGACTACGCCGCCACCGGCGTAGACGTGATAAGCACGAGCGCGATAACCTTACGCCCGGCGAGAGTCGACCTAAGCATGGAGGTGGTAAGGAATTAGGAAAGTAGCAATCGTGGGCTGCGGTAACATAGGGTCGGAGCTCGCTAGGGCCATAGACAGAGGGCTTGTTAAGGCGGAACTCGTAGCGCTCTACGACATATGTGCCGAGAAGTGCTTGAAGCTAGTGAGCGAGCTGAAGAGTCAGAGACCAAAAGTCGTGAGTTCCATAGCCGAGTTATTGGACTGCAAGCCTGATATAGTAGTCGAGGCCGCAAGTCAAGAGGCTGTTAGGGAATACGCGCCAACAGTACTGAAAGCCGGCGCCGACTTTCTGGTTATGAGTGTCGGCGCGCTGCTTGACAGTGGGCTACTAAACGAGATCAGGAGATTGACTAAGGAGTACAAGGGGAGAGTGTTCGTACCTAGTGGAGCGATAGCAGGCTTAGACGCTATGCGAGCGCTGAGGCTCGTAGGTGTGGACGAAGTCGTGCTGAGAACTAAGAAACCCCCTAGAGCCCTCGCCTCCGCGGACTACGTGAAGCGTAGAGGCATAGACCTCTCCTCCCTAAAGGAACCTGTCGTGCTGTTTAGGGGGAAAGCACGGGATGCAGTAAGGGAGTTCCCTGCGAACATAAACGTAGCAGCAGCGCTCACGTTGGCTTGCGGTAAAGAGGCAACAGTCGAAATAGTTGCCGACCCTAACGTTGACAGGAACGTTCACGAAATAGAAGTAACGTCTAAGGCGTCTAAACTCTACATACGCGTCGAGAACGTGCCAAGCCCCTCTAACCCCAAGACTAGCTACCTTGCCGTCCTATCAGCCATAGAAGCCCTGAGAGAACTCGTAGAAGGTACAAGCCCCGGAGCTGCTGCCATGCTAGTACCAGAGTGAGAGGACTAGGGTCCTCTAGTGCCAGCTCTCAAAGCCGATACGCAAATTCCCGCAACAACGTGCTGAGGGAGGGGCAGGCCTGCGTCTAGGGCCCTTTCGAAGAACGTTACTACTTCTTCGGGTCCTATGAGACCTGTCTTAAGGGCGCGTAGTATCACGTAGGCGGACCCCCTCACTCTTAGGTTCAACACTCTGGCCACTACGGACACTAGCTGGTCGTCTGTCAATAGCAAGGCTGTCTCAACATCGAGCGCGAGCGCGACACTGCACCTTTCAGCTTTCCCCAGCCCTATGCCTAGAGCGTTTTCCACGTGCTTAACTCTTGGGATAGACTGAAGGGGGCACTGCCAGACCCTTAACCAGCCCTCTTTCTCGGCCCTCCCAATGCGCTCTTTAGCCCAAGGGGGACCCCTTCGAACTGCCTCCTCATATACAGCCTCTGGGATCCCCACAGTGCCGTATAGCTCCTTCAGGAGGTATAGGGCTCCGGAAGCGGCGAGCCACAGGAGAGACGTGGGGCATGTGACGATCAATAGTCTGCCACCCCTAAGTCGCGTAACTCCTCGACGAACCTCTCCTTGCCGTACCGCAGCGCTAGGCCGCGCTTCCTAAGCTCCTCCACTAGCTCCCATAGTGAGAGCCCGGCTATTTCGGCCGCTCTACCTAGTGAGACTAGGCCTCTTGTATAGAGGTCTATTGCGAGGAGCACTTTCAGCTCTCTAAGCCCTAGACGTAGAGCTTCGCGGACGACCTCAGACCTCTCCCTACCAGTAGCGCGAGCTAACGCGTCGATCTCGTCTAAGAGGCTCTTGGGAAGCTTTACCGACGTTGTTATGAGCGCCAAGTGCTTTTCCCCAAGTAAATTAGAGACGTGAGCGATAAGAGTACTCGCTACCAAGAGTTCTTGGAGCCATGGGAGTACTTAGGCTAAAGCCCGTCTGGGCGGACTCTCTCGGGGCCAAGTCTTTCTGCACACTAGTGGAGACCCCCGACGTGAGGATACTGATAGACCCCGGTGTGGCCATAATGCACGGCTCCTTCCCTGCCCCCCTCGAGCTCAAGCAGGAGTGGAAGAGGCGGGGACGGGAAGCCGTGAGGAAGGCTGCTAAATTGGCAGACATTGTGGTCATAACGCACTACCACTACGACCACTTCACAGACTTCGAGCCAGAGCTCTACCGAGGTAAGCTAGTCATAGCCAAGTCTCCAAACGAGTACATCAACGACTCTCAGAGAGGCAGAGCTATGCGCTTCTACTCTAAGCTCTTCGCACTCGCTGGCCTAGAACTTGAGGAGAAACTAGAAGACCCTATAGCAGGTGACTACCCGGATCCTCTCGAGTCCCTACCGCTAGCCATGAGTAGGGACTACGGTGACTACGCAGAGAGGAAAGCCGAGCTCCTTAGGAAGGGGCTGGAGTGGTACTGGGCGCGGGTCGAGAAGTGGAGAGAGTACAGGCGAGTTCCTGAGATCGAGGCAGGCGAGGTACGGCTCAAATTCGCAGACGGACGGAAGTTTACGTTCGGCAGCACTAGGCTATCGTTCACTAAGCCCCTCTTCCATGGCGTTGAGTTCAGTAGAGTGGGGTGGGTCGTAGGTCTCGTCATCGAGACGGGTGGAGAGAAGCTTCTCTATACCTCCGACCTAAACGGTCCTATCATAGAGGACTACGCCGAGTGGATCATAAACGAGCAGCCTGACTACTTGCTGCTCGACGGGCCAGCGACTTACACGCTCGGCTACATGTTAAACCTGATAAACTTGGGCAGAGCCATAGAGAACATAAAAAGGATTATTCGTGAAGCCAGGCCTAAGCTCGTGCTGCTCGACCATCACTTGCCCCGCGAGCCCCGCTTCAAGGAAAGGCTTAGGGAAGTCTACGCCTGTGCCGAACGCGAAGGCGTCCGAGTAGTCACCGTCGCAGAGCTACTCGGTAGGCGCCCGGTAGTGCTCGAGGTATCCGAGAACCGCTAGAGCACCTCCACAATGAACTTCCCGTTCTCGTACACTAGGTCTCCGTCAGCGTACACCTTAGAGTCCTTCATGTCCCTGACCATGTCCCAGTGAATTGCACTGACGTTCCTGCCTCCGCACTCGGGATAGGCCGCTCCAAGCGCTATGTGTATGGTGCCTCCTATCTTCTCGTCAAACAGTATGGACTTCGTGAACTTAGTCACGCTGTAGTTTAGGCCGAAGGCCAGCTCGCCTACTCTCTTAGCTCCCTCGTCTGTCTCAAGCATCTTCTTAAGGAACTCCTCGCCTCTGCGGGCTTTAGCCTCTACCACTACGCCTTTCTCGAACCTGAGAACCACACCCTCTACCTCGCGCCCTCTCCATATGGCCGGGTAGGTGAACTCGATGAAGCCCTCAGCGCTGTCTTCTATCGGCGCCGTAAAGATCTCGCCGCCGGGCATGTTGTGCTTCCCGTCGTCGTTCACCCACTTCCTTCCGTCTACCCGGAACTTTATGTCCATATTTGGGCCCACGAAGTGGAGCTCGGAGACTTTCGACAGGAAATCGGCCACTTTTGCCTGGAACTCTGCCTGCTTCTTCCACTCGGACACGGGGTCCTCCTTGTCTACCTTCTCTGCCTTGAATACGAAGTCGGCATACTCGGAGAACGACATGCCGGCCTCCTGCGCCAGCGCCTTAGTGGGGTATGCGACTACGACCCACTTTAGCGAGCCTTCGGCGCTCCTCTTCATGAATATCTCTGTCAGCTCCTTCCTCGCTGAACTCGCGATCTTAATCTTCGCGGGGTCTACGCTGGCTAGGTACTTAGTGTGAGTGCTTGAGAGGACGTTGATTAGAGCGTCCGCGTTCTCCATTATGAAGCGCTCGACCTTAGGCACGTACTTTAATACGCTCTCAGGAGCGTACTTGTAGAACACTTCCGCTAGCAACTCGTCCGTGATTCTGGCTATAGGGTACCCTCCCCTAGTCACCACGGCTCTCACAACCTCTAGGGCTAGAGGTAGGGCCTCGTAAGTTGAGGAATAGACTACCTCGTCGCCCTCCTTAACTGACACGCAGTATTCTGCCAGTAAGTCGGCAAGCCTAGCCACATAGACCGAGTTTATCAAAAAACTCACCGGTAAGAGAACAAAACGCTATACTAAAAATGCTTGCACGGGTCAGCTCCGCCGAAAGCGCTCACCATTCACTGTGAGGGGTCTCGTCATCCCCCTTAACGAGGCGTGTATGCTCGTTTTAGCTCTTTTCCACCAATTTCTCGAGAATTTCCCTTATCCTTCGAACTTCTCTGAGTAGCTCGGCTTCTGGGGTCTCCACAGGCACCTCACGCTGAGTAGCCACGCTTATAGCTCTCGTGACCTCGTTTTTCACCCTGACAGCGTCGTCGTAAGAAAGGTAGTTGAACATTACTTCGGGACGAGGCATGCCCACAGCTGCCGTATGGAACCCTACGCTGGCCAGACCGAGGGCTCGCTCAAGAGGGCCCTGCGCGACCACCACGT
>CAZPLI010000038.1:0-14112 GCA_964587325.1 uncultured Thermofilaceae archaeon | reverse complement strand
GTTTTGGGGCTTGCTCGGCCCAGCGGCCGTTTTGGGCTTTCGTGTAGTGCTTGACCCACTCTCTATAGCGCTCTCTGGGTGGTAGGTGCCTTATTTTCAGGAGGAGTTCTAGGCGCCGCTTACGCCTTCCCTCTCTGAAACCTATTAGTTCTGAGAAACGCTGCAAGTTCTCCCAGCCGCAAAGCACCAGCTTCCAGTACTCGCCGAACGTTATTGCTTCTCCTTTTACTACTCTAGTTTCTGGGGGGAAGTAGTGCTCTTTGACGTTGAAGCCTAGCTTGCGTAGTAGGAGTGATGTAAAGTCTTTTACTTCTCTGTTGCCCACTGCCAGACCTACTTCTACGCCACGTAGTCTTTGCTCTTTACTGTTAATTCTTGGAGTAACGTATCCTTCCGAGTCAAACAACCCCTTAAGGAACTCTACTGGGTACGCGTAGGCTACTATTTTCCATAGTCCGCTGTACCACAACTCCCTTAGCCAGGCTGCGTTCTCGTACGTGCAGTAGTAGCCGTCTCTCGTAGAGCACCACCTCTTGGTGGCGGGGTTGCTGACGGCCTTGCCGTGTATCGAGTGTAGGTCTTCCAGTTTGACTACGACTGTGTGGGCCCGTGCCAGCCTTCTGGCGATGGCTGCGGCCTTCTGGCATGTGACCCTGACTGCGAACTTGTACGCTGCTGTCCACTTCTTGCCGGCGTAGTGTACGAGCCACTGTAGCTCTCTACTGAACAGTGGGGGTAGGCCGCTCAGTCCGTGCCTCTCGACCTCCCTCGCGACCATCTTGGCTATGAGGCCTGCTTCGGGTGCTCCGCCACGCATGTGTGGACTAGTGAGGGGCACATTGACGCCGAGACTCTAGCGGGGCACAACGTTACCAGGTACCCTCTGGTCAGGCTCGCGTCGAACCTCACAGTAGCTGGCTACCTCTACGAGCTCGGAGTGACAGACGTAGACCTCGAAGTGAACCGCACGCTGACAGACATCTTACTCAGAGCAGCACAGGCGGACCTAAACGCAGGTATGCGCACCCCGCTAGGTTACCTCCACATAGAGCCAGCCCACCGATACTAGTGAAGAAAGCGTACAGAAACCCCTACGGAACGTACATTTCGATGGCCGCCTTCTTACTGACTCCCCGGGAGTGATAGAGTACGCGCTAGTCCAGCCCTATGGGGCAAAGCACTGGGGGCAAGGAACGACACGTACTGGCTGGCCGCTACCCAGTCCAGGCGTACGAGACCGCTGCTCTACTCCTCCAGCTAAAGAAGGAAGGAGTAGACCTGACAGACAAGACAGAGACGCACTTCGAAACATTGGCCCCAGCCGTAGTCTCCGATGCGCTAGCAGTAATGAACTACGCAGAGGGCAAGATAACCGGCAGCAGCAAGTGGTTCTACGACCTACTCACATACAACAAGTCATATTGGAAAACAGACATGCACTACACCTACCTATAAGGCCAAGGTTCTGCCAAATGGCGAAAGACGTGATAGCCTACTGGCTAAACAGAAAGAGGGCAAGGATACCCCCTACAAGACAGGTGGACAGGCGAAATAGTAGAAGCAGAAGTCCCAATAGTAAGCCCACTAAACTACGCACCCCTAGCAGAGCACATACCACCGGGAAAACACCAGAAGAAACAGAACTAAACCTCAGAATGACAGCAGCATGGATGCTGTCACCAGTACCGTCGTGGGAAGGCTACAGGTTCGGGGGCACACTCTGGAGTGCGCGCCTTATAGTCAGTGTCAGTGCCTCTAGCGAAGTAGTCCTGCCCGTTATCTGAGTCTACACAGTCAGTCCTGCCGACATGAGTAGTACTAGCTACAGAGCTCCCGCTGCAGTAATTCTCCCTCAGAGTCACAGAATCAGTACACGTGTCCGTACCACAGCTACCGGAAGCGTTGCAAGCAGTACCCTTAACATAGAATAGGTCCTGGGAGGTATGTGTTGTGATTCGAGAAGTACTGTTCTTGATATGGTTGGCTGGGGTAGTGTGAGTGTAAATAACTCGCTTAGCTGTGGGTGGCTTAGGAGATTGTGACTCTCCTGATTACGGGGTTTTTGAGTATGTCCTCTATCACGTCTCCGGGGACTTCGCCCTCCACTACGACGTATAGTTTGGCTTCGGGGAAGAGGTGGGGATCTTCGGCTACTACTTGGACTATGTTTACGTTGCGCTTGGCGAGGGCGGTGGCGATTGAGGCGAGTATTCCGGGTTGGTCTCTGTAGACTTCTATGACTAAGCACCTGTAGCCTAGTGTCCTGGCGACTTTGTAGAGGAAGGGGCCTGCGGGCTCTATGTTCTCGAATATTTCTCTTAGTCGCTTGCTGCTTCTAATGGCTCTTATCGTCTCGAGGACTGTTCTCCTGTCTACGCCGCACGCTCTGGCTAGGGACATTATTGTGACTTTTAGCTCGCCGCACTGGACGCCCTTATCGGTGACTCGTAGGCCATGTACTAATATTGTGCGCGCTACGCGGAGTCTCTTCTCCGACCTCCCGAGGACTCTCTCTACTTCTGTCCATACCCTTGCCAGTGACGTCATGCCGACGATAATACGCTATTCACAGATAAAAGATCTGTATTAGTCAAATGTACATATATGTAGGCTAAAGAGCATATAAATACCTATTGTTCATCATTTTTGTTCAGAAATGTTTATTTTCGCTTAGACAAGCCTGTTTAACCGCTATGACACGCTGTTGCGTAGGCGAAGTGAAGGTACTGCTGTCAGAAAAGGCGCTGCCGAAGGCCTGGTACAATATACTTCCCGACCTTCCCGAGCCCCTGCCTCCGCCGATCAAGCCGAATGGCGAGCCCCTGAAACCTGAAGATCTAAGCCCGATATTCGCCAAAGAGCTGATACAGCAAGAGTTTGCTCCCGAGCGGTGGATACCTATCCCCGAGGAAGTCAGAGAAGTATACAGGATATGGAGACCTACTCCTCTTATAAGAGCCCGGAGACTAGAGCGTGCACTGAAGACGCCCGCTAGGATATACTATAAGTTTGAAGCTATGAGCCCGCCAGGCAGTCATAAGCCTAATACAGCAGTCGCCCAGGCTTACTATAACGCAAAGGAGGGGGTTGAGCGCCTAACCACGGAGACAGGGGCTGGACAGTGGGGCTCTGCGCTCGCGTTCGCCACCATGCTGTTCGGTCTCAAAGCTACGATCTATATGGTTAAAGTTAGCTATGAGCAAAAGCCCTACCGCAGAGTACTGATGGAACTCTGGGGGGCAGAAGTCATACCGAGCCCCAGCGATAGGACTAAGGCCGGAAGATATGTGCTCGAGAGAGACCCCGCGAACCCTGGCAGCCTCGGCATAGCTATAAGCGAGGCCATCGAAGACGCCGCCACGCACGACGACGCGAAGTACTCTCTGGGTAGCGTCCTCAACCATGTACTCTTACACCAGACAGTGATCGGCCTCGAGGCTCTAGAGCAGATGAAAGCTCTAGACGAATACCCCGACATAGTGATAGGGTGCGTCGGTGGAGGAAGCAACTTCGCAGGCCTAGCCTACCCGTTTTACGGCGAGGTCAAAGCAGGAAAAGCCCCGAAGAAGGTCGAGTTCGTTGCAGTCGAGCCCACGGCATGCCCCTCAATGACTAAGGGCGTCTACACGTACGACCACGGTGACACTGCAAGACTAACCCCACTTCTGAAGATGTACACGCTCGGTCATGACTTCATCCCGCCACCAATCCACGCTGGTGGGCTTAGATACCACGGAGCCGCTCCCACTCTCAGTCTACTCGTAAAGCACGGAGAGTTCAAGTCAGTAGCGTACGACCAAGTCTCAGTGTTCGAGGCCGCCAAGTTGTTCGCGTCGACCGAAGGCTTCGTCCCTGCTCCCGAGACAGCACACGCTGTCAAAGCAGCTATAGACGAAGCCCTAAAGGCGAGAGAGGAAGGAGAGGAGAAAGTTATCTTGTTCAACTTCAGCGGGCATGGACTACTCGACCTCAAAGCGTACGACGAGTTCCTAGCCGGTAAGCTCAAGCCGTACTACTACCCGCGGGAGAAAGTCGAGGAATCCATCAGAAAGCTCTATGAGTTATACCCTCATTTAGCCGGGAGTTAGCACAGCGACGAAAAGAAGATAAGCCACACAGAGTCATTTTTCTTCCGGTACCACGGGCCCGTGGTCTAGCGGTTAGGATGCCGCCCTCACACGGCGGAGGTCCCGGGTTCGACTCCCGGCGGGCCCACCACGCGTGCTCCGTCTAACAGAAAAGTTACACTTGTGTACTTGCAGCTCCATGAGAAGTCCGGAGGAGACGAGTTCTTCGCCTTATAGCTAGGATACGTGCTAAACCTCAAAAATCATAGGGACTAATGCCTCAGAAACGAATACCTCACTTCTCTAGTCTTAGTACCTTACACCTAGTCACTTTAACCGCTCTATTGCTACGTAAGTGCGAGTCTCCTTCACACCATCTATCTTCGAAATTCTCCTTAGGAATTCGTCGAGTACCGCCTGGTTGACTTCAACGAGCAGGTCGACGTCGCCTGCTACTCTATACACTCTTTCTACTGGTAGTTTCGTTATTTCCTCGTAGGCCTGCGGCCTTGTACGAGGCTCCACCCTAATAACGACAAAGGCGCTCGCTGCTCTAAGACCTAAAGCCTCTAGGGCCTTCTCAGTTACGTCTATAAAGCCCCTCCCCGTCCTGACCAAGCCGCTTTCTTTCAGTCTCTTGAGGTGAAGACTGAGAGCCTGGCGGCTGACCCCTAGCTCGCGAGCCAAGTTTTCCTGAGTTTCCTCTACAGTGAAGACAAGCACCGGATGCCCCTTTCTTAGGAGATGCTTAAGAATCTCCTCTTGGCGTTTCGTAAGGCTTAGAGGTCGACTCAAATCGACCACCTATACCCTTTGCACTGAGTAAAGAAAAAAGTGTTACTGTGTAAAGGCCTCTATAGTCTCGCGAGCTTTAAATACATCAGCGTCGCTCAGCCTCCGCGTGATAAATATGGCGTCGGAGATAAAGATGCCCGTGTGCACCTCCTGCGGGCGTCCAATACCGCCCTACGAGAGAGGGGTGCGGTTCAAGTGCCCTAACTGCGGCAAGGTCACAATATGGCGCTGCGCTAAGTGCAGGAAACTAGGCAACACGTACGTCTGTCCCAACTGCGGCTTCGAAGGGCCTTAGCGCCAGGCTTATATAGCGGATAAAACGTGGAGCGGCGTCAGGTGAACGTCATGTCAGCAGAAGTTGCCGTTGTACTGAAGGTCCTGCCCACTGAGCCTGGAGCAGATCTCGACGAGCTGGCTGAGAAGATTAAGTCTAGGCTTCCTCCCCAGTACCAGCTTGTCAGCTATGAGAAGGAGCCTATAGCTTTCGGCCTTGAGGCTCTGAGACTACTTGTCTTCATGCCCGAGGACCAGGTGGGCGGAACCTCGGACCTTGAAGAGATTATTAAGGGCGTTGAGGGAGTGAGCGAAGTCGACATATTGATGGTTACAAGAATGACGAGGTAGCGGCGTCCGCCTAATGCCTTTTCTTCACAGCTCTGCGTAACTCTGACTCTTCATCCGCCGAGTTTTCTCTCTTCCCGCGAACTTAAGCTTCACTACGCCACGTAATAGGTAAAAGCTATGCTCTGACTCGTAAGTCCTGGGGACCACATTGATACGCGTAGGTACTTGTGGATGGTCGGCTAAGGGCGGTAGAAAAGCGTATTACAAGTACTTCAACGTCATAGAGCTTCAGGACACATTCTACAAGCTGCCCCGTGAGGAGACCGCCAAGCGGTGGCGAGAGACTGCTCCGGTAGACTTTGAGTTCACCGTTAAGGCTTGGCAGGTGATAACCCACCCTCCCTCCTCGCCTACATGGCGGAGGTCCGGAATAGAGGTAACCCCCGAGATGAAGGACAAGTACGGCTACTTCCGTCCCACGGATCAAGTCTTTGAGGCTTGGCAAGCCGTTAAGAAGCTATGCCTAATACTAGAGACTAAAGTCTGCGTGTTTCAAACTCCCCCCTCTTTCGGCTACTCTAAGGAGAACGCAGACAACGTTGAGGCATTCTTCTCTTCCATAGACAGAGCCGGTTTAGTCCTCGGCTGGGAGCCTCGGGGGACGTGGCACAACCACCCAGACGAGGTTAAGCGACTCTGCGATTCACTCGACATAGTTCACGTTGTTGACATTCTCAGGAGAGACCCGGTTACGACTCACGATGTCTGCTACTTTAGGCTTCACGGGCTTGGAGGTAGGGAGGTCAATTACCGGTACAAGTATACTGACAAGGACCTAGCCGTACTTAAGGAGAAGGTTGAGAGGTACGAGGAAGAGAGCGAGGTAGTTTACGTCATGTTTAACAATATCTATATGTTCGAGGATGCACTGCGCTTCAAGAAACTGCTAGGTGAGGATGTTGGCGAGTAGGAGAGAAGGAGAGGAAAGATCGGGCGCAGCTAGAATGCTAGAGCTTATACTCTCTATGCCGGAGGAGTGGGAGCGCGCAGTAGTCGAGTATGAAAACGTAGACTTACCCTCACGCGGGGCCTACTCTGCCCCGAAGAGCGTTGTTGTCGTAGGCATGGGGGGTTCAGCTATAGCTGGCGACATAGTCTACGACTACCTGTATGACGAGCTGAGCGTTCCCTACGCTGTGTTCCGCGATTTCTCCGTGCCAGGCTGGGTACGTGGAGACAGCCTCGTAGTGGCCGTGAGCTACTCAGGTAACACGGAGGAGACATTGAGAGCCCTCAAGATAGCGCGGGACAGAGGAGCAGCAATAGTTTTAGTCACATCAGACGGGCTCATGATGAAGCTGGCAGAGAAGCATGGTCTACCGGTGTTCGGCCTGCCTAGTGGTCGCCCGCCTAGGACAGCAGTCGCTTACATGACAGCCGCATTACTCTGGACTCTCGACAAGAGCGGTGTACATGAGTTCCCGAGGGCCTCTGCGGCAGAGGCGGCCACTGCCCTGAGAGATGCTCGTCGTGAAATCATGGAGAGTGATAACCTTAAGAACATAGCAAAAGCACTTGCCAATAAGACGCTGCTCATATACTCGTATAGGCCTTACTACTCGGTAGGTTTCAGACTAAAGACCCAAGTAAACGAGAACGCTAAGTCTCACGCCTTTTGGATGCCAATACCCGAAGCCAATCATAACGAGATCATGGGATGGGAGGGCGGCGAGAAGCGCGACCTCGCAGTGGTCTTCGTGAGAGGAAGCGAGGAGCCTGACTACGTCAGCGTTAGGATCGAGTACTGGCTCACCCTACTCAACTCCCTAGGAGTGCCTTACTTCGAGATCATAGCAAGAAAAAGAGATAGACTCTCTGAGTTGCTCTCGCTAATATTCAAAGCTGACATGCTCTCCTACTACCTTGCTATAGAAAGAGGGGTAGATCCGCTACCCGTAACGACTATATCGGGGCTTAAGAGGTTTGTAGAAGAGCGAACAGGTTTTTCGAAGAGATTTAGCGAACTAATCTGATTTGAGATTTGATTTAACAATACTTAGTACTTTCTCAGCTACAGAGTCTAAGAGAACTCTCTCTTGGACTCTTTTCTCCATATCTCGGACCGTACATACTCCCTCCTCTATGTCGCTGCGACCGACTATTACAGCTACCCGTACGCCTAGTTTGTCAGCTCTCTCAAGTGCCTTACCTAGCTTCCTCGTCCCGAACTCTAGCATGGTCCTAATACCTGCACTCCTTAGGCTTTCAGCAACTCTTGCGGCATAGACTCTAAGCTCAGGGTCTACAGGTATCACGACAGCCTCGACTACACGATAGTCGCCTATAGCGCCATTCTCGGCCTCTATCGCGTGAATTAGCCTTTCAAGACCTATGGCCATCCCCGTAGCTGGGATCTTTGGCCCGCCAACGAGAGCTATTAAGTCGTCGTACCTCCCGCCTCCTGCCACCGACCCTACGTCTGCCTTCGGCACTACGACTTCGAAGACAAAGCTCGTGTAGTAGTCTAACCCCCGCACGATAGTAGCGTCTATAACCACCTCATTGGAGATGCCGTAGCCGTCCTTTAGCTCGCTAAGTATTGCTTCAAGCCTCCTTACCCCCCTATTTAGCCTCTCGGACCCCGTACTGCTGAGTTGGCTTAGAACCTCGATGGAGCCTTTTAGGCTATTAAGTCGTGTAATTAGCGTGCGAGCCCCACTCTCTCCTAGACCAAGCTTAGCAAGCTCCTGAATCACGTAGCTCTCTCCGCGCTTCTCAAGCTTGTCTATGGTGCGCATCGCACTGACCCACTGGGAGGGAGCAACGTTAGCCTCCTCCAGCAAGCCCTCTACCAGCTCGCGATCGTTCACCTTAACCACGAAGCCTTTCAGTCCTGCCTTCTGCAGAGCCCTAACCGTTAGCGCTACTACCTCCGCATCCCCCTCGGGGCACTCGGCCCCTATTAGCTCAACACCTGCCTGCCAGAACTCTCGGTAGCGTCCCTTCTGGGGCTCCTCGTACCTCCACACAGGCTGTATGTAATACAGCCTCACAGGTCTAGGTAGCATGGGGTTTGACGCTATCACTCGTGCTATGGGTGTAGTCATTTCAAACCTAAGGCCAAGCAAGCGACCAGCCTTGTCTCTGAAGCTGTATATTTGTTTGACAACCTCTTCTCCAGCCTTAGCCACGAGGAGATCAAGGTGTTCAAACGCTGGAGTTATAATCTCCCCGTAGCCATATAGCTCGAAGACCTCCCGTATTCTGTTCGCAATTAGGCGCAACTTCCACGCTTCCTGAGGCATATAGTCTCGCGTTCCTCTAGGACGCTGGAAACGCGGCATAAGCGTCACCTACCGCCAAGCTTCATACAGTGACGTAGGGGCGTTAATAGTATTTTTAGTGCTGAAACCTCGTGTCTACCCTTAATTCTACACTTC
Source organism: uncultured Thermofilaceae archaeon (assembly GCA_964587325.1). GTDB lineage: Archaea > Thermoproteota > Thermoprotei > Thermofilales > JAPDKD01 > CAZFWY01. The sequence goes on along the minus strand of CAZPLI010000038.1, from coordinate 5,246 downwards.
TCTAAGAGACTACCGAGCACCACTCTCCCTGCTCTATCCTCCTCAACTAAATAGACAGTTACCGAGGGGCAGGCTGAGAGCAAAGCTTTCGCGAGGCGTAAGGCATGTCTCGCACTAGCTGGCGATACCCCTACCTTGACTATTAGTCTCTGGGGTTGCAGGTATTTGGTAAGCTCGGTAACGAGAGTTACTATGCCCTCTAGATCTCTCCTAGTCTCTGTCGCAACGAGAACTCCCGCGACCATCAACGCAAGCCCGTGTGTTGTCTCACCAGGGTCTACAGATATCACTACGTCTACTGGGCGTCCGTATATAGTCGCTACCGCTAGTGACATGGCGACAAGGTATGGCTCGCTACACTCCTCGCTGATAACCACCTTAAGCCCCCTAGTTACCTCCTCAGAATCTAACGCAGTAATTACGGCCACGCGGTCTCTACGAGCCCTCCTTGAGATTTCTATTGCAGATTTACCGCGAGCCACTACGAATACAGGGCCGTATTCAGCGAGTACCTCGCTAAGGGTCCTCAACGTAATCCCTCAGCTCGCCCTCACGTATAAACCAGGCAGTGAGCGGCTCCAGCGAGACCGACCTTTGAACGGCGGATACTACTCCATCTCTTACTTCAATCTCTACTACGCGGTCAACGAGTCTTCCTATTAGGCGCCAGAGAGGAGGAGCTCCAGTGGCAGGGTGACGAGGGAGTATAAGCACCACTACAGCATCGCGTCTTCTTGCTAGGTGTCTTAGCATCTCTAGGCAGCCTACTAGCGATTTAAGTATAGCCCTGCTTGACAAATAACCCCTAGCGCCTGCAAAGTTCGCAATGAAGCTATCATAGACCACTATGAGAGACTTGCCCATAGTACATGATAGATGCCATAGTCTAAACGGGACCTTTATGTCATCGATTATGTGTCGCAGCTTGAAGACCTTTATCTCTGGAGGAACTTCGATTAGTAAGTGTTTGCCGGTGGCTATGTAAATTGGTAACCTGTTACTTTCTTGCTTTAAGAGGTTTAGTGCCAGAGAGGTCTTATAGGCTCCCTGGGGTCCGTAGAGTACGCCAATTCCCGGCTCTCCTGCGAGAAGCGAGAAAAGCTTATCCACGAAGACTTGGGCCGGCAGTGTCCCCTTCAAGAGCCGCGCCCTACCTCTTCATCCCTAACATTACCAGCAGGTACATTACAGAGAGAACTATCATCAAAGCTCCCGCTAGCACTTGAAACGTTGCGTACCTTGGGTTATGTACGTGCTTCTTAGCCGTAAAGATTAGATAAAAGCCCAATGTTCCGAGCGAGTATCCCAGCGCTGAGAGCATAAGCTCGGAAGACGTCTGCCCTCTTGTTGAGGGGAATACCATCCCATAGCCGCCCATAGCGGGCGGTTTCTCGACCATGACGTAGAAAAGTCCTCCAGCAATCGGCAGTGCAAGCACGTAGGCGATCTTCTCGAGTAGAGAAAGGTCAGAGATGTAGCCCGCAACCTTACCTAGCAGTCTCTCCCAGCGCCGGGCCAACGCTGTGACACCCTGCGCATACAGTACTGCCGCCTTATAAGGTTCGCTCCTATCGAAGCGAGCCCGCTAAGAAAGCGGCTATGCCAAGTCCCATGCCTAAGAGCGACAGTTTTCTGGCACGCTCCGCAGCATGCACGTTAGCCTTCACTAGTACCAGTATGGCAGAGTAGAGCAGGGCTAAGTCGGCTACCAGCACTATTGCGAGGTAGGGTAGGAAATTCGGTACCCATAGAGCTGCGGGGAAACTCAGCCCCACGGCCAATAGGATGGGTACAGCCGCGACTTTAGCAGCCGTAGCCTGACCGTAGAGTACTGCGTAAGTCTTAACGCCAGCCCTCAAATCACCTTCAATGTCCCGTATGCCCTTAATCACCTCTCTACCGTATGCCGCTAAGAAAGCCATAGCAAAAAAGGCCCAGCTCCTGAGGGGCACAGCAGCCCAATGCTTGGCCACAACTATAGAGCCGTAGATGAAAGGTAGTGCTGTAGCGAACGCCACGATAAGATTGCCGAGCGGACCCACTTTCTTAAGTCTGGCATTGTAAGCCATAGATACAGCTACTGCCACCAGTACTAAGGTAAAAGCCCAGACGTTTACAAACGCTGCGATAATCATACCTAGAGCTATAGTAGTCACCCCTAAGGCCTTCGCTTCTGCCAAGCTAACCTCGCCGCGGACCAGCGGCCTATCGGGAGCGTTGACTCTATCTTCTTCAAGATTGAAAAGATCGTTGAATGCGAACACTCCAGCTTCAACCAAGAGACCAGCTAAGCTGGCGAGTGCCACACCGGCGTCCAATAGTCCCCTAATACCGCTCGCCGAGACTGCACCAGCATAAGTAGCGACTGCAACCATCAGCCCGTGGTCTATTCTCACCAGTCTAAGCAATGCATGTGCCTTCTTCAACTCTTAGCACCAGGATACTACCTTATTATGCCTACTAATAAACAGGATATGAGCCTGGAGCCCCGGCCGGGACTCGAACCCGGGACCTACGGCGCAGGGGCCTTACGGCCGCCGCGACTCCGCCTTACCAAGGCGGCGCCATAACCAGCCTAGGCCACCGGGGCACCGCCTCCCCGGCCCATCGCCCGCCTTCGGCGGCCTCGCCGGGGTGGCGAGTAAAGGGTCATTAAACTGCCTAATTAGGTTTTTCCCCACCTTCAACTGATGACTGTTGGTGGGGCCGCCGGGATTTGAACCCGGGACCTGGGTGGCCCCCACCGGCGAATCCGGCAGGCCGGGCCCGAGCCGCCCATCATAGCCAGGCTAGACCACGGCCCCCAGGTTGGCACCGCGATACTGGCTAGCAGACCCGCTTATTTCTTTTATGGGGCTAAATAGACAGCTGCTTTCAAGCTGAGCTGAAAGGGGCTGGTTCCATATAACATCACTGTTTTTTGGAAAACTAAAGAGCCTGGCGGGGAGCTATGAGGGGTAAAGGGTCTCAGCTAGTTGAAGAAGGACTACTGCTTGCAATTGCCTTAATGGCTTTGATAATGATACTTAGCATGATCTCAGGCTTTATGGGAACACTACAAAAAGTGTACGAGAGTAGTCAGAACTCGCTTGACAAGTTCATTGTAGAGATCCTAAGAGACGACTTAGACGCCCTATGGAACGCCACTATAGGGCAAGTAACCGGAGTTACATCGGGCTAAAGAAAACGGGTACAAAAAGATAAGGACAATCTAGAGGGAGTGATGGGTGCTAGTCAAATTCGCTTGATGTAGACTCTTTCTCCTCTTCCTTCTCCTTCTCCTCCTCTTTAGTCTCCAGCTTTGAAGCCGCTATGATATCGTCTATTCTTAGGATTAATGCTGCCGCTTCGGTTGCAGACTTTAGAGCCTGCTCTTTGACTACTAGGGGTTCTAAGACACCTAGCTTTAACATATCGTCGACCTTACCCTCGAAGACGTTGACACCATACTTCCAGCCATCCTCGCGCTCATGTGCAGCTCTGAGTTCTGCCATGATGTCTATCGGGTCTAGACCAGAGTTCTCGGCTAGAGTTCTCGGAATTACCTCAACAGCGTTCGCAAATGCCTCGATAGCTAACTGCTCGCGCCCTCCCACCTTAGGTGCGTACTTTCTAAGCTCCTTAGCTATCTCAGCCTCAGGCGCACCACCACCCGGTAACACGTACGGGTCTTCTAGCACGTCAGCAACTACGCTGAGAGCATCGATTAGCGACCGCTCGGCCTCGTCTACGGCTTTCTCAAGACCGCCTCGTATTAGTATCGAGACCGCTCTTGGGTTGGGGCAGCCTTCTACGAATACCATTTTTTCGTCTGCTACTTTTCTTTCTTCTACTAGTTTTGCTGTTCCTAGTGCTTCGGGTGTTAAGTCCTCTATCTTAGTGACTATCTTTGCGCCAGTAGCTCTAGCGAGCTTCTCCATATCACTCTTCTTAACTCTCCTAACAGCCAGAATGCCAGCCTTAGCAAGGAAGTACTGAGCCATATCATCAATACCCTTCTGACAAAACACCACATTAGCACCAGCAGCCTTAATCTTCTCAACCATCTCCTTAAGCATGCGCTCTTCTTCCTCTAGGAAGGCCTGCATTTGCTCAGGTGAGCTTATCCTGATCTCCGCGTCTATCTCGGTCTTCTCGATCTCCAGAGGCGCATCAATTAGCGCGATCTTAGCGTTCTCGATACGCTTAGGCATATTCGGGTGAACAACCTCTTTGTCTATTATGACACCATACACTAGCTTAGTGTCTCTAATAGCACCGCCCTTCTTCTTAATTATCTGGATATAGTCAAGGTCTACAACGTACTCGTCGCCGCGCTTCTCTGCAACCTGTTTTACCGCCTTAACGGCTATATCTGCGAGGTACTCGCGCACGCTTGCGACAGCCTTGCCTCGCATTGCAGTCATAGCTACCTTCTTCAGGGTTTCCTCGTCGTCAATATCGACCTTAATGGCCCGCTTTCTGAGAACCTCCTTCGCTTTTTCTAGCGCCTTCTTGTATCCGGCAATGATCACTGTGGGGTGAATGTTCTTCTCTAGAAGCTTCTCGGCTTCGCGTAGTAGCTCGCCAGCGACTATCACCGTGGTAGTCGTACCGTCCCCTACCTCGTCATCCTGGGCCTTTGAGATTTCGACCATCAGTTTAGCTATAGGGTGCTGAACATCCATTTCATCGAGAATTGTGGCGCCGTCATTCGTTATCGTGATGTCACCTAGGCTGTCGATTAGCATCTTGTCCATGCCTTTCGGTCCTAGAGTCGACTTTACAGCTTCGGCCACAGCCTTCGCTACCATTAAGTTAATGTGCATTGCTTCGCGACCGGTTTTCCTCGTGGTACCCTCCTTTAGTATCAGTACGGGTACTCCGCCCAGCTGCGCAATAGCCATAAAATCACCTCCTCGCCAGCCAGGCGAAGGATTTTTCACTTCTATTTAAATATTCCTGAATAATACATCGAAAAAATAGTATAATAAGGGTGACAAGCATATAAGGTTGCATCGAGAGGTGACACATGGGCCCGCGGGGCAAAGCCCCGGGGGGCTACCCCTCCCCTGTAACCGCAAACGGGGTATACGGCGGGGGGCGTCAACCGCGGGGAAGGGCTCCCTCTTTGGCGCGGGCCCGGTTAGGCGTGCAATGACGCCCGGTCCCGCGGGGCGCACACGGGGGATAGCCCTCCCGGAGGGGAGGGCGAATCCCCGAACCACCCAAACCGGGTTAGGCCCGGAAGGGAGCGGCCCTAAGGG
>CAZPLI010000037.1:0-14240 GCA_964587325.1 uncultured Thermofilaceae archaeon | reverse complement strand
GTTCAATGCAGGGAAAGGCGCGGTCCTCAATATAGCCGGCGAGATAGAGCTTGACGCAGGGGTGATGTGGGGCGTCGATCTATCCTTTGGAGCCGTAGCTTGTATGCGAGCCTCGTGGAACGCAGTCGCTGCGGCACGTGCTGTCATGGAAAAGACAGACCACTGTCTCATGGCGGGTCGAGGCGCAGACGCAATCGTTAAGCTCGTAGGCCTCAAGCCTCATCCTGGCCCTTCAGAGAGACGAGTTAGACAATTCGGAGAGCTAAGAAGCCTCTTCGTGGACTATTGGCACAGAAACTGGGAAATAGCTCGTACGCTCGGTTACGATACAGTGGGTGCAGCAGCTCTCGACCGCGACGGCAATCTGGCAGCCGCCGCTTCTACTGGGGGGATATGGTATAAGTTGCCTGGTAGAGTCGGAGACAGCCCGTTACCGGGGGCTGGCTTCTATGCCGAGAACGGAGCAGCTGCTGCCTCGGCGACTGGCAGAGGAGAGTATATAGCCAGGTTCCTCCTGACAGCACGCGTAGCGTGGCTTGTAAAAGACGGCCTTACAGCCCAAGAAGCTGTGGAGACAGCCATACGGGCGCTGACAGAACAGTTCGGGCGTAATACGGCTGGTGTTGTAGCTGTTGACCACTTGGGCAATGTCGGAATGGCAGCTAACACCGACGTGTTTATACGCGGTGTCTGGAAACTCGGCGAGAAAAACCGCGTCGCCTTTCTCGCGAAGGAACCACTAATTAAGCTCTAAGAGCAAGAAACATAGAGGCGAATTTCTACCCTATCGAGAGACTCCTGCAAGCTGTAAGGCTGAAGAGGGGCTTGGCGAAACTAACATATCCCCCTTACTAAAGCCCTCTAATGGCGAGGGCCGGTAGCTCAGGGGGAGAGCGCCCGGTTCGCACCCGGGAGGTCGGGGGTTCGAATCCCCCCCGGTCCACCAGGTTCTAGTTTATTTTACGGGGCTATTAGTGCTCATTCTTTTTACAATTAAGCATGTAAAGGTAACGTTCTAAGTGATAGTAGTGTTTCATATGTAATTATTTCACTCCTAATGTACCGGGAGACACGTTATAACAAGCCTAGTATGCTCTCTGCAGAGTTCCAGCATAACAGTAGGGGAATAAAGATAAATCACATTTTATGATTTGAAATATGGTGAGCGAGTTTGCCTTGCTACATCGAGGAAGTCGTTGAGAAGTGGGACGAGGTAAAGCTCGTACCTGCGGGCGACAGAGTGCTCGTGTATATCGACGACCGAGTTATGGAGTGCGACGCTGCAGAGCTCGCCCGCGCCCTATCTAGGCAGAAAGTGCTCGAGAAGCTACTTGAGACTAAGATCTTCTTGAGCAAGCGCGAGGTTGCTAGGCTCTTCCACGTGACACCGCAACTCATTCCAAAGTACGCTCCCTGGGCAGAGCAATACGTGCTAAGGCCGAAGTTTAACAAGAGAACTAGGAGAGTACTCTTAACCAAGAATAAGGATGAGACATGGCGTATAGTCAAAGTTGCCCACAAGTACGGTGTTAACAGCCTCTACCTGCGCGACATGTACGAGGAGGCCCGCGAAAAGGGAGAGAAACAAGTAAGGAAGGAATGGGAGAACAAGCTGGCTATCACAATGGTTGACAGGTACTTCGAGGCCCTTAACGAGCTACTTCAGGGAGCCGGTGAAGCTTAAGTGCTATGTAACTGACACTGCGATACTGCAGGATTTTTTACTTAATCGCGTTCTCTCGCAACAGCACTCTGGCACATAACCACTCTTACTGTCGATACTCCTGGTATGCGTTCTAGCTCGCCTACCAGTCTCTTGAGATCGTCTGATTTTCCTTGGAAGAATGCGACCTCTATGCAGGCGTCCTCGTCTAGGTGTACGTGCGCACTAGCGACTATCTCGTCGTGGTAACCGTGCTGAGTAGTTATTATGCGTCTTACAGTCTCACCTCGCGAGGGATTATAGGCATAGACAAGTACAGCAAAAACTTCTCCTTTAGGAAGTGCTCTTTCTGCTAAATAGGCCCTTAAAGCATCAGATATGGCTTTGGATCGGCTCTGAATGTTAAACTCTCTGACGTATTTGTCGAGGCTCTCTGCCACTTCGTCTGGGAGCGTTATACTGAGCCTAACTACCATGCCCACGACCTAGAGTCTAATGTGAGTACTGTTTTAAATCGATTCATGGAGACACCTTTCAGCCAAGATCGTGAGTTCAAGAAGTACGTGTTCTTGTCCAGGTGCCTAGTTGAGACTTTAGTCTTCCTTAAAGGCTACGTAAGGATCTCTGAAACGTAAACACGCTACTTAGCTGACTACCTTGTAGAATATACAGGTGCCATACGCTGACCTTGGAGTGTACGTATTACGCTACGAGGAAATAAGAACTCGCCGCTCACGTGTAAAACCTCACACCTTAGTCATTGAGCGCACTGAGAACTCGCTCGACAGCTTCCGTTATGTTCTCGGCAGGTAGACTGCTGCCTAGCGAAGCTAGGAGCGCTTTTAAATAAGTGCGGGGGGTACCTACGTCAATCCAGCATGCTTTAGGCTCGTAGGCGTAAAACTCTACCCCCTCGTTGATGAGTATCTGAATAGAGTCAGTGATCTCTATCTCGCCGCGAGGACTAGGTCTCGTACGCCTTATGGCGTCCATTATCTCCGGGGGAAAGAGGTAAAGAGATGTGTTCACTAGGTTGGATTTAGGCTCGCGCGGCTTTTCGACGATCCTTCGGACCCTCATGACTCGATCATCTATAGGGTCTCCCTCTACGACTCCGTAGCGCTGCGGCTCTTCGACTGTTTTGACAGTGATAAGAGGAGCATTAAGTCTTCTGAAGAGGTCTATCAGTCTCCGTGGAACGTTCTCACCCAGAAAGAGATTGTCACCCGCTGCCGCTATGAAATAGTCTCCATTAACGAACGACTTGGCTTTGAAAACTGCGTCTCCTGTGCCTCGAGGAACCGGCTGGTTAACCCACATGATATTGGACTTTTCGACCATCTCGTAGAACCTTGACAGTATCTCTGCCTGCTTCTCTTTACCCTTAGCCCTTAGCTCGTCCACGTATCCCCAGTCGGGCGTGAAATGATCCTCGATCGCCCTCTTGCCCCGCCCCACTACGAAGCAGAACTCCCGAATCTCAGCCTCGTAAAGCTGCTCGAAGACAACCTGGAGTATGGGCTTAAGCACAAAGGTTTCACCCTCTTTTACGAGAATCGGCAGCATCTCCTTGGGCATCTCTTTACTGTACGGCACCAGCCTCGTTCCAAGCCCAGCAGCTAGAATAACTGCCTTGAGCCCGCTCATTATTTGCAGCCCGGCTGTAGTTCATGCGAGGCTCCTAAGAAAGTAGCGCTAGCTCTGCCGAGATCGGACACTGGCACAGCAAAGTCTCCCAGCTCCTTTGCTAGATTCGTGAAGGCTGTAAGTCATTATGCTGTAGCCACGAGTAGAGCCTATACTGCTACTGCTTATAGTAAGGAGCGTCGACGTATTGTGGTGAAGCCCAAGTCCTGTGGTGGGCGCGAATGTATGTAGTAGTCTTTGACGACGAGAAGACCGAGAACTTCTGGCCTCTTACGTACACGAGAGCTACCTTTGATCTCAGAATCGGCATGTACACGCTCTTGCAGCGAGCAGAGAAACACCTAGGTAGGCCCTCCGTAGTCTACGTGAAAGACTACCTAGCTGACGTCTACCGAGAAAGACTCGCCGGTATAGACGTAAACCCCGAGGAGCTGACAGAAGACGTAATACTGGTGAACGCTAGGGCTCTAATCAACGAGACTCTCGCCAGTGAAGTTAGGAAGCGTGCCGAGAGCAAAAAGCCCTTCGTCGCTACTCGCAGCCGCGACGTGGCGATTGCCTACGTACCGCAGAGTGTTGCTGGAAAGGTCGCAGAGGTTCTTAGAGTGAGGGACTTCGAGAAGCTCGCCAGCCTGCTGCGTGCTGAGTGCGGCGAACTGGTACTGGACGTAAAACTCCTCACCTACCCTTGGGAGATAATACACCTAAACGCGGACGTAATAAGGAAAGACTTCGCAGAGTTCCGAGGCCGAGAGTGGGAGGGGGAGGTCGACCCAACGGTTATCGTGTATGGCGACAAAGCCAACGTGTACGTGGCTAAGGGAGCAAGAGTCGAGGCCTACACAGTCCTCGATACCCGCGGAGGACCGATCTACATAGGCGAGAACACCAGGGTTGCGCCTGCTGCTATGATTGAGGGACCGACCTACGTCGGCAAGGACACTCTAATAGTATCACACGCCTTGATACGGGAGGGCAGCAACATAGGAGATGTGTGTCGCGTGGGTGGCGAAGTAGAGGAGTCCATCATACACGGTTACAGCAACAAGTACCACGTGGGCTTCCTGGGCCACGCATACGTCGGCGAGTGGGTGAACTTAGGCGCGCTTACCACTAACTCGGACCTCAAGGACACCTATGGGACGGTCAAGGTCACAGTGAAAGGCAGGAGGGTAGACACGGGTTTCACGAAGGTGGGCTGCTTTATCGGCGACATGGCGAAGACTAGCATAGGAACGTACATCTATACGGGTAAGAAGATAGGCGTTGCTAGCCACCTCCACGGCATAGTATACGAAGACGTACCCAGCTTCACGATTTACGCGAAGAGTCTGGGGGTCAAACCTGTCGAGCTGTTCCTAGAGTCCGCGATCGAGATACAGCGCCGAATGATGGCTCGCCGCAAGAAGGAGCTAACAAAGGCTGAGGAGGAGCTCATACGAAGGCTGTACGAGATCACAGAAGAAGAACGCCGAGCAGCGGGCGTCGAGAAAGCTAAGTTCAAACTATAGGTGATCTCCCTTAACGCATGTAACGGTCCTCCCACTTAGATTAGCTATGGCTGTCCCGCTCCAGTCAGTTGGGGCACATACCTTGCAGCCTGCCACGCATATGTTTCGCGTGACCAGTAAACAGAGAGCTTACGGTCTGGTAATGTGTAGTACAAATGACGGATCGCTGGCTTTTACAGCTACGCGCCCTTCCATACATAACTGCTCTGCATAGTGAGTATCAGACATTACCTCGGACCGGGAGAGACTAATGCTTAGGGATAGATTTTAGGCCTGAGAGATTCGGGTATTTCCTCTAGGCCTAATGCTAGGGCTACGGCACCGTAGAGACCGACGTCCTCACCGAGCGGCGTCACGCGTATCTCGGCGGGCCTGTTTATGACGTAATCGCCGACCATCTCTTTTATAGGGCCCAGAACTAGCTCCACGTTGTTTAGAGTCACGGAACCGCCCATAGTGATGAGCTCGGGATCGTAGACGTTTATCACGTTGGCGACACCTATCGCGTTGTACCTGCCAGCCTCCCTAACTATCTCAAGCGCCAGAGCATCTCCCTCCTTCGCCGCGTCATATATCATCTTGGCGTCCAGTCTCTTGGGATCGCCTCCCGTCCTTTCGTAGAGGACACTCTCGCGGAAAGCCTCCTCACCTCTCTCTGATATTAACATGCAGGCGAGCTGAGGAATCCCTGTGCCTGACGAGTAAGCCTCCCAGTGCCCCCTCTTTCCGCAACCACACACCAGCTTGCCCTCAGCGTCGACCACTATATGCCCTACCTCGTGGGCGTTTCCGTCCTTACCCAGCAGTAAGTGCCCGTTCACGTAAACCCCGCTTCCAATACCTGTGCTTATCGTTATGTAGACAAGGTTCTCTACGTCCCTGCCCGCACCGAAGTGTTTCTCGCCGATGGCTGCCGCGACGCAGTCGTTTACTAGGTACGTGGGCACTCCGAACTCTCTCGATAGCGGCGCTACCACTTCGACGTTTTCTACGGGCAGGTTCGCGGGTCTGATGAGTATCCCGCGCCTCATGTCGAGAGGGCCTATAGACCCCACACCTATACCTTTAAGCTCGGAGTCTGAGACCCCCTGCTCTCTAAGCAGATGCCGAGCAGCCCTGATTATGTTGTGTGCAACGGCTAAGGAGTCATCCTCTCTTGGAGTTCTGGTCTTAGCTCTAGCTAGGAACGTGCCATCGTTGTCGGCTAGAACAACGCGTGTGTATGTAGCGCCTATGTCGACCCCTAGTACGAAACTCATGTTCTCCACCCAGGCTACCAGCCCGCATTACCACATTCCTAGAGTACTGTTATTAGGGCTTCTACTAACTCGGATCCCTCCTTTCATCAACACAGAAGGTTATAAACAACCTTTGACGAGAGAAGTGGAGGTCTGGGGAGTCATGGAGTCGCTCTGGCGGTTCTTAGGAGTGGTGAGAGGACTACTACTGCGTAGACCTCTAGGACTATGCGATATAGGAGACCTTGACGGCATGGTATGTGCAGCGTTGTTTAAGATGCGCTACCCCGATGGTGCCCTAGTATTCGCCTCCCCGCGAGACGTAGCGCGTAGCTGGCTACTGAAAACCGTGACGTGGGAGTTCGTGGGGGACCTCCCGTGTCCAGGGAAGGTCAGAATACGTGCGGACCATCACGAGACTAACGCGCCCTGCGCAGAACGCGAGTTCTACGACCCCTCAGCACCTGCAGCTGCGGTAATGGCGCTTAAAGCGTTAGGCCTTGAGGGCAACGAGCGAGCCGAAGCGCTCGTAAAATGTGCAATAGAAACTGATACGGCCAATATTGTGACTGAGGAAGCGAAAATTCTCAACGCCGCTACTAAAGGTGCTAGCTACCGCGAGAAACTACGCTTAGCGGAAATACTTGCCAGAGAGGGTGTAGAGGCATGCGGCAATCCTCTCGTTAAGACTTGGGCTGAAAGACATTTTGAGGTTCAGAGACGTACAGAAGAGCTAGCCTCGGCACTGAAGGTCGAGCGTGAGACCATAGTCCTCTTCGAGAAAGACGTCGGGCTCTCGTACAGGTACCTATGCATACTCCTAGAGAAGAAAGGCGCTAACTTTACGTGCGTACTTGTGCCTCGAGGGCTCTTCGGGATAAGAGCTTACATTGGTGCTACTCGGGGCTCGCCATATAACTCGGCAGAACTGGCGTCCCGTTTGGGAGGGGGAGGTCATCAGTACGCTGCAGGAGCCCTTGTCACGGCAGTGCCGCGGAAGAAGGCCCTCAGTAGGGTGTTTCGTGAGCTAGTGGCCTTCCTAGGCAGAGACGAGCTCAGCTACTACATCGTCAGTCCCGACCTCAAAATACGTCAAGCGGTTTGTCGCAGCGCTTAGCGCCAGCTTTATTCCCTATCTACTGTGTTAATACTGGGGCTTGCTGATGCTTTTACCACTACAGCTCACCGTACTAGTGACAGGGTTATTACCCGGGAAGACCGGCAAGACTACGGTAGCACTAGGACTCATGGCTGGATTAAAGGAACGAGGGGTAAAGGTAGGGTTTCTCAAGCCAGTAGCTTTCTTCGATTACTACGAGGACTACCTAGCAGTAGAGGCTAGCATCGATGAAGGCCTACTCGTACCTCCCGAAGTTCTCTCCTTAAGGGAGATAGAGGGCGAGATAGAGGACCCGTGCCTAGTAAACCCCGTGTCCGTCCTGACAGCCCCTCTCAAGCCTGAGACGTTCATAGAAGCTAGGGCTCCCACTTCCTTCTTCTCCTATAGTGCTAACATGTTTCGGCGTGTGGCAGTAATGCGGGTGTCTCTACTAGCGCCTGTAAAGGCCTATATCTCCTACATCAACGAGTGGGCTCTGTCTCGTAATCTTTTAGAGATAGACCGCGAGACCCTCAAGAAGATCACGCGACGCACAGATCAGGCAGTTGGTGTGCCAACCCTAGCTGAGTTGACTGAGACCTATGAGAGAGTAGCCATGAGAGCCGTAGAGTCAGTCTTATCAGTAGTCTCGGGTAGACAGAGAGTGTTAGTGGTTGAGAGTTTCGGAACCGCGGCGTGGCCTCTTCCTCCTGCGGCAAACGCAGGGCTTGTGCTCTCTGTAGTCCCAGGTACGGTGCTAGTATACCGTGGCGATAGATACAAAATGGCAGTGGCTCTCAAGGCGAGTGACTCGCTGAGGTACCTGCGCCGGTTAACAACGGCCGATGTGTTTACCCTTCTGACGCCGTTTAAAATCGTAAAGACGCCACCGCTGAGCCCATACGAGCCAGTGGAGAGTAAAGCCGAGAAGCTCTCAGAGCTAGTCGACATAGTCATTGAGACCCTTGAGAGAGGATAGCAGCTTTTTAGCTGTCTTCCAGCTCTTCCTAACTATGGGTGGGAGAACTCCGTATTCCCTTACCCAGCGCTCCAGAAAAGCTTTAGTTCTAGGGTCGCTTGGATACCCTGAGCCTAGAGGGCCATAAACCCTCTCGAGTCTTTTAACGATCCTGTCGCGCTCGACCTTTGCGAGTATAGAGGCTGCAGCCACAACAGGGTATTTGCTTTCTGCCTCGTTGTCCGCCACTATTCTCACTTCTCTCCTCCGCCTAAGGTAGGACGCTATGAGAGATGCGTACCTATCCGGTTTGGGATCTGGCGAGTCTACGTAGACTACCTCAACGTCGCTGGTTAACGAGTCAATGAGCCTAGCTGCTATGCGGGCCTCTAGATCGTTTAAGTTCCGGGCAGAAACCCCTTCCACTGCCATGTCTATCTCTCTAGGCTCTATCACGAGCACTCTAACCTCCGCGGCCAGACTTCTTACGGCCTTACCTACTCTCTCCCGAGACTCTTTACTCATCAATTTGGAATCCCTAACGCCTAACTCCACTAGCGCTCTCTCGGCTCTCTCGGTTAGGACCACACACGCCATTACCATAGGCCCTAGGACTGGCCCCCTACCCGCCTCGTCGATCCCTGCTACTAGCCTATTGCTCAGTCTCCGCATTGTTCAGCCCTCTTCCGATACTTTACCACACATACTCGCGTACTCGCAGTACTTACAGAGCCAGCCGGGCTCGGGCTCAGGCCTAGTGCCGTCCCTTAGGTGCCTAGAGAGCTCTACAGCCCTCTCCAGTAGCCGCGTTATTTTCTCCTCGTCACGGCCTATTCTAAATGCCTTAACTTTGCCGTCTTTCCTAGATACGTATACTATGAAGGCCGAGGGCTTATCGAAGAGCCACAGGTAGAGCTGGGCCTGATTCACATGATGCTCGTAAGGCTCCTTAGGGACTATGTTGACCGTCTTAAACTCGACAACGAAAGAAGACAAAACTCTGTCCGCTCTACCCCTGATTTTAACGCCCTTAAACTCTTTCTCAGCACTCCTCTCGCCCTCGCCTATCGGGAAGCTCTCGTTCAAAACGTAGTGTACGTCGTCGCCAAGCACTAAGAGCACTACCTTCTCGTCTGGCGGAGGCTCCGCAAAAGTCCTCTGGTACCAGCTCTTCAATAGGCACTGAGTAACGTCTGTGACGTATATTAAGTCGGGAGGAGCGACACGTCCTCCTCTGTCCTCCTCCCACGCCGCTCTAAAGGCCCTATACACCATGCGCTCTATGTGATGTTCGTCTACCTCGGCCACTTCCCGCACCCAGTATGTAACCGCTCGACACATAAATCACATGATCGGGATTGTTACTGACGCGGGGGTGATAGCCGTTGGTAGTCGAGGGCTTAAAGGAAGCTCTCGACTACATCGACAGTGCGATTGACATTATAAGACAATACGCTATGGAGACCGGTGGCGAAGACGAGACAATAGAGGAAATACTCTACCACTTAGAGGAGGCAGGGGAACTTCTAGATACTTATTTATCAAGCAAAGAAGGGGAAGAGTAGTTAGGGTTTCTCGATAGTGTAAGTCGCCTCGATTTTTACCCCAGCTTTCTCGAAGAGAATACCAACAGGACAGTTCTCCATAGTGAGCTTCCAAACCCTATCGACCTTCTCCTTCTCCGCATCGGTGATTATCGTGGCCTTAATCTTGGCAGAAGTTATAGTCTTAGCGTCCTGGAGCTTTTCAGCCTCAACCTCTACTCTAATACCCTCCAGCGGGAGCCTAGTCTTCTTAGCCATTAGGTTAAAGATCGTGGCCACACAGCCCGCAAGCCCCATGACTGTAAGCTCTAGGGCGGTGGGGCCCTTGTCAGTACCGCCCAGGCTCGGCGGCAAGTCTAGGGCGATGCTATGAGAACGCCCGTTGTCCACTACTAGCCAGAAGCCTTCAACAGAGACAGCTTTCGCTTTCATGTCTGCTCCCAGTAAGAGCTGTACTAAGCATTGTTAAGTTTCTATATGTCTAAAAACAGATATGTAGAAATTTTTACATAAAAATGTACTACTAAAATGTACTACATAATGCTACTCCTTGCATCTCGAAGTTTCCCTTTGAATAGTAATAATTATTGTTCCATACGTATGTCCCATGTCTAGGCTAAGAGTACTTAGGGAGTACAGCCAATCTCTCTTCGCGCCTTTTCGGGTACGTTTCCACTATGCGCTCTACGACTGCTGCCAGCCTCTCTAGGAGACTTGGATCGTACCACTCACGAAGACCCTCGCGTTTCACGGCACGCGCCAGCAGGACTACCTGCCGCCCTACATTAGCTGCATCTAGGAGCCTTCCATGATTCTCCCACACGGGGCGGGGGCCGGCATAGACGGCTATGCCCCAAGGGGGTATAGCGAAGCCCATAGTGACTAGAGTTACGGTCAGAGTCGCCGCAGCGTGCAGGGCTCCGCTGTCGTTCCCCACCGCAATGACGCCTGCTACTTTCCCTTCTACCCAGCTTCTTCCCTCAATCTCTACCATGTTCTCGAGAGCCGTTAGCCTGTCTACGAAGTTCTTCACGTGACCAGGGGGCGCGTACCAGTACACGGGAGTCGATAGTATGAGGGCGTCCGCCGCTAACACTTTGTCGTATAGTTTTCTCATGCTGTCGCTTATTATGCAGGGGTACCTACACGCCTTCTCTGAGTCACTCACGCAGCCTAGGCACGGCTCTATCCTATAGTCGTAGAGGTCTACTAGCTCTACTTCCGCGCCTTCGCTGCGCGCGGCCTCTAGAGCCAGCTCTAATAGTAGTCGCGCCTGCCCATAACCACGAGGGGACCCGCAGATTCCCAGTACGCGTACGCTACCTGTCAAATAGAGTCACCTCCCTAACCCACCTCTAGTAAGCGGGAAAAACCGTAGCAGAAATACGAGAAAATACTTTTAGAGTTTACGGAAGACCCTTCTCATCGCGGCGTCCGCCGCTACGTGAAGAGGATCTATGACGTCGCAGAGACTGGGAGTATAAGCCATCTCTAGCTCCGCTAGGTCCTTGACTGTCATACCTCTAGCCACGGCAGTTGTAAGCACGTCCAGTCTGCAGAGAACGTCGCTTTCGCCCAGTACCTGGCCTCCGAGAATTCTTCCTGTGCCCTTTTCTGCGACGATGCGAATCGTTATGTCGCCTGCGCCAGGGTAGGCCTTAGGCTTAGATGGCGCAGCTATAGTGACACCTACGGCATCGATGCCTGCCTTCTTTGCAGTCTCGAGAGTAAGGCCTACAGCGCCAAACTGAATCTTTTCTAGGTTCACCACCCAGGCGTTGACCACTCCCTTAAACTGGAGACTGCCTCCGGCGGCATTTATCCCGGCAACTCTGCCCATACGGACGGCAGTGCTTCCGAGGAGGCTGAGTGTGGGCTTGCCCGTTACTAAGTCTCTGACCTCCACGTTGTCCCCAGCAGCGTACACGTCAGGATCAGACGTCTTCAGGTACTCGTCTACCTTTATCCCACCTCGCTCGCCGATCTCCAGCCCCATCTGCCTAGCGAGAGTGGTCTCGGGACGCACGCCCGTTGCCATGACTACAAAGCCAGCCTTGTACTCTCCGTCTCCAGTGACTACTCGCTTGTTACCTGCTGGCCCGGTCACTTCTTTTACGCCCTGCCCTAAGACGAGCTTTATTCCCTCTTCCTCGAGAACCTTCGCTACGTGCCGAGCGATCTCTGGGTCGAGTTTGCCCGGCATGACCTGGGGGAAGTACTCTATCAGCGTGACGTCCACTCCCACCTTCCTTAGTGCATGAGCGACCTCTATGCCTATGAAAGAGCCGCCTACGACTATCGCACTCTTGTATTTCTTGGCTGCTTCTCGAATCGCTACCGCGTCCTCTACGGTCTTGACAGTGTACACCTCTTCTCCTTCCTCCACCCTGATTGCGCGTGGAACGTAAGGGACAGAGCCCGTGGCCAGTACTAGCTTGTCGTACTCTACCTCTATCTCTCTCCCAGTCTTGAGGTCCTGCGCAATAACCCGCTTGCCTGACCTGTCAACCTCGCGGACAACTGTGGACGTGTACAGTTTGAATCGAGGGAGCTTCGGCGCCTCCTCCACTAGCGCCTCAGGACCGGGCAGTACACCGCTTATCATGTCAGGTAGAGAACAGGGATGATACACAGCGTACTCTCGCTTTTCGAACGCTACGATCTCAGCCTGCCTGTTGTACATGCGCGCGTAGCCAGCCGCAGTTAAGCCTGCTGAGCCAAAGCCAATGGTTACTATTTTCATGTTTCACCCGGTGCCCTCACTCCCTTTAGTCTTTTACAATTTTTTCCAAGCAGAATACTACATCAGATTAGTACTAGCGGTATAGTGCCTGCCAGGCTAACATGGCCTTACGGATTTCGTCCGCAATTGCGTAAGCTACTTTGTAGTAGTGAGCCTCAGGCATTGTGAGGGGGCTGACTTCTAAGGTCACGCCGTAAAACCTCTTGCCCACGGGCCTGTACTTAAGCAGGAACTCCGCTGATACCCTGCCTTCAGAGACCAAGTCTGCTGTTATCTCCAGCACCCAGCCTTCACTCGTCTTGTAATACTTCACATCGGTCCTCAGCAGGACGGAGTGAGGCGGATAGGTAGACTCTATCCTCTTCTTCATGAACTCTAGGTGGCGCTCTATTAGGTGGGCATCTATCCTAAACGGGAGTCTCTCAACTATTAGAGGCCCCTCAGCGCTCTTGAAGCTCCACCGTCTCTCTAGACTTGGAACCACTGCCAGAGACGCCGACTCGGCGGGCTTTATTCCAGCGACCACGCTCACCACGAGTGCTAGCGCTACGCTCAGGCCTAGCCACTCGGGGGAAAATGCTGGTCTTAGGCCCATTAAGCTCGGGTTATGTACTGCGACCGTGGCTATGCCCAGTGCCGAGAGAAGTGCTGGGCCGACCGATGTCATGCCCAGCAGTAGAGACTCCGCCACAAAGGTCAGTGTTACGTGTGAGGGGTTCATTCCTAAGGCCGTGTATATTGACAGCTCTCTTCTTCTCTCGTAGACAGCCGCGAGGAGCGCGTTAGCTGCGACAAAGCCGCTAATTACTAGTATTACTAGCGCCTCTCTCCCGCTGACCACTAAGCCTACAGTCCTGTAGTATATCCTAGACTCGCCGTTAACGCCTACAGCGACTGGCACGCCTATTCTCTCGGCCACGATCCTCGCTACTCGCTCAGCCTCCTCAGCGTTTGGGATGTAGAACGTGTAGCCCTTGAAAGCTGCCCAGAGCCTGTACGCGTCAGAGGCAGAAATTATGATCATCCTCTCGGCGCTCACCGTCTGCCTGCCCGACCCCATCTCTGTAGTTACTACTCTGCTGGGCCTCAGGGGCTTGCCGTCTACATCGCTAAGCCTTGCCATTGCTGAGCTAGAAAACACGCCAGCGATGCGGAGTCTGGCTAGGAACAGGGTGCCGCCTGCGGCGTAGACTTCTATCTCGTCTTCCGGCTTCACGCCAAGCGTCCTGGCGGCTTCTCTACTAATAAGGACGTACCCCGGACCTTTGGGTAGGCGCCCTTCTACTACTATGCTGTCAATGTTTGTTACTAAGCTCTCACGCTCAAAGTCTACTGCCAACACTCCCTTGACGTCGTAGCTCCTACCACCGCTTCTCAATTCGAAATCAACAGCCGACATGTAGCGTGGACATTCTACTGCTTGTGGCACGAGTTCCTTGACTAGAGCGACTTCATCTAGCCTTATTCTAGAGAGGATTTTTAGCGCAGGGCCCTTGGCAGAGCTAGGGAGCGGCGGTGTCTCTACGACCGAGACGCCGTACCCTACCGAGACAAAGGCCGCGAAAGCAAATACTGCCACGGAAATTGTGAAAAGTGTAAGGGTAGTCCTGAGCTTCCTTCTTCGCAAGTTTCTGGTAGCGAGACCAAAAGCTACAGCTAGCGAAGCGACGACTCCTGCTCTTTCGGGATTCTGGCCCTCGAAGTGCGACGGGATCTCTTCGTAGACCAGGTAGCATAGCGCGGCTATAATAGACCCGAGGAGGAGGAGCCTGCGAGGAGTAAGCGGGTCACTAGGCGAGAACGCTGAAGAGACGCCGGGGTACAGCATGTAAGTGAT
>CAZPLI010000036.1:0-14356 GCA_964587325.1 uncultured Thermofilaceae archaeon | reverse complement strand
AGTCAGTACCTTCCTCTTACGCGACTCTAGGAGTGAGACTACAGGCTCGTCAGCTGGCCGCCAGAAATACTTGTACAGCTTATCGCCCTGCCCTCGTACTCGCCTATACTTGACCAGCGAGTTCTCATAGAGAGAATTCAGCATCTTTCTAAGCTCGTTTTCCTCCATGTTCAACTCGCGGGCCAGCTCCTCGTCAGTAGCCTCTCCTTTCTTTAGCAGAAATTCCATTACTTCTCTAGCTTTAGGACCGGCTATTCGACCGGCCAGCTCAGGTAGTACGCTGTCCGAGCTCAAGCCTCAACCCTCTTTACGACCTTGCCACGCTCACTAGGGATTATAACGAGCCTCGCCCCTTTAAATTGTCGGGTAAGCTCCTTACCACCGAATAGCCTGTCAAGAAACACGGCAAGAGCTGCGACTTCGCTATGAGGCTGGTTACCTATTGCCACATTGAAGTCGGCCATCTCGTAGACATCCCTGGGTACCTTCTCGGCTCCAACCACGACTAAGATATCCTTGCCAGTAGCCCTAATTCGTTCTATAATATCCGTTCCTTCAATGTTGATGCCGTACATCGTGAGATGCACTACTATGCCGCCCTTCTTCTTCCACTCACGAATAAACTGCCTGTAGGAACTTGTTTTCTCGACAAAGAAAGGCCCGCCCCAGGTCTCAACGACCTTTCTGAGACTATTAAGCACGCTCTCCTCAACCTCGCCCACGTACACTATACCTGCGGCCCCAAAAGCCCGGGCCACCAAACCTACGTGAGTAGAGATCCTCTTATCCCTACCAAGCCTGTGGCCTAACCTTAGCACGACTACTTTCAAGCCTTGCGCCACCCCTTATTACGTAACTGCCTCCAGCCTCTCGTAAGGCTTCGCCGACCCTCTTTATCAGCGAGAGTTTGCCCTCTGCTACTACTCTTACGGCTCCGTCTATAGTCTCTATGCTCTCTACGTAGCCGTAGCATTTTAGCTCGTTTAGGACGCCGAGTCGTGAGAACGGTATAGTAAGCTCGGCTCGCACGTAGTCAGGCAGCGATGCTAGAAGAGCTTTTTCAAGCTCTAGGAGATTAAGTCTCTTCAACGCAGAAATAGGTACGACTGTAGAGCCTAGGCTTCGAAGATACGAAATTTTCTCTTCTACGTCTGCCGTTATGTCTATCTTATTTGCAGCGACTACTATCCGCCTATAGGACACTCCGAGTTCGTGGAGAATGTCCATACTTGCTCCAGCCTTACGCTCTACCTCGCTGACCTCGTCACTGATATCGACGACTAGCAAGACTAGGTCAGCGTAAAGGACCTCACCAAGTGTAGTGTAGAAGGCGTCGAAGAGCAGTGGGGGTAGTGAGTCAATAAAGCCTACAGTATCAGATACCAGCACAGGCCTGCCGAGGAGCTTAGCCCTTCCCACTTTGGTCGAGAGAGTGGCAAACGGCTTGCCGTCTATGTACCCCTTATACCCTGTGAGCGCGTTGAACAGCGTAGTCTTGCCAGCCCCCGTGTAGCCAGTTATCGATATCACGGGTAAGCCTACCTCTCTCCTACGGGCCCAATAACCGTCCTTCCTCCTCCTTATGCGCCTCAGCTCCTCCTCTATCTTAGCCACACGCCTAATGACATGCTTGTAGTACGCGTCTATCACGTACTCGCCGCCGCCTAAGAAGCCGGGGTACTCGCCTAGTTTCGCTTTGTGTAGAGCCTCCTTGATGTAGGGGAGCTGCCTCTTGAGCCTCGCGAGCTCGATCTGTAGCTTAGCCTCTCTGCTACCGGCCCTTTGGGCGAATATTTCAAGAATAAGCTCAAATCTGTCTATTACCTCAACTTTTAGAGCCTTCTGTAGGTTAAAGACCTGGACTGGCTTAAGCTCATTGAAGAAAATTACTTTCTCAGCGCGCAGCTCCCTCACAAGTTTAGCCAGCTCTTCTACCTTCCCTCGTCCTATTTGATAGCTTGAATCAGGAGGTCTCACTTGCTCTACAACGCCAACTACCTCGTATCCCGCTGCCTCGGCTAACTCTCTCAACTCGTAAAGGTAGCTTTTAGATCCCGGCTCTCTGCGCTCTACCAGTATTGCTCTAACCATTCAGCTATAGGGAAGAATGGCCGTCTAGATAAAGATAAGCTTACCAAAAGCGCAATACTATTCCTTAAACTCGACAATGTCTCCCAACGTTAGCTCAAACTCCTCACTCTCGCCACCTTCGTAGCCAAACTCCTCCTCGCCCTCTTCGTATACCTCGACGAGCTGTATCTTTAGGACTTTTTCCAGCTTCCTAGCTAGGTCTATAGTGGGCTCCAACGTTCCTGCTTCAATTCTCCTTATCGTCGACACTTTTTCGCCAACCATTGTCGCTAGGACTTCACGCGTTAGACCAAGCCTCTCTCGCGCTCTTCTGACTCTCTCGGCATAGTCTTCCACGATCTCCTCAACGATTCTATACCTTGGCCTAGGGCGTTTCAGCCTACGTGGCACACTGGCAACTCGGCCCGTCGCTGCGCGAGGAGGACTCGGCTCTACATACCCCACTACAGCGCTAGGATTACGCATAGCACACTTACGGCAGACAACAAGCGCCGCGCCATCTATTACGACCTTATAGGCCGTGCCTCTGATCTCAGTACCGCAAATTTCGCAGCGCACAGAGAGCCCCCGCCCAGCCTTAACCGCCGCCACCTATTTTAGATTAGCCTCCCGGCGTGTCTGCGGTGGTACATGTGGCTAGGGAGCCTGCTAGTGTCGCCGAACTACTAAAGCTGAAAGCATTACTGGCCTACCAGTACGGCGCCGAAGCAGCTAAAGCTCTTGAGGGACGTAAGGTCG
Organism: uncultured Thermofilaceae archaeon; assembly: GCA_964587325.1. GTDB lineage: Archaea > Thermoproteota > Thermoprotei > Thermofilales > JAPDKD01 > CAZFWY01. Next base: position 11,527 of record CAZPLI010000036.1, on the reverse strand, counting down.
AGGTTGAGCGGTCTTCGTCTACCGGCAGGATCAGACGTGTATACGTCGACGGAGCCTACTTTGGCGCCATAAGGGCTTCGGACGGTCTCTTCCTCCCGAGTATCGAGGGAGCTAGAATCCTGTTAGAGGTTCTGCCACGTGGCCGATACACAGTAGTAGTCACAAAAGATGCCGCCCCCTTCATTGCGCGGGGAAGAACCGTGTTCTGTAAGCACGTACTCGAAGCTGACCCTGAAATAAGAGCCGGCGACGAAGTCTTCGTAGTAGATGAGCAAGGGCGCCTCTTAGCAGTTGGCAGAGCTGTAGTCTCGGGTAGAGAAATGGTCCTCTTGAAACGAGGAGAATGTGTAAAAAATAGAAAGTGCATAGAGGGCTAGTCCTTATAGAACGTGACGTACTTAAACTGTCTTCTCCTCTCAATTGTTACCCGAAAATACCTCCGGAGCATCTTCTCCATGTCCCGGTAGAAATACTGGTTGGCCAAGCGAGGCGGCGGACGAATGCGGGGCACAAGCCCCCTTATCGTATTAAGGTCTGTTGTGTTCCTCTTGTACGAGACATAGGCATATCTCAGAAGGGTACGAAGCTTAATAGAGATCCTACGAGAACGAGTACTTCTAAGAATCTGCTCAGCAACAAGCCGCACGTGCTGAAGAAGTTTAGCACGTTCGTTCGTCATACTCTCTCCCGCCGCCTCGTTAAGCAAGGAGATAGGCACGCCCTTAAAAGCCTTTTTACGCGGGGCAATTTCATCCTTATAACGTTTTAGTGGCACCTGACGAAGACTAATTACGTTAACGTCTAATAATAAAGAAACATTAACACGATTTAGTACTTTGTTAAGGGCTTAAGGACCTCGTAGCATACGCTAGCTACTCGCGCTATCTCCCTTAGGGCTAAGTCCGATAATGGAGCCGAAAGAACTCTCTCGTAGCTACTGTCCCTCTTTGCGTAAAGAAGAACGTATCTCCGCTCAATATCGCCCTCCGACTTTATTAGCTCGATTACTAGCTTGGCTTCCTCGGGTACATTATATGTTAGAACTTTAGCTACATACTCGCCAGATACTAGGTCTACGTACGTCACGCGTATCGTGTCTCCGAACTTCTTGTCAAATAACACGTTGTCGGAAGCAGCAAGCTCTCTCTCATCGACAGGCTCCAAGAGCTCTAACGCGCCCTCGCGAAAACAGAAGACTAGGGGGGTCACTCTGACATCTAGAGCGCGTGGTGTGGTAGTCCTTAGTGAGAACTTTATGGAGTAAAATCTAGTCATTACTCGATCACCGGTACGCCGAACTTCTTGGACGCCACGACATGATCCTCGTAAGGTATAGCGTCGATATCGATTATTCCCTCGTAGTGCCGCCTATAGGGCTCACCAGAGATTAGCTTCTTGATATTCCTCCGATACTTGTAAGCTATGGGGCTCGCACTCTCGCCTTTGAGTTCCAGCCACCTCTTTAGTGGTATGCCGTACGCTCTCTGTATGCGGTCGCGATAAAGCTGAGGTATTACGTTGAATGAACAGAAAGGTACTAACCTGCCGTCGGGGGTCACGTAGTGGATATCGCACCTCTGGACCCTAGTCACGTCGTGGTTATAGAGGTCTTGGAAGTGCATCATACCGACGAACAGTGCATTGTAGTGGAACTCGCCAAGTGACGAGTAATCGTGTCTTACAAGGATGTTGTAGAGCAGCTTCAGGATCTTCCTGCCCTTCCTTAAGCGTCTGGGTGCTTTGGAGAGATCAACGAACTTCCTTAACTTGAGTATAGTCTCTAGCATGACTATGTACTTGTTTTTGCCCGAAGCTAAGTCCTGGGCCTTTCTCTCCAGGAACTTGAGGAAGCCCTTAACGTCTACAAACCTCGTTATCGGTATGACTTCGCCATCGTCCTTAAACAGATAGGTAGCAGCACCGCAGGCAAAGTGCGTTGTAAACTCTATCTTGCTCTGCTTGGTTAGTGCCTCAACAAAGTGAGAAATAGGAACTACGGAGGGGACAGGATACCAGTCTTCGACCCTTACCTGTCCTTCTGACTGCTTTTCTACCTCCTTCAACACATCGGGTATCGTTATCCTGTATTTCTCCCTTTCCTTTCGCGGCATTCTTCCGGTTAGGGATACTGGCTGGAAGTTGACCCCTCTGACTATGTCAATGTGCTTAAGCCCGAATCTTATCATATCCCAGACTTCGTGTACATTGTAACCCTTGATGACGGTCGGCACAAGCACTACAGGCAGTCTTGCCTTTCTTAGGTTATCGAGCGCGTACGGCACTTCCCAGTGGTTCTTAGCATTTGTGTAAGGCGTTACGCCGTCAAAACTCATGTAGATCACATTGGTCCCAGCATTGCGCAACTGAACCGCAAGGTCGGGGTCAAAGGCCAGCCTTATGCCGGTAGTGTTGACTTGCACGTGAGTATAGCCCAGCTCTTTTGCTATCTTGACTATTTCTACGAGGTCGTCTCTTAAGGTAGGCTCGCCACCTGTGATCTGTAAGGCTATGGCAGGGAAAGGTCTAAGCTCTCGGGCCCGCTTCAACATGTACTTTATGTGCTCTAACGTAGGCTCGTACACGTAACCGGCTCTCTCAGCGAAGAAGAAGCAGTACCAGCAGCTGAGGTCGCATCTATTCGTGGCAACAAGGTTTACTAGCGCGGGATGCGACTTATGGCGCGGACAGAGCCCGCAGTTTAGCGGGCAGGGAGCTTCGAGAGGAACATGGGGCGTTGCTATGCCCTTCCCGTCGTACTGCCACTCTCTGAACTTTGAGTAAAGCTCGTAACTACCCCAGTATATCTCCTCTATCTCACCGTGTCTCGGACAGACTTTCCTTATCCAGACTTTCCCATCTCTCTCGAATATTCTAGCTACGAGGAGAGCGAGACATTCTGGACACATGGAGAGAGTAAACGCAATATGTGTTTCACCTTCCTTTAGGGGGGGCCTTACATCAAGCTCTACCGTGTAGTCGACCCCCACCTTAGGCATCAGCTTAGGCCTTATCTCCTCAGCAATTTTGGCGAAGTCCTTAGCTTTTGCGTCGAGAAGCCGAGTATAATCAACTTTAGCACTAGGAGGAGCAAGGCTCTCCATACTTTGACCCCTGACTCAGAAAGAGCCCGCAACCCCTCTTAAAGGTGTAGGTATGCCCCTGTCAACCCAGTGTCAACTCAGTTACGGTCCCTTAAGCCATCCTACCAGTCCTTCAGTCTCCTCTTCAACCTGTCCTCAGGCCTCCCTACTAAGTAGCGCCCTTCTACTAAAACACGTGTACCATCGGGTAACCTGAAAATGAAGTCGCATGTAGACTTGGGTACTCTCACGCGCCTGCCCGTAGAAGTCTCTATCAGCAATGTTTTCATAGTTTCGTCAATTACGACGCCCTTTATTCCTTTGAGAGAAGAGTTAGTACTTCCCGCTACCTCTATTTCAAGCCCTATTATTTCGTGGCGTAGAATATTCCGAGGAGTTATTTTCAACGACTTCGCCTCAGACCCTCTAGCCGCGCCTAATGCCTAGCTCTTCCTCCCTGTTAATAGTCAGTATGCGAGCAATGGCCCTTCTGATCTCACGTATCTTGGCTGGCTTGTCTAGCGTGCCTCTCTTGGCCATCGCCCTAAGCCTGACAAGCTCCGCCCTAAGTTCCTCGAGCTTCTTTAAGCGCTCTTCCCGCGACATCTTCCTTATCTCGTTAGGCCTTAGTAGCGCCACTCTCCTCACCCTCCTTGCCCGCCTGCTCAGGGGCTTTAATCTTAATCCTGTCTGGAGGCTCTACAGGCTTCATAATCTTGACCTTAATGCCGTACATGCCGGGCTTAAGGAGAACCTGCACTGTCGCTTCATCCACGAGGACCTCCCTGGGCTTACCAGACTTCAGAATAGTGCCTGCCGTGAATTTCTCAAACCTAGCGCGCTCGGAAGTGAGCTTGCCGCTTATTACGATCTCAGCACCTAGGGCTCCAGCCTCCATTATGCGCCTAAGGGCTATGAACGCAGCACGCCTGAACTTGACTCCGCGCCTTAGCGCTCGAGCTATATGGTAGGCCATTATCTTCGCATTTAGCTCCGGGTTCGGTATCTCCATTACGTCGATCTGCGGGTTCTCTATGCCGAACTTCTTCTGGAGAGTTGCCGTGAGCTCCTTAATAGTCCGCCCGCGCGTCCCTATGACCATAGCGGGCCTCTCGGCGTAGATTACTAACCTAGTGCCGATTGGCGTCCTAAAGATCTGGACGTCCACGTAGCCCGCACGGGCTAACCTGTTGGCTAAAAACTCGTGTATCTCCATGTACCGCTTCCCTTGATCCAGGAAGTACTTTACCATTGTAACCATACGCTCACCTCTCCTCTACAGCTATCTCTATATGGACTAGCTGCTCGAAGTACGGCGTAGCCCTTCCAAAGGCTCGAGGCATGTACTTCCTTATCTTGGTGCCTTTGTGAGCTGACGCGTGCACAATCCACAGCCTAGAAGTGTCTAATCCCTTCACCTCGGCGTTGTTCTTAGCGTTCTCTAGTATCCTAAGAACGGCCTTCGCGACTTTAACAGGATACCTACCGGGACCAAAACCCTCACCGCGTCTATGTCCCACTTTGCCATGGTATCGCCTAAACGGTATGGGCCTCCTCAAGGCTATCACATCGCGCAGTATCCTTTCAGCGTCCTCGAGCTTCCTGCCCCTGATTTCGCGTAGGACTTCAACTGCTGCCTTGTAGGATATCCTGAGGTCTCTCCCAGCTGCTATCGCGGTCCTCGCGGGGTCCAATTGCACTGAAAAGTGCCACCGCGGCATGAGGACACCTGCGCTCACCCTGTGCACAATCTTATAAACCTCGCGCGGAGCGCCGGAGGGGTAGCAGGGGAAAGCCTTAAAGGGGCTAAGCCGGTGGGACCCACGCCTACCGGATTACGTGGGTGAGCTGCTTGAAGCTTAGATTAATGGATATCCTGGCATGTCCGTACGATAAAACGTTCCCGCTAGAGCTATACATAATCGAAACAAGGTACTATGGAGAAAGAGACGTTAAAGTTAGGACCAAGCCGCTCTGCGAGCTCTACTGCGCCAGAGAGGGCAAGAAGGTAGAGGAGCTCGAAAAACAGGGGATAGAGCCAGACTGCGTAGAATGTCTTAAGACCGAAGTCAGTGAGGGGATACTCTACTGCCGTAAGTGTGGCAGATGGTATCCCATAATAGATGAGATACCCATCCTGTTACCCGACGACCTTCGCGACAAGAAAGCTGACCTCGAATTCCTACGTAAGCACCTAGAGGTCTTCAAGAGCAAGTATGGCGAGGACAAGGCTAAAGCGATATTCTACGAAGGTAAACCGTGGAGCTTAGAGCAAAAACAAGGCTAGTCGTGAGTATAGTAGAACACTGCCGTACCGCGTTCCCATCTGTCAAGACGCACGTACCCGAACCTGAAGAACTGCACTCGAGCATCCTCTTTAAGCTCTCTAATTGCGGGTTCAGCGACTCCTTTAACCTCATCTATATTCTCGCCTACGGGGCGTATCACTACTGCCTCTACGTAGTCGCGTACCGGTACCCACTGGAGAATAGGGAGTCTCTTGGAAGTAGCATACTCTGACTCTAGAGATACGAATTCTGCAGTAGGAGGTTCCTTGGATACGAGCCTAAAGTTAGCCATTCCAAGCAACCTGAATTCAGCGCCCTCCTTAAGAGAACGCAAGTCGTTACTCGTTATGTAAACTGGCTCGCCTTGCCCTATTATGAGCTCTCTGAACCCTCTCTCGGGGTAAGAGGGATGGTAAGGTATGTGAGCCTTAAGCTCGGTCTCAGCGACAAGACTCAGCTTGACCGGGTCATGGACGAACATGTACCTGTTGGCTATGGGTTCTAGGTGCTTCCTGTTGTAAGCGTGTAGGTTGTCCATGCTTATCTGTGCCGATGAAGGCTTCACTCCCACGTCCATTACGAGGTCCCAGATGGCCTGAGGAAGTATACCTCGCTTCCTAAGAGCTATTAGCGTGCCTAGCCGCGGGTCGTCCCAGCCGGTGTACTTTCCCTGCTCTATACCTGCCTTGATCTTAGACTTGCTAAGTATCGTACCCTCTAAGCCGAGCCTCCCGAAGTGTATGGCTACAGGCTCCTCCCAGCCCATGTACCTGTATATATAGGCCTGCTTGATAGTGTTAGTTTCGTGCTCCTTCCCTCTCAGTATGTGCGTCACTCCCATTAGATGGTCGTCGATCGCGCAGGCGTAGTTATAGGTGGGCCATACTATGTACTTGCTCCCCGTGAGCGGGTGTGGATACTTCTCGGTGTCAATTACTCGGAACGCTATCCAGTCCCTTACGGCCGGATTTGGGTGCTTATAGTCGGTCTTAATCCTAAGGACAGCCTCACCCTCACCATAGCGTCCCTCCAGCATAGAGTCCCAGCGCTCGAGATGCTCCTCAACCGCCAGGTCGGAACATGGATCCTTTACCCCCTCTCTCCTCATTCGCTTGATCTCATCGGGCGAGTGCGTACATACGTAGGCACCGCCTCGCTCTATGAGCTTCCTAGCATGGTCGTAGTAAATTTCCATTCTAAGCGACTGTATGTACTCCTCGTCCCATCTCAAACCTAGCCACTTAAGGTCCTCCCGTATGAGGTCATAGGCCTCGGGTATAGGCGGTTTAGTCTTCGGGTCCGTGTCCTCGAAGCGGAGTATGAAACGGCCCTTGTACTTCCTCGCGTAGGCGTAGCTCAGTATCGCAGGTCTTGCGCTCCCTAAGTGCAGTACGAAGTCAGGGTTGGGCGCGAATCTAGTGACAACACGTCCTTCTTCAGCCCCCGGTAGCGGCGGTAACTCCCTTTTCTCCTCTACTTTCTTTTCCTCTCTTTCGAGGAGCTCCGGCCATTTTTCCTGCGCCAGCCTGCTTAAGTCTTCTAGCGTCATTGAGTTGACCTGTTCGACAGCCTTACGAGCGTGCGCTACGATCTCGCGTGCAATTTTTCTCAAATCAGGTCTCTCAGCAAGCACCATCCGCATGACAGCGTCTACTCTAGCCTTCCCTCCATGCTTGAGAGCATTCTTCACCGCGTACTTTAGGCACAGCTCGTAGACCTCAGCGCCCATAGGACACACCACATACTCCCTTCGCCTCGGTCTTAAAGCAGTATGCCTACGCGAAGCAGATTTTAGCCAGCACGCGGTGGCAGCAGGGGTACGACGTGTGGACTTACGCACACTTGCTCGAATACGCTAAGACGCTAGTAGCAGTCGCCGCCCTGATGCTAGCCTGTTATCAGGACGTTAAGACGAGAGAGATTGATGATAAGGTATGGTACATCATGGCTGGCGTGGGCCTACCCATAGCCGTACTTCAAGTGCTTCTTAGAAGAGATCCTCTCTATGCTATGGCCTACCTAGTCTCAGCGGCGGTCGGTACAGTGCTTGCCTTCACTGTGTACTGGGCAAGGCTAATGGGCGGAGCTGACGCTAAGGCCTTAATCGCAATCTCTGTCATAGAGATACCAGCGCCATGGAGAGGCATACTTGCTACCACTCCCTCGCTAGCCGTCTTAACGAACGCTGTCCTTCTATCAGCCCTAACCCCCCTAGCCATGGCTGTAAGGAACCTCGTACTACTCAGAGGGAAGCTGTGGAAGGGGCTATGTCCTGACGAGCCTCTATGGAAGAGAGTACTGGCGGTACTCGTACTCACTAAAGTCCCTATCAGGACATATAGGCAGAAACCCCACGCGTTCGTGCTTGCAGAAAATAGAGATCGGGGCTGCGTTAGCCTAGTCTTCAACTTGTCGGCTCCAGAGGAGGAGGTCCCTCCTCCCAGCGACTTACCCGACGAAGAAGAAGTATGGGTGTCCTACCTGTTGCCGTACATACTGGCCATAGCCGGTGGTTACATTATCTACAAGCTTGTAGGCCCTATCTTAGAGATAGCTCTCGTAGGAGGGCTATAGGGGCAAAGACCGATAAGCTCCCCCTAAGCATTAGTAACTAGGGCAGATGATCGGAAACCTGGGTACCGACCACAGCATGAGGACCTGGGCTAAGGTGATGCCCCACCGTTCAACTTTAAGAGCACTTTTGGAGAAAATACGTGGCGCCTACCTGTGATGAGGCTGGGAAGATCCGACACGGTGAGGCGCCCGCACGCGACGCTGAGGTGGTCTCATGGCTAAACGTCAGCTAGCCCCAATAATAGCATTAGTGGGAGGAGTCGTTCTCTTCCTACTCTTCCTAATGATCATAGGCATTAACCCTACCGAACTCGCGCGTAGAATATCGGGCGCTAGCAAGACATTGCTCGCAGTAGCCATTATTGTCGACACGTTCTACATACTCACTTACGCCCTAGCGTGGTTCTTCATAGTGAAGGCAATAGAGCCTCACGTAAGGCTACAAGACATAGTTGTGATAGTCCTCATAGGATGGTTTGGAGACATGATTGTACCCGCTGCATTCGTGACAGGCGAAGCTATACGTCTCTTTCTCCTAAAGAGAATGTATGGCGTTGAGTACTCGCGTGCAGCCGCTACCATAGTCGTCCATAGACTGCTAAGTGCCGTAGCGTTTGCACTCTTCGTCGGACTCGGGCTGGCTTTTACGGGAGGCCCGCTAGTTGGAAACGGGGAGCTGAAACACATTATGTTCTTCTTGGTGCTGTCCATAGTTGCAGTAGTACTCGGCCTACTATTAGTGGCTAAGATAGACCGCGTGGCGGCAATACTGATCAGACTTTCAGAGAAGGCACGTAAGTCTAAGGTCGTCAGACTACTTAGTCGCGACTTAGAGACGTCAGTAAAGTCCTTTGTAGACTCAGTGAATGTTCTGAAGAGTAACAAGGCGATGATTCTAGCCGGCTTCGCTCTGCTCGTAATCCAGTGGGGACTGGGAGTGGCCGTCCCCTACATAGTGTTCGACGCCGTGGGACACCACATGAGCTACTGGAAGCTAGCAGTCGCCTTCCCCATATACGGCCTAGCAGACAACGTCCCCATAGGCATACCTGTGAACGCAGGCGTTCTCGACGCTGCGATGGTGTCAATGTTCATGCTGCTCGGAGCGCCCCGAGAAGTGGCTGTAAGCGTAACTCTACTGACAAGAGCAATCACAGTCGCGTATGAAGGCATACTAACCGGCCTCGTCACGATCCTCGTGACACCCAGAATAATCGGTGAGGCAGACACTTTAGACAGGGTAAAGGGGATGCTGTGGAGGCGCCAGGCTTATAACCCCCGTGCAACGTGAAGTGCGAGGCGAGGTATCTTGGCGAAGGCGCGCAACATAGGGATACCGTGGATAAAGCCCCCAGAGAAGACATGCGATGACCCACTGTGCCCCTGGCACGGCAAACTACCCGTTAGAGGGCTGATAATGCAAGCCAGAGTCGAGAAGGTCAAGATGCAGAGGACGGTAGTAGTGGTTCACGACTACCTACACTACGTCCCGAAGTACATGAGATACGAGAGGAGGAGAAAGAAGAAGCACGCCCACCTACCACCCTGCATAGACGTTAAGCCGGGCGACATCGTAATAATAGGCGAGACTAGGCCCCTAGCAAAGTCCGTCTCCTTCGTAGTCCTAGGAAAAGTCGAGAAGAAGTAGGAGGTGATAAAGCGTGGCGAAGAGAGGCCCGAAGGCTGTAGGCGTATCCTACAGGCGGTACATCACCCCAGGAGTCTTCATGGAGAGCCTAGTTAAGGTAGCAGACAACTCGGGCGCTACTCTGGCCAGGGTGATCGGTGTCATTAACATGAAGACCGTGTGGAGGCGCATACCCGGCGCCGCGGTGGGAGACGTAGTAGTCGTCTCGATAAGAGCAGGCAAGCCAGAGCTCCGGAAGCAGATAATGAGGGGCATAGTGATTAGGCAGCGTAGGCCCTATAGGCGTCCAGACGGCACGTGGATAGCTTTCGAAGACAACGCAATAGTTCTGATTACGCCCGACGGCGATCCCAAGGGTACAGAAATACGTGGCCCTCTGGCCAAAGAAGCTGCAGAGCGCTGGCCTCGCTTAGCGGCCATGGCGTCGCTAATCGTCTAGGCAATGCTTGACTTAAGAAAGAAGGTCCTCTACGCGACCCTAGTCGAGAAGGGTAAACTAGGAATAAGCCTGGAGGAACTAGCCAAAACCTCGGGTCTGAGCAAAAATATCATTAGCGATATTCTCTCTCGCTGCGACTCAGTCTCTATCGATGATAAAGAGGTAGTACGCGTCCTCTCGGTTTCCTCGCTCTTAGTAGAGGCTTGGCTTGACGGAGTCAACGTCGTAGAAGTCGCACTTAGGACTGGGTGGAAAGAGTTCGAAGAGTTCGTCTCTGAAGTACTGGGGAGGTTCGGGTACTCAGTTGTTAGGAATATCCGGTTTAAAGCCTGGGGGAGACACTTCCAGGTAGACGTACTAGGTGCTTTACGCCCACTCGTGCTAGTAGTGGACTGTAAGCGTTGGTCGAGAGCACGCACGTACCACTTAAAACAGGCGGCGCTTGCTCAGGCCGCAAGGGCAGAGGCCATTGCCAGGTACCCCCCAAGCGTGCTTCGCTCACTCACAAGAGGCTGGAAGAAACCGCGCGTCGTACCAGTTGTAGTCTCACTCCTAAGAGGGAGCGTAAAAACCTTTGAGGGGATCCCCATAGTCCCGCTACCGCTCTTTCCTTCATTCCTAAAAGAACTGCCCACGCACCTGGACGAGGTACTCCACTATGAGATGCCGGGTGGAATAAGAAGAGCTCCAGAGACTGAACACTAAAGGCTCTGGGGCATAAAGGCGCATTAACGATTTAAGGAGGATATAAGCATAGAAAGTATGATGAGCACGGGAGAAATTATTGTAACGACAACACCTACGATCCCTGGCTACAGAATAAAGAGAGTTCTAGGGATTGTGACTGGTACTAGTATTAGAACGAGAGGAGCACTGGGCAGGTTTCTAGCCGGTATTGAAGCAATAGTAGGTGGCAGAGGAGAAGCTTACATCGTTGAGCTAGCAAAGGCCAGAGAAGAGGCCCTAGAGGACCTGAAAAGAAAAGCTCTGAAACTCGGCGCGAACGCCGTAGTAGGTGTGGATTTTGAAACAGCCGAGATCCTAGAGGGCTTCATAATGATAGCAGCTTATGGCACAGCTGTCGAGGTCGAGCCAGAAGTCACTAAATAATTCAACGTACCCCTCGTTCTTTCTCAAATTTTAAGGCGAAAGGAGTATAAGGTTGCTGGGTTTAGTGTTGGGCGGGGCCCCGGTAGCTCAGCGGGTAGATGTGAGGGCCCAGAGCGGCGGCCTCGTAAGCCGCAGGTCCCGGGTTCGAATCCCGGCCGGGGCTCCACCTTAAGGCCCTTCAGCTCGCCTGCCTTGACCATTAAATAAACCCTAACGACCTCATCGAGGGGCCCTACATATTTCGTAACCTTTCTGCCGTCAATGGAGCCCTGCAAGTAGACGTAATCCTTTCCATTTATTGTTTTAACATACGCCTTCAGCATTGCTGTGTCACCGGCAGGGTTGTTAAATCCCACAGTAGTCATAGCTCAGGCCCCTTGATTAACGT
>CAZPLI010000035.1:0-14894 GCA_964587325.1 uncultured Thermofilaceae archaeon | reverse complement strand
GTACCTCACGTGCGAGTAGTAGACTGTGGCCCCTCGATTAGCAGCTTGCAACAGGCTACGCCATGTGGTCGTGAGCAACCTGGCATAGGGGGGCACTATGACTAGTGCGTAACCTAAGTGCTGGCCTTCCCGCACGAACGTTGGGCGGAGACCAGCGGCCTTCGCTAAGATGTATGAGACCAGCATTCCGGCAGCGATGTCCTCTCTGTCCTCGTCGTAAAAGGGAAAGTCCTCATAGAAGTACCTCGGGACTAAGATCGCGCAGTTAGGCGGGGATTTCTCGAAGTCCTGCTCTTCAAACCACTCTGCAAACTCGGAAAGCTCTGAGAGCCTCTCCGCAGCAGGCTTTGTGGTCCCATCGCTCCTCAGGATTCCGAAGCTCAGCTCGTGCGGCTCCCAAAGGTAGGGCTCGTCCTCCTCTCTCGTGAAGTCGTAAGCGCACCAGACCCAAGAGCCGGAGACTCCTAGTGCAAGAGAGAGAAAAGCTACGAGGGACGCGAACCTCGCGTGAGACTCCTCACCGTAGAGACTCGTGGGGAACCCGTACTCTTCTAACACTGTGGCCTTGCCCAGGCTCAAGCAGTACTCCATAATGAACGAGTACGCGTAGGTGTGCCTTACAGGGTCGTTGTCGTAGTGGTAAATGTGGGGCGAGAGGAAGTCGACTAGGTCGACAACGTGCTCGGGCCTACGTGAGAACCTACTGAGAGGCGACGTAGAGTCGCCGACCCCCACTATAGCGCCGGGAGACACGGACTTAATTGCCTCGACTAGGCGAGATACCCATCTTCTGTACTCGTCAACGCTAGCCGGTACTCTAACGTTGGAGATCTCGTTAGACAGTATCCAGCCTCCCAGCGCTGGGTGCTCGCCTATAGAACTCACAACCTCCCTCACAAACTTCTCTGCACGCTCTATGGCTCGCTCCGAGTATATCTCGTTGCGAGGGTCCCAAGGTATGAGCCAGTTCTTGCCTGACATGTGCCCCACTATTAGGCTCGGGAACACGAAGAGACCTAGCTCTCCGGCAATGTCTAGGAGGAAGCGGAGCTTCTCTATAGCATCTGGGCGGACGGACCCGTCCGGTTCTGCGAAGTCCTCTGCTAAGAGAAACACCCTTACAGCTTGCAGCCCCACCTTCTTGAGCGAACTTAAGTCGCGCCTCACTGATTCAGGGTCCCACTCCTTCCACATCTTAATGTTGTGTTTCCGGCTCCAATAGTTAGCCCCGAGAAGGAACACAGGCCTACCGTCGAGCAGAATCTTTAACCCACTAACCCTAATTCTCAAGCGTTGCACCACATGTTTGCCCACTAGCCCTCCTTAAAGCTTGCAGTCAGCCGCCTGAAGAACTCGTTGAGCTCCCTTGCTATTCTAACAGCCTCCTCCCTCACTTTACTCTCCTCCTCCCTCCTGTAGACAACCTTGCCGTCAACTATCGTCACCGCAACGTCGGCGCCTGTAGCTACGTAGACTAGCGCGGACACTACGTTGTCTCTTCTGAGCGGCTGAAGCCTAGGAGATCGCGCGTCCACAACAACTAGGTCCGCGAGGTAACCCTCGGCAACCCTCCCGACTCGCTTACCAAGTATCCTCGCCCCGTTCAGTGTCGCAGCCCTGAGAGCATCGAGCGCGCAGACGTCAGCGTCCCAGTAGTTATTACGCTGGAGAAGCACGGTCATTTTCATCTCCCTAAACATGTCTAACGAGTTGTTGGTTGCAGCACCGCCCGTCCCTATACCGACGGGAATCCCGCTTCTCACCATTTCCTTGAAGGGGAAGAAGCCTGCAGTCGCAAGCTTCATGTTCGAGGTAGGGCAGTGGGCTACTGTCGCCCCCTTCTCCCTTATCAGCCCTATCTCCCAGCTAGTGACCCAGCCTAGGTGAACCAAGTGCGTCCTGTTGGTCAGCAGGCCTAGCCTGTCGAGGTACTCTACGGGGAACAGGCCGTGCCTCTTCTTACACTCGTACACTTCCCGTCGCGTCTCCGAGACGTGTATGTGTACCCTTAAGTCCAGTCTATCGGCGAGCTCAGCGGCCAGAAGTAGGGTCTCCTCGGAGCACGCGTATATCGAGTGCACGTTGACTATAGGAGTTACGAGCCGCGAGCCTGAGTACGCGGACACTAGTGACTTGAGGGCCCTAGCGGCCTCATGGGAGCTGACAAGCCTGTCCAGGAAGACCGGGCCCAGCATGGTTCGAAGCCCAGCTTCGACGACAGCCTTAGCCGTCGCCTCGGGGTAGAAGTACATGTCCACGATCGCAGTAGTCCCCGTAGACACCATCTCGTAGGCGGCGAGCTTAGAGGCTAAGTACACTAGGCGGTAGTCGAGCCTCCTCTCTGCCTCCCACAGCTTTTTCAGCCACTCCTCTAGCTCTGCGTCGTCGTAGTAGCCCCGAAAGAGGACCATAGCAGCGTGCGTGTGAGCGTTCACAAGACCCGGCATTACTATCCCGCTAGAGCAGTCGATAACCTCGCCCGACGAGCTGAGCGCCTCTCCTACGGCCTCGATCCTGTTGCCGACTACAAGAACATCAACCCGCTCTAAGACCTCGTCAGGAGTCACAACATACCTGCAGTTCTTCAGTAGCAATTCTTCATCCATCAACGTTAACGAGGTGAGCTCTCTCAATAACATACCTCCACGAGTAGGGGCCGGTCCTCACGACCCGCCCTGAGACCTGAAGGCGCGCCTTAAAGAGTGGGGCGTAGAGGACTAAGGTCTCGGCCTCGCCTCCCTCAAACGCAGGGTTGAAGCCGTAGCGGTCGGCCAGCGATATTATCCTCTCCACGTCGTCCCTCGTTATCACGCGACCTAGGAACTCTGGGCTCAGACCGTACACGTCTATGGCCGTTATTATGAACTCAAAGCCGAACTCCACTAGCTCCCGCATGTAGCGCCTCTGGTCCTTCCTCCAGAGGGGCGAGTAGACCTTCAGCCCCAGCTCCTCACACACTATGTTGATGTTCATCCGCTGGTAGTCCGAGAGAAGGGCGCCCGTCACTACCCCTCTAACACCAAAGCTCTCAGCGGCCTTGCCGAGAGCCCGCCTAAGGTCGTCGAGTTCTTTGCCTTTCTCGCCACTAGTCTCTACATACACTTGAGGCAGGCCTAAGGCCCTCGCCTGAAGCCTGGTCAGCTGCACAGCGGGCCTGTGGAACATCCACGAATCCTGTCTTGCGGGCTCTAAGGTGACAAGGCACACGACCTCAAACCCCTTAAGCACTGCCCAGTGTAGCGCGAACGTGCTGTCCTTTCCTCCAGAGAAAAGCGCACACACTCTCATTTCTCGCTCCGGCCCAGTATGGCCTTTAGTACGCCGTGCACCGTCACTACCCCAACGACCTTCCTTTCCTCCACTACTGGCACCATTCGCTGTCCGAGCAAAGTCATTTCCTGCAGGACTACGTATAGCCTATCGTTAGGTCTCACGACGAGCCTCGGCCTCTTTACGTGCTCGGCTATAACGCCCCTAGCCCCCTCCAAGTCGTGGACCGTAACAAGGCCTACTAGCGACCCGTCTTCCTCGACTACGACTGCACACTCCGCTCCCACTTCCTTCATGTTCCTTAGAGCTTCTTCGGCTAGTGTGTCGGGCGTGAAGGCCGGAGCTCCCTCCATGACATCCTTTACTCTGATAAGGCCTAGGACGTAGCGCGCTATTGCGGGCATTATAGGCGGCGCTGCTAGCTCCTCTTTCGTTACGCGCTCTAGAACACTTTTGGCCACTATGGGGTACCCTACTAGCGAGAGTATAGCCACGGCGACAACCAGCGAGTAGGCCGGCCCAATTACAAGCCCGTGTTTTGCTAGAGCTGCCAGTACTGCTAGGTCAACGGAGCCTCGAGCCAGCATAGACAAAGCGATCTCTCGCGCATGGTGTATCCCTGCGACCTTAAGCACAACATAGTGTGATGCTACCCTATAGGGGACAAGAAGGAACAGCATTGTGGCCAGCGCTAGGGGGTCGTGGAATAGGAAGCCCCAGTCAAACCTTAGGCCTATAGCCGCGAAGAACAGGGGCACGAAGATACCGTCACCAATCCTCTTCAGAGTCTCTAGGGCCTGTCTAGAGGGCTCAGAAAGCAAAGCGTCAGAAAGAGCCAGGCCAAGAATCAGAGCACCCATAACGCCGTGCACACCCATACTCTCTCCGAGACCTACAAAGAGTAGTAGGATGCCGAATATTATCCCGACCTGAGCGCCTCGGGAGACCATGTAGAGCCTCGCTGCCTCGAGTACGCGAGGGACTACGAAGACGCTCGTGGCTCCTGCAAGCACGAAGAACAAAGCCACTTCAGCAAGCTGCACGAGTATAATCCTCGCTGATATTTGGTCGGTCAGCGACAGCTCTAATAGGGCACCCATGAGGAGCAGGCCTATTACCTCACCTATGAGAGCATACGAGAACGTAGTCACTCCTAACCCCGTCTTCAGTAGCCCTAAGTCGCTTAAGGTCTTCGCCACCACGCTGGCGGTAGGTAGTGCAGCTAGTACTGCGAAGGCTAGCGCTTCGATAGGGCGCATGCCTAGCGCGCTACAAGCGACAAAGGCTCCCGCGACTATGATAGTAGTCGCTACTATTGACGACACGACATACCTAACGTTGAGTGAAGACGCTATGCCCTCTATGTCCACTTCCTCCAAGCCTATCTGAAAGAAGAAGAGGTAAACTCCTATGCTCGTTAGGAAGAGTAACTCTGGAGAGGGCTCGACTATCCCTACGAATGCTGGGCCGAGCATTATACCTGCGATAGCCCACCCTAGTAGCGGTGGGTTATCCTTTCTAACCATTACCTCCTCTAGCGCCTTAGCCGCGAGTATTAGGGCAGCTACGCTTAGCAGTCCTGCCTCCATTCTCGCTCTCCCCTCGACCCCCTTCGTCCACATTATTGAGCGTAGCGTGAGTAACCACTGACGGCTATCGAATAGGGGGCAGTCTCCCTATGCGCGTCGTAAACAGCCTTTAAACCTTCCTCTTCACTGCGCGCCTCAGGTCAATCGCGTACCCGTTACATAGGTAGGCGAGACTCGTCCGCTAGGGGGTTACGAAGTACACTTTATCGCTCATCTCTCTGTAATATCCGTCGACAACGTTACTCCAAGTAGCGCCGAACGGCTTAGTATACACAGGGGACTGGTCCCATGGGACTCTCTCAAACTCCACAGTCACTGGAAGGTAGAACTTGTGACTATAACCGCCCTTAGCCAGGAATACTGCTATCCTATACGTGTTGTTCGTGAACAGTGTGACCCTCACTACGTGGTCTTTCCAGTCGTCGACTTGGCTTGGCGGCTCTGCTGGATAGAAAAGGTCCTCCCAGAAGACAAGGAAGTCTACAGCTGCTTGCTCACTGAGACCTTGCAGGTAAAACCTGTGCGTACCGTGGGGGTCCACCCACGTAAAGACCCAGTCCTCCTTGCCCATTTTCGGGTTAAACACTAGTATTACGGGTGTGTCGACAGGTCTATCTTCCCAAGACACCCACTCCGTCGTTATCGTGTAGCTGTCTACGCCAGAGAGTATTAGCGCTGTGCCCTCCTTGACGAGCTCAGGCGGGTCGCTGACTCCATAGTTCCCGTAGATATAGTACTTGCCCGAGTCGTACCTAAAAACCACCCAGTGGAACCTGTCGTCGTCAATGCTACTAGTGTTAGCTAGCAGGCAGAGCGGGGGAGCCTCTGTCTGGAGGGCCTCGTTGATCACTCGCCCCTCTACGTAGGAGAACGCCATAGCTGCTCCCCGAGAGGACACTTTAATCAGGTAGCGGCGTTGAGAAGGCACATTCTGTCTGAAAGCGGCACCCGGGAAGGTAAGAGACTTAACCTTGCCGGGCTCGATACTGGTCTGTATAGGGAAGTCTGCCACTATGAGTCCTGTCGGCGTCATTATCATTATGCGGTCCACATTAACGATGTAATCGCCTATATTCCTCACATAGACAGAGATGCTCCCATCGGCTAATACCGTCACGCCCTCGATCTTTAGACGCTCGGCAGTCTCTGTAGTGTCGGCGCGCTGCTTTCCTGCGTATTCTGTGAACCATAAGTAGACCACTAAAGACGCAGAAACCGTTACAAGTATTAAAAGCAGCACCGTGATTATTCCGACCTTTCCTTTCTCTGCCGACACGTAGCTACCCCACAGTTGTGTTTGACACAGCCCCGCTAGATATCAGTTACGTTCAGCACCTAGACCGACTTTACGAGCGTGTACGCGAAAAAGAGGTTAAGACATTGGAGACAGCCGCACTCGTAGAGAGCGATAGAGAGCTAGGCAGCAGTACGAGAGTACTCTTAGCCCTCAGCGATAGCCGTACTGTAGTGCCCTGAAGAGAAGCGAGAAATGCTTCGAGTGGCCTACGTTGAGCCGTAAAGCTCGATAGCCTTAAGACCACGTTACACATTCACTATTACGTGAACACACTAGGATATCATTACGTAATAGAGGCCTCTGGCTGCGACCCTAAGGTGCTAGAGGACGTAAACACCCTAAAGAGGATACTGCTAGAGGCCGCTAAGGCTGGCGAGCTAGTCGTCAGGTCCACGTACTTCTATAAGTTCTCGCCGCAGGGCGTCAGCGGAATGGTAGTAGTCTCAGGGTCCCACATCTCAATACACACGTGGCCAGAGAAGGGCTACGCTGCAATTGACGTGTACACTTGCGACCCGGACTCTAAGCCCGAGGAGACAGTGAGATACATACTGGAGAAGATAGGAGCTAGCTACGCTCACATTACCGAGATAGAGAGAGGGATAGAGGACGAGGACGGTACCTACACTCACACAATACTGTCGTGGGACGAGGAGCCCTCAGAGGAGTAAAAACGTTAGGTACGCTGCTTGGCAGGACGCAGCCTAACCAAACAGTAGTCGGCCCCCATAGCCTGGCACTGTATTTCATCAGCAACAATCTCTATGCCTAGTACGTATGAAGCCACGCCGGCTATGTTACCCTTAGTGAAGAAGCAGACGGGTCGCTCTGACTTGCCGTAAACCTCGAGGTGGAGTACTGCCTCCCAGCAATCGCGCATCTTAAACTCGAATATCGCTTTCTCAAGATCGCCGGTTACAGGCTCTATAATGGCAAAGCCGACTATTCTAGCGTAGTCGGAGAAGTACTCAACAAGGCTGAGTATTTCCTCACGCGAGAAAGACCCCGGCTTTAAGCCCAGCTGCTTCAACATGTGCTCTGCAAGGTGGAAACCGTACTTGAAACCGAGATGATAGAGAAACACGTCACTAGCGTAACCTACCTCCTCTCGCATGTCGTGAACACCCATTATGAAGAGCGGGCCGATTAGCCCTATCAGCCTCAGCCTGCCGAAGAGTATTGGGAAGAAGAGCCTGTCCAGTCCCCACCCGAGCTCCATTATGTTTGAGACTGCCACTTGGACTTCTCCGTCAGCTATCTTTTCAGCCCACTCTCTCACGTCTTCAAGACGATCTATCTCGACGAACATCTGAACGACGCAGTAATCGGGATCGTGGGGATCCGGCATAGCTGTAGACATTATGGGGACAGTGCCTATTCCCTGCCACAACTCCGTTAACTTGCTCCTGTGAATCCTAACGAGCAACTCTCCGAGCCTAACTCCAGGTCTTATACACGCTAAAGGGTAAGTGAAGGGTGTCATACCCTTTCTCATTTATATACACCCTCATAAAGGACTTTTAATGTCACATATAATATATGTTCTTATCTTGGCTTAAGCTTTGTCAAGCATATATTTTTGAAATAATAGACTATTTTCACTTATTACCATGAAAAATATGTATACCACAATTAAGGTGACTCCTGGTATTTTAGCCACCTATTCCCAAAAAGTATTACGCTAAGTCTTTGTTAGAGTCTGACAGAGTAAAATGAGGTAAAAAGAGTTTAGTTTTCAGCGATTAACAGCTTATGCCTCCTGCCCTCGCTGTCTAGGCGAGGGATGAGGGTACTGAGGCACATACGGATAGGGAACGTACTCTATGCCTGGCCTCTGCACGTGGGCCTGGGGGTACAGCTCCATAAGCTGGTAGACTTCAGGAGGGATCTCTGGCTTGACGGGTAGCCCCATCTTGAGCGCCTCGCTCACGGTTATCGGGTAGTCGTGAGTGTACTTGCCGGACACGAGCTCCTCTGCTATCTCCTCTGCCTTCTCCCTGCCCACCTTATCCTCTAGGAGCCCTATCACTACGTCCTTCATCTGCCGGATAGCCTTCTCTGCCATATCGGCGAGTATCAGTGTCTCATCGGAGACCTTCTCGACTCCCTTCTCCTTGACAACCCTCAGGACGCTGGGCGCAGGTACGGGTACGCCTCCCCTGCCCGTGAGCTGAGGGTCTAGAGGGCCTAGGACCGCGTTGGGATCCATCCAGATCTCGTCCGCCGCCAGCGCTATCAGCGTACCGCCGGACATAGCGTAGTGAGGTATTACTACGACCTTCTTTGCGGGGTGTCTCTTGAGAGCGTACGCTATCTGACTTGCCGCTAGCACGAGCCCTCCCGGAGTGTGTAGTATGAGCATTATGGGCTTGTCTGGAGGCGTAGAGCGTATGGCCCTAATGACTGCCTCGCTGTCCTCTATGTCGATGAACCTGTAAATCGGTATGTTGAAGATACCTACTCTCTCCTGCCTATGTATCATCGTCACTACACGGAAGCCGTATTTCTTCTCTATGAGGCGTATGAGCGACAGTCTAGCTAGCTTTAGGTTCCTGTACTGGAGGTGAGGCCATAGTAGCGTGACGAATATGAGCAACCAGAAGAGCAAGCCTGTAGGGTCAAAAAATCCTCCATTCACTAACTGTCACCCCTTTTCACGAAGGAAATTACCGTCTTATAAAGAGTAAACAAGTCACTAGGAGCCTTTGAGCCAAGGATACTACGCCTTCGCTTTTCCCTCCGCTATATGCTTGAGAACTTCTCTGACTCTAGCCTTTATCTCGTCTAGCCCTAGTGTTGCAAGCTCTCTTAGACTAAGCTCCCTCTCTAGGAGCCTCACGACTTCATGCCCTAGGTAATAGCCTACTTGGCTAATACCCTGGACACTGAGCCAGGAGCCGTAGAAGTCGTTAACTGGCAAGCCCTCCCTGACGCGTCTCAGGTACTCGGCCGCTAACAGCGGCGCGTTCTTGCGGCACAGCTCCAGCCAGGACGAGTGTGAGGCTATTCTCCACCGCTCCTCACCCAGCATTAAGTGCTCACATCTCATAGCAAACCCCTCGCTATAGAGGAGGAAGAGAGGATCCTTCTCAGCCTCCTCAAACTCTCGGGGAGTCTCGCCTCGCAGGTACATGTGGACTATGTGTGAGAGCTCGTGAAGCACAAGGCCCTCTAAGCTTCCAGGGTCGTGCCAACCTAGCTCCGCTATGCTCTCGAGACCAAGCAACACCGCGTAGTGCCCTGCGTACTCTGTAGCCCACCCTGCTCCGCAGCCTATTCCGACATATATGACGAATAACACATCTGGGTCTAGTCCCCAGAAAGCCCTCAGCCTACCATATGCACGCGGTATGACAGCCTCAAGGTTATGGTAAGCCTCCTCCATAAGAGGCAGTAAGTCGGGCAGCTTCGGGAAGACCCTCTCCTCTGCGAGTGACCTCCAGTCAACGCCGAGGCCCTCGTAGCTCTCAAGCTGTAGCTTCAGTAGCTCAGGGTACTTAGACATATAGGCTTCCCACGCTTCATGGATGCTCTTTACATCTTTTCCGGAGATAGAGTTCAGGCATGCCCTAAAGTCGTCGTACGTATCGATCACGGAATATGCCATGTCCTCGCCCAAGCTAGCGCACATGGCAAGCTCATAAGCTTGACTAGGTAGTCAGTCGACGCGAGAGGGGCGCGTTTGAATTGGTAGCGACGGAAAAGTCTAGTAAATAGCCGACGTAACGAGTTCAGAAAAAGAGACGGGTTTCGCCTTTAGTGCTCTCTGAAGAACCTAGCCGAGCAGGAAACGCAGGGGTCGTAAGCCCTTATTAGCTTCTCAGCCTCGTGCTTAAGGTCGTAGCCTTCCTTCTCGAGAAGCGTAGAGACGTAGGCCTTCATGTCGGCCTCCATACACTTGTAGTTCTGCGCGGTGGGCGTGATTATGTTCGCCTTCTCGATCCTGCCTCGCCTGTCGAGCTTGTAGTGGTGTATTAGGAGCCCTCGCGGAGCCTCTGTTGCCGAGACGCCCTCCCCCCTAGTCACTATGTAGTCTACGCGCTCCCTAGTTATTGTGGTGCTCAGGAGCTCTTCCAGCAAGTCCACTGCCTCATCGGCGAAGTGCACTAGCTCTAAGGCCTGGGCCTTGTTGTTATCAAACGGTGAGCAACTCGGGAAGCGGAGTCCGTACTTACGCGCCATCTCCTTTGCGGAGTCTGACAGCAAGCCGTAATTGTTGTTCACTCTCGCTAGTGCGCCTACCATGTACTCGCTGCCGTTCCTTAGCAAGTAGTGCCTAGCCATCGAGTATTCCTCAGTCACGTACATGATGTAATCTTCGTACTCCTCTGGCCTAAACACTACGCCCTCTGAGGTCTTGATGTCACCCCTCAGCAGAGGAAACTCGCCATCGCCGCTCAGCGAGACGTAAGTCGTCTTGCGCTCGAACTTGGGCATCTCAAGCGATAATATGACCTCTACGGGACGCTCGACCATTCTCCTGAACTTCTTAGCTAGTGCCAGAGCGAGCTCTAGCTTGTGTCTAGGTGGCACCTTGGAGAACCCTCCGACTATGGGAGTTACTGGGTGGACAGCCCTACCTCCCGTGATCTCAGTTATCGCATTGGCGAGCTTCTTTAGCCTTAAGACGTCTCTTATCAAGTCTTCGTGCTCGTCTAGCATGGCCACTATGCTGGGGCGGCCCATGAAGTTCGGGAGAACAAACATGTAGAGATGCAGGATGTGGCTCTGCAGATGACCCCCTATGACTACGAGCCTGCGCAGAATCTCTAGCTCCTCAGGGAGCTCTATTCCTAGCGCTTTCTCAACGGCTTGTACTGCAGTGACTTTGTGTATTGCTTGGCAGACTCCACACATTCTAGACGCTATATCGGGGACCTCGGTGTACCGCTTCCCTATCAGTAGGCGCTCTAGAAGCCTCACACCCTCGAGAGCCTCAGCTCTAGTCTCCACTACACGCCTTCCCTCTATGATTATGCTGAAGTTTAGGTGTCCCTCGATTTTAGGCACCCCCTCGATCAAGATTACCTGCTCGCTCATGGTATCACCTCCTCATACTCTCTATTAAGCTCCAGATATATTCTGGAATTTCTATTTCATGTTTTCTAAATATATCAATTAGAGAGTCCACGTTCGTGTCCTCGGCTGGACCTCGGCAGCCTAGGCACTCTCTCCCGTTAGAGGGACAGACTGCCTTGCAGCCTCCTCGCGTTATTGGGCCTAGGCAGGGTATCCCTTTCTCGAGCAGGCACTCGTTCTCTTTGAGGATGCACTCGGCGCAGACGTTGTAGGAGGCTGGCTTGTACTCCCTACCTAGCAGGAGGTCCTTGAGTAAGGTGAGGAAGTCCTCCTTGTCTATAGGGCACCCGTAGACGTAGTAGTCCACTTTAACGTAGCGGTCTAGAGGGTCGGCTCTGAAGGCCGTTATGCCCCTCGGGAGCTTTACGCGAATCTCACTAATGCCGAAGTCCTTAACTATGAACTTGCCACCGTGGCACGCGCAGTCGCCTAAGGCCACGAGCTTCTTGCAGCGCTCTCTTATCTTCCTCAGCTCTTTTTCCTCCTCCTCGCTCATTACAGCGCCTTCGACTATCGCTACATCGAGTACGTCATAGTCCCTCTTCTCGCCAAGAACCCTGCAGTCAACCAAATCTATGCTCTTTAAGATGTCTATCAGCTCGTCCTCTAAGTTGAGTATCTGAACTATACAGCCCTCGCACGAAGAGAGAGTAAATATCCCGACCTTAGGCCTCCCACCCGCCTCCGCCAAATCCCTCACCCCCTTACACGGCAGGCTCGAGTAGGGTCTTGACTTCGCTATAGTCAAACACGGGGCCGTCCTTACACACGAACTTGCCACCTATCATGCAGTGGCCGCAGAAGCCCATCCCACACTTCATGAGCCTCTCGAGCGAGAAGAGTATCCTGTCGTCTGGGAAGCCCATCTCCACTAGCTTCTTCACGACGAAGTGTATCATGATTGGAGGCCCGCACTGTACAGAGTACGTCTCCTTCGGGTTGACGTCCACGTCGTCGAGAAGCACTGTCACGACACCGGTCCTCCCACGCCAGGTCTTATCGCCAATGTCCACAGTTAGCCTCACGTCGATGTGTTCCTTCCAGCGCTCGAGCTCCTTTTTGTAGACTATGTCCTTGGGAGTCCTCGCTCCGTACAGTAGTATCACGTCACCGAAGTCGTTCCTGTTAGCTATTATGTACTCAACTAGCGGCCTTAGAGGCGCTATTCCGATACCTCCGCCTATAATCAACACGTTCTCACCCTTCATTTTCTCGATGGGCCACCCGCGGCCAAAGGGGCCTCGGACGCCCACGACTCCTCCAGGCCCTAGCCGGAAGAGGGCTCGCGTGACCGTGCCCATCTTCCTGATCGTTAACTCGAAGAAGTCTCGCTCTAGAGGTGAGGAAGAGATCGAGAAAGGTGCCTCTCCATAGCCGAAGACAGTCAGCTCGACGAACTGTCCTGGAGTGAACCTGAAGGACTCCTGAAGAGCTCTGTCTCTGAACCTTATCCTAAACGTCTTAATGTTCGGTGCCTCGTCCCTGATCTCCACGATTTCGGCCAATTCAGGAATATACGGATTTTTCCTCACTCCCTCCAAGCCTTCATCACCTCCACCGCAACCTCACGAATGTCTATCCCGGCTGAGCACACTTTGACACAACGCCCACACCCCACACACGAAATCATTCCTATCTCGTCTATAGAATAACAATACTTATGGTATATTCTCTGCTTGACTCTTGAGTGCCTCTCCTTCCTGAAAATCTCTCCACTGGCAACTCGCGTGAAGCTGAGAAAGTGGCAGGAGTCCCACACACGGACGCGCTTGCCGCTCTTCAGGTCCAGGTTGGGGTCGTCGTATACGTTGAAGCACCTACAAGTCGGGCACGTGAAGTTGCACTTGCCACAGGCCACGCAGCGCCTCCCGTACTCCCTCCAGAGGTCGGCGTAGAACAGCTCGACGAGAGGCTCGTACATCTTGGTGAGGTCCGGAAGCTTCTGCTCCCTCATCTTCGACTCGGCTCTCTTGAGTATTCTGTCCCTCTCCTGTACGTCAGCGTCTGTAGCTTTGCGGAAAAGGTCAAGGTTCAGTTTTACGATCCTCTCGCCTCTCTCGCTCCCTATCTCAACGAGGTATGCCTCGCCCAAGTCTGTCAGAAGAAGGTCGTAGCCCTCGCTCACTGTGGGCCCGCTGCCAGTGAACACGCAGAAGCAGTAGTCGTCTGGCTCGTTGCACGTGAGGCCTATTATGACTGTGCCTTCTCTCCTGGCTGCGTAGTACGGGTCATGGTACTCGCCGATAAACACCTTGTCTAGCACGTTCAGGCTCTGAATGTCACAAGGCCTCATTCCGACTATTACGCGCCTAATGCCTTTGACTTCCTCGTACTTGTCGTATATCTTCACGTCGCCGTCGAGCATCTCATACGTAAAGAGTATCTCCTTCTCCGGGAAGAAGAACCGCTTGGGAGGAAGCAGGGTCGTACCTTTGTACTCCATGCACACCTCGTGGGGGTTTGATACGAGGCTGAAGAGTACTTGCCCGTTACGCTCGACAGGCGCTATCACTTGATAGTCCTCTAGCAATCGACCAACAAGCTCTGTGAAGCCGTCCTTGGTTATGACCACTAGCCCCCTTCCATGACTGCTTTGCTCTTTAGGCATATCAGTGTTGACATAATCAGCCGCCACTTAATTAATATTGCCACTAATGACTTAGCTCTACGCCTTGAGTCCTTAATAAAAAGGCAAGAAAACAGCTCAAGGACTCGCAGGAGTCCGTACTAAAGGCGAAAGAGCAAGGGAATGCAAAACTTCGAAGAGAAGGCGGCAAAGAACGAGAGTAGTACTTACGACACGGGGGCACGTTACAGCTTCCAGAGCTCGTCTACAGGTAGCTCAGTAATCTTTTCCACGCTTCCGTCTCCTCTTACGAGCTCCACTACTCCCGACTCGTTGAACTCGCCAACTACACTAGCGTCTATCCCTTCGCCCCTAAGCCTCTCCACGATTCTTGCAGCTGCATTCTTTTCAGCTGCTATGAGAAGCATGCCAGAGCTTATGAGCCTCAGAGGGTCTACTCCCAGTGCGTCGCACACGATCTTAGTCTCGAGCCTAATGGGAACTCTGTCTTCGTAGACCCTCGCTCCCACGCCGCTCGCTCTGGCCATCTCGTACACGCCACCCAAGAAACCTCCTTCTGTAGGGTCGTGTAGAGCGTGTACACCGCCAGCCTCGATAGCTGTTAACGCGTCTTTCACCACGCTTATCTCTTCTATGAAGCTAGCCGCTCGCTCGAGAACGCTCAGGGCCACTTTCCCCGCCAGCTTGTCCTTGAAGTCCCTGGCTAGTATCGAGGTCCCCTCGAGAGCCACAGCCTTCGTGGCAATAATCACGTCGCCCGGCTTGGCCCCGCCCGTAGTGACATAGGCGTCCTTCGGCGCCTCGCCTATCGCAGTCATGGACACTATGGGCCTGTCGAGCCAGCCCGTGATCTCCGTGTGACCACCTACTACCGTGACTCCTAGCTCCCGGGCGGCGCGCGCTATGTCGGAGACTATCTCGGCAACCAAGTCTAGCCTGCCTCGAGGCGCGAGGACTACGGGCAGCACCCACAGCGGTCTAGCCCCTGTAGCGGCCACGTCGTTGCAAGCTATGTGGACCGAGTACCAGCCTATCCTCTCGACAGCCCCCGTGATGGGGTCAGAGTGCACTA
>CAZPLI010000034.1:0-15013 GCA_964587325.1 uncultured Thermofilaceae archaeon | reverse complement strand
CTAGCGGATATGGCGCCGGCCTTCGGAGCCGGAGGTCCCGGGTTCGATTCCCGGCGGGCCCGCCAGGTAGCTCTGGAGTTCCTCTCACCCGATTAGGGTCTCTTCTGCATTTTGACGAAGATTCTGAGGGTCTCCTCAGTGTACCTAAGGTTTCTAGTGTCAAGGCACAGGGTAAGAAGACCGAAAGCGATGAGCCGCCTCTTCGGAGGGTTAAGGGCGCTGAACATAAAAACCTCCATAGCGCTTGACGTGCGCCAGGAGGTGCATGAGTTTGCCGGTGGAGAAAGGCGACTTTGTCTTACTGGACTACATAGCGATGGTTGAAGAGGGCGAAGGAGAGTTCAAAGTCTTCGATACTACGATTAGGGAGGAAGGTGAGAAGGCGGGTCTAGACATTAGCCGCTATGGTCCAGTACTGGTAATAGTCGGTAAAAATGAGGGGATAGTCCTACCACCTGTCGAAGAGCAACTAGTCGGACTCGAGGCTGGCGAATGGAAAACCATAGAGCTCCCTCCGGAGAAGGCCTTCGGTAAGCGCGATCCGAGTAAGATTTTCACGATTTCAGCGAGAGAGCTTAGCAGGCAAGGCGTAGTTGCTCGAGTAGGCGAGCAAGTCGAATTCGTCGATAAGAGCGGTAGGAGACAAAGGGGAAGGGTTATCTTCGTAGGCGGTGGGCGCGTTATAATAGACACTAACCACCCTTACGCTGGCAGAAAGGTCGTTTATAAGGTCCGAGTAGTCAGGATACTCAAGACGCTTGAAGAGCGTGTTGGGGGCCTTGTCGAAAGATGGCTTGGAACTACGGAGGGAATTGAGTACTCAGTCGCAGATGGTAAGGCGACTATAGTCCTGCCTCGTGAAATGCTGTTAGCTAGGAACATAGGGCCGTCCATAGCAGGCCTGGCAAGAGACATCGAGCGGTACCTTCCTGAGGTCAAAGGCCTCGACGTCGTCTTCCGCTTCGAGTTCGAGCGGAAGGAAGAAGCGAAAGAGGGTACACCTCAACAAGAGAAAGGCGAAGCCCCCGAGGGCAGTTAAGAATCCCAACAATCCTCTCAATCCTAACACGTTCTTGTCTCCTAATTGGGGTGTCTACGCAGAAGCGCCAGTAGCTACAGTTCCTTTCATCGCAGTCTAAAGGCTCATACCTTACTATAATGCCTTCAACAGCCGTTCTCTGCAGCACTGCAACTTTTGCAGGAAGTGGGCGTGCTCGCACAACGCGCATCACTGCGCCAGTCAGGGGGCATGTATGCTTTGTAGACCTGACTTCCACGACTTCGTACTCGAAACCAGGCCTTAGCGTTCCGACGCAGATTCTGAAGAGCTTACAGGTGGAACACTTAGGGTGAGTAACTACCCGGAACTTAACTCCAATTTCGGCAAGGGCTTCTGTGACGAGGGTGGCGACTAGTGGCCTATCCACCGGACGCACCCCCACTTCGCTATCGAGGAGAGTCCTGGTTACATTATGGCTTCCAATAGTGAGACATAAGGCCTTCTAGAGGTGTGTCTTAGCCTGCCTAGGACCCTGTACTCTAGAAGTTGCTAGAAGTTGCAAGCAAGTTTACCGTCTTCTCAAATGCTTACAGGTCTGGTGCGTTACACGCTTAACTGTCTCTTCTGCCGCGTAGGATTCTCGGAGGCAAAAGAATTTATATAGCGTTTAGAGGCTAGCCTTGAACGCCGCGCGCCTTTTCCTAGAAATAAGGGGTGTGTACTGTGGAGAGACTAGGAACTTTCCGAGCGAAGGGACTAGAAGAAAAGCTACTCAAGGCTCTCAAAGGCACAACTACTGTAGGAATAGCTTTCAACGACTTTGTAGTATTAGCCGCCGATCGGAGGGCTACTAGCGGGTTCTACATATCTCACAAAAGAGCGAAGAAGATCCTTATGGTGGACGACCACATCGCAGCCACGATATCGGGCTTGGTCGGCGATGCCCAGTGGCTCATTGACAGGCTCAGGCTATCCGTAGCAATGTACAAGGTCACCAACAACGAGCCTATCCCAGTCAGCGCTGCTGCAAATCTGGCCTCGATGATGCTGTTCGAGAACAGGCCAATAATGATAGCTCACATTCTCATAGGCGGAGTTGACAGGGAAGGTGGGTCCCTTTACAGCATCGACTGGCTTGGTACCGTAACAAAGGAAAGGTTTACCGCTACAGGTTCAGGGAGCCCCTTCGCGATTAGCATACTTGAGAGTGAGTATAAGGAGAGTATGAGCGAGGACGAGGCTGTAAAGCTGGCCATTAGAGCCGTTAGAGCGGCTCTACGCAGAGACCCTGGTAGCGGCGAGGGAGTGGACGTAGTCGTGGTTACACGCTCAGGGTACAAGGAACTGAGGGGCGAGGACGTCCTACCCAGCTAGGGAGCAGAGACCATGCGGAGAACTACAAGTCCCTTCCAGGAAGTGAGAGACGCGATACTTAGCTTAGTGCCTCCTGAGGCAGAGGTAACGCGTATAGACTTTGAGGGGCCAAAGATAGCAGTCTACTCTAGGAAACCGCAAGTATTCCTAATGAACAGAGAGGAATTGATAAAGCGGTTAGTGAAGACGCTAAAGAAGCGAGTTGTAGTTCGCGGCGACCCCGAGGTCAGGCTAAGCGAAAAAGAAGCCGAGGAGAGAATTAGGAGCATAGTGCCCCCCGAGGCTGGTATAACGCTGATCTACTTCAACAAAACTACAGGTGAGGTAGAGATAGAAGCAGAGAAGCCGGGGTACGTCATAGGCAAAGACGGCGTGACCCTCAGGCGGATACTAACCGAAACTCTCTGGTACCCTAGAGTCCTAAGGAAGCCTCCCATCGCATCGAGGACTGTGTACGAGGTCAGAGAACTCTTCAGAAGCAGAAGCGATGACAGACTGAGGTTCCTGAGAGTAGTAGGGCACAGGATATACCGCAAGCAGGTGCTAGCAGACGAGTACGTCAGGATAATTACCTTGGGCGGGTGCCAAGAAGTCGGTAGGAGCGCGATACTCATAGAGACCCCTGAGAGCAGGATCTTACTAGACGCGGGTGTTAAGCCTTCGCTAGGAAAGGAGGAGTACCCCTACTTCGGTGTACCAGAGCTAGATCTCGAGTCCCTCGACGCGGTAGTCATAACTCACGCGCACCTAGACCACTGCGGCGCACTGCCGTATCTCTTCAAGTACGGCTACAAGGGGCCAGTCTATATGACCGAACCCACACTTTACCTCATGAAGCTACTACAGGAGGACTACCTTAAAATAGCCGAGAGGGAAGGCAGGCCCCCTCCATATACTCTGAGAGACGTCTCCGAGGCTGTGCTCCACTCCTATGTCCTCAAGTACGGCGAAGTCACGGACATAGCACCAGATATCAGACTAACGCTGTATAGGTCAGGGCACATTCTGGGAGCAGCAATAGCACACATTCACATAGGGCAGGGGCTGGTCAACATAGTCTACACGAGCGACTTCAAGTTCGCTAGGACCAGAATCCTCGATCCGGCACACTACCAGTTCCCTCGCGTCGAAGTCCTTGTGATGGAGACCACGTACGGAGGCCCGCAAGACTACTTACCTGGGAGGGAAGAGGCCGAGCGGCTACTAATAGAGATCGTACGGAAGACCTTCGAGAGGGGCGGTGTGGTGCTGATTCCTGTGCTCGCGGTGGGAAGGGCTCAAGATGTCCTACTTGTGCTGAACGAAGCTATGGAAAGCGGTCAGCTCCCCAGCGCGCCGATATACATTGAGGGTATGATCGATGAAGTAACCGCTATTCACACAGCCTTCCCTGAGTACTTAACGTCGTCCCTGCGTGAGAAGATATACAGAGGCGAGAACCCCTTCACGTCTCCCAACATAAATATCCTGAAGCACTCTCCAGATGAGAGGGAGGAAATAGTCAGGATAAGGCCTTCTATCATAATGTCTACGTCTGGTATGCTTACAGGCGGCCCCATCATGGACTACCTCCGTCTGCTGGCTGAGGACGAGAAGAGCTCGCTGGTGTTCGTCAGCTACCAGATCGAGGGCACGTTAGGAAGAAAGATACTGCAGGGCCTAAGAAAGCTAACCTTTGTGGACAGTAAGGGACGAGTTGAGGCAGTAGAACTGAAAATGGAGGTACACAGAGTCGAAGGATTCTCAGGCCACAGCGATAGGAGGCAGCTAGAATACTACTTGAGGAGGATAACTCCGCGGCCTAAAAGAGTAATACTGGTACACGGAGAGCGCACCAAGATGAAGAGCTTCAAAAGCCGTGCCGAGAGAATCCTTAATGTTGAAGTCCTAACTCCGCAGAACCTAGAGGCTATCCGTGTAGCTTAACCTACTCCCAGCAGCCTGAGAAACCTCCTTTCCATGTAAACCTTCCACAACTTATCTCCCACATAGTGGAGGTTCTTAATGGCCTTTCCTTTCTTCTCCTGCCTTATTCTGTCGGATGACATGAGGGCGGTTCCCACAGCGAGCACTCTCTTCTTCTCATCTACAACGATGACGATGGCTCCTTCCCGAAAATCCCCCTTGATGCTGACTATGCCGGGCACCATTACGTCTGCTCCGTTAAGAATGTGGGGTACAGCACCCGCATCCACCACTACGTAAGGCGAGGAACAGGCGCCTAGCTGTGCACCTAGTACCGTAGGTATGATGCGCCCTTCAAGCTCTACAAACAATGGGACTTCGTCGATGTAATAGAGCACTAAACCGTCCTTTGTTTTCGCGACTTCTACTTTATCGGCCTCAAGCACTTTCCTTTGCGCGGGATCGCCTAGTGCATCTCTGAGTCTCATCGCCAATTTCTTTCTCTCCTTCTTACTGATGGCGTGCTTAGTGTAAAACTTGATTGTCATATTTGCACCTCCTACGTCATTTTAGTTACCCGGTAGTATGATACGTTCCCTTCTTTGTCTACAACCGCTACTACTAGCTCCCTACCGCTTGCCCGAGCCCTCTCAAACGCTTTCTCAAGCTCTGTAAAGCCTATCCTGCGCCCCTCAATAAACACATACACTATAAACCTCTCTACTTTATCCTTCTTTTTCCTGTCGACAAGAAACACCGGTCCCGGCATGTAGCTCGGCTTAGCGTAGAGACCTCGTTTTCTCAAGTCGGCGTAAATTTCCAGTTTTACCCACAGCTCTGGGTCCTTCTCGGAGTATATGGTCACTAAGTCAGCAAATGTGAGCTCTCGGCCCTGCTCGTCCTTCACTACTAGTGCGCCTCGCCTTAGGAGGTATAGTGCCTCTACGGGGTCTAGTGCGACGTGCTCGTTCTCCCTTACGCCGAACTCCTTGGATACGAGGTACCCGATGGCAGCAGCGTCCCGGATCCTTACTTTAAGATCCTTGCCCAGAACTCCCACCATTCGTGGGGGGCCTGAGACTGCTTGTTCCCCGCTGCTACTGCCCAACGTTGACCCCCGCAGGTCCTATCTTACGCCCACTAAAAAGCGTCCCATTGTTTCCCGATACTCTCCCCGTTAGGCTTTTAAAGGCCGCAAGGGCGTCAACTTCGAGGCGCTTTCTTTTGGTGATAGCCTGCCATGAAGGGGCGTAAGAACAGGTCCGAAGAGAAGGAGATGGAGCTAAGGGTACTGGAGGTTAGGCACCAGGAGGCTGGACGGGGCAGGGTTAGGATAGACGAGGTTGCAATGAAAAAGCTGGGGATAAGCCCGGGCGATATCGTCGAAATAGAGGGTAGAAGAAAGACTGTGGCTATAGCTTGGCCGGGCTATAGCGAGGACAGAGGACAAGGCGTAATCAGAATGGACGGATGGACCCGCAAGAATGCTGGTGTTAGCCTCGGAGATAAAGTGAAAGTGAGGAAGGCTAGGGTAAGGCCAGCCAACGTAGTGAGGCTCGCCCCTACCTCTCTCACGCTGACTGTTGATGAGAACTTTGCTGCTTATGTAAAGAAGCGGTTACTCGACAGGCCCCTAATAGAGGGTGACATAGTTCAAGTCCCAGTCCTCGGCCAAATAATCCCCTTCACAGTCGTGTCCACGAGACCTACAGGCCCCGTAATAATAACGGAGGACACGCACCTGGTTATACTTGAAAGACCAGTTGACATTAGCAGGATACCTAGGGTTACTTACGAGGATATTGGTGATTTGGAGGAGGCTAAGCAGAAGATTCGTGAGATGGTTGAGTTACCGCTCAAACACCCAGAACTCTTCAGGAAGCTTGGTATTGAGCCTCCTAAGGGCATCCTGCTGTATGGCCCGCCTGGCTGTGGTAAGACACTGCTAGCCAAGGCGGTAGCAAACGAGTCCGATGCTTACTTCATAGCAATAAACGGCCCAGAAATCATGAGCAAGTTCTACGGAGAAAGCGAGCAGAGGCTGAGAGAGATATTCGAGGACGCTAAAGAGCACGCCCCTGCGATCATCTTCATCGACGAGATAGACGCTATTGCTCCCAAGAGAGAGGAGGTAACTGGTGAAGTCGAGAAGCGCGTCGTTGCCCAGCTCCTAGCACTCATGGACGGCCTAGAGGCAAGAGGCGACGTCATAGTAATCGGCGCTACTAACAGGCCCAATGCGATAGACCCCGCTCTGCGTAGGCCCGGAAGGTTCGACAGGGAGATAGAGATAGGCGTCCCAGACAAGAAGGGGCGCTACGAGATACTGCTCGTCCACACTAGGAACATGCCACTGGCAGAGGACGTAGACCTCAAGAAGCTAGCTGAGATAACACACGGCTTCGTAGGTGCCGACCTAGCTGCCCTGTGTAGAGAGGCGGCTATGAAGGCGCTCCGCAGAGTCTTACCGAAGATAGACCTGGACAGAGACGAGATACCCCATGAGGTGCTAGAGAACCTTAAGGTGACTATGGAGGACTTCATGAACGCTTACCGCGAGATCACGCCCTCCGCGCTCAGAGAGATAGAGGTTGAGACCCCGACTGTTAGGTGGGACGACATAGGCGGTCTGGAGGAGGTTAAGCAGGAGCTACGCGAAGCCGTAGAGTGGCCCCTCAAATACCCTGACGCCTTCGAAAGGCTAGGCATCGAACCTCCTAAGGGCATCCTACTGTATGGTCCTCCTGGCTGCGGCAAGACGCTACTAGCCAAGGCGGTAGCTACCGAGAGCGGTGCCAACTTCATAGCCGTTAAAGGCCCAGAGATCCTGAGCAAGTGGGTTGGAGAGAGCGAGAGAGCGATCCGGGAAATCTTCGCTAAGGCTAGGCAGGCTGCCCCCTGCGTGATATTCTTCGACGAGATAGACTCTATAGTACCTAGAAGGGGCTTCAGGTTCGACTCGGGAGTGACAGATCGCATAGTCAACCAGCTACTCACTGAACTAGACGGCATAGCGAAGCTAGAGGGAGTTGTTGTGATTGGTGCTACTAATAGGCCTGACATCTTAGACCCCGCACTGCTCAGGCCCGGAAGATTCGACAGAATAATCTACGTACCACCACCCGACAGAAAAGCAAGACTAGAGATACTGAAGATCCACACGAGAAAGATGCCACTAGCAGACGATGTCAACTTAGAAGAGTTAGCAGACATGACGGAGGGATACTCAGGTGCGGACCTCGAAGTCCTAGTCAGAGAGGCCGGCCTAGCAGCGCTCAGAGAGAACATTAACATTGATAAGGTGTATAGAAGGCACTTCGAGATCGCACTGAAGAAAGTCAAACCTTCAATAACACTCGATATGATCAAGTACTACGAGAGCTGGGCTGAGCGGTCAAAGAGGATGATGCAGGCCAGGACAACACCGGCTGGCTTCTACATCTAGTGAGGTGAGCGCTCTGCTACCTCTTGCTACAGTCATAGTAATGGAGCTTGAGAGGCGGCGCGGGACTGCAAAGGACAGAGACCTTTACGAGGCTGTCAAGCAGATACTTTCCTCCTTTAACAGCGACATATCATTCTCTCAGTTCAACAAGGCCCTAATGGCCCTAGAGCTCCAAGGTGTCATCAGGGTGGAGCCGTTAAGGAAAAACGTCAGGATGGTGTATCTCGTCGCAGGGGGGTCTCAGAAGGGGGCGCGGTAGCCTTGGGTGTGAACCTGAGAGAGCTGGTAGCCCCCGTAAAAGTCACTGTAGACCTTAAGTCTCTCGCCGGACATGTAATAGCGATTGACGCCTATAATGCTCTGTACCAGTTTCTAGCAATAATACGCCAGAGGGACGGTAAACCACTCATAGACGCCTACGGCAGGATTACGAGCCACCTTAATGGCCTGTTCTACAGGACTATCAACCTCATGGAGGCTGGCATAAAGCCAGTGTACATCTTTGACGGAAAGCCTCCAGAGCTTAAGGCCGCAGAGTTGGCGGCCCGCATGAAACAGAAAGAGATCGCACGTATAAAGTACGAGGAAGCCCTGGCGCGAGGGGACCTAGAGGAGGCTAGGATCTACGCTCAGCAAACGTCAATGCTCACGAAGCCTATGGTCGAGGATGCAAAGAAGCTGCTTGACTACATGGGAGTACCTTGGGTTCAGGCTCCCAGTGAGGGAGAGGCCCAGGCCGCCTACATGGCTCGCAAGGGCGACGTATGGGCATCAGCAAGCCAGGATTATGACTCGTTACTCTTCGGTACCCCTCGGCTAGTCAGGAACCTTACAATAACTGGACGCCGCAAGCTACCGCGCAAGAATGTGTACGTAGAGGTAAAGCCTGAAATCATAGTCCTTGACGACGTTCTCAAGCACTACGGGATAACCAGAGAGCAGCTAGTCTACATAGGTATCTTAGTCGGAACTGACTATAATCCAGGTGGCGTCAAGGGTGTGGGCATCAAGAGAGCACTTAGACTCGTACGAGAGCTAAAGTCGCTAGATGCCATCTTGAGAGCGCTCGGCAACCCTAAGTTCCCTGCCGATCCTCACGATATTGCAAGAATCTTCCTAGAGCCTGAGGTCACAGACGACTACAAGCTGGAGTGGAGAGAGCCTGATGCCGATAA
This sequence comes from uncultured Thermofilaceae archaeon, assembly GCA_964587325.1. GTDB lineage: Archaea > Thermoproteota > Thermoprotei > Thermofilales > JAPDKD01 > CAZFWY01. The sequence continues at coordinate 6,114 of CAZPLI010000034.1, read as the reverse complement.
AATCAAGGAGTTCCTATGTGAGGAGCACTCGTTCTCTCCCAAGCGTGTAGAGAACGCGCTAGAGAGAGCCATAAAGGCCTACAAGAGAACTTTCGGTCAGGTGAGCTTAGACGCATGGTTCGGGTGAGTAGCAGAGAGTTCGAGGAGCAAAGGAGAAGGCTAGTTGAGAGGTTGAGCTGGGAAGGCGTGATAAGAAGTGAGGAAGTCAGAAAAGCTTTCCTTAAAGTCCCTCGTGAGGAGTTCGTCTTAGAGAGGTATCGTGACGAGGCTTACGAAGACACTCCTCTACCGATACTCGAAGGCCAAACGATCTCGGCGCCACATATGTGTGCAATAATGTGTGAAGCCCTCCAGCCAAAACCCGGTGACAGGCTCCTCGAAATAGGCACAGGAAGCGGGTATCATGCGGCTCTTTGCGCAGAAATGGTGCACCCTAACGGTGAGATCCGAGGTGATATAGTGGTCACTGTCGAGATCAAACGAGCCTTGGCAAACTTCGCTAGGGAGAACCTCGAGCGAGCGGGTTATGGGGCCCTAGTGCACGTAATAGTAGCTGATGGGAGCTCGGGCGCGCCGGTCAGGATAAGCTTCGACAAGATACTAGTCACTGCCGCTGCTCCCTCAGTCCCCGACGTGCTCGTGGAGCAGTTAGCACCTGGCGGCAGAATGGTAATACCGGTCGGCAGGTTCATACAGGACCTCAAGCTGGTGTACAAGAGTCCGGAAGGCGAGGTCTACGTCAGAAGCTTAGGTGGCTGCGTGTTCGTACCCCTTAGGGGGCAATACGGGTTCTGACATGCTATGCCTAGACTTGGTAGTGGCCAGAGGTCACCCGAACGTCAAAGCACTCCATCCCACAACCTTAGAGGTCACCAAGGAGGAGCACTTAACGCCTCGGGGAGACTGCATAGTAGGTGTAGCCGCAGACAAAGCCGCGGCGGACCTAAACCCCCGCCTCAAATGTCTGCTCAGAGACCCCAACACGGTGGTTTTAGTCCTGCTAAGGGCTAAGAAGTATGTTGACGTACTCCTGGCAAGAGGCGATTCGCGTCTAACTCTAACAAGCAATGTGTCTATAGTCGTAAGAAAGAGCCGCTACGTAGATGGTAGGACGGTGGCCATAAGGAGTAGTAAGGCAGCCTGCGACCTCTCTCGATCCCTTACACGAGCCTTAACCAAGCCTATCAGACTGGAGGTCCTAATTGCTGCCGCCTCGCCGCCCCATACAGTTACCGTGTTAAGACTAGCAAGAAGACCATACAGGGCATGGGTAATACTGATGGGCTTATTAGAAAGGTTTAAGCCCCCCTACCACGCCCTACCCTGAGGGGCCCGTAGCTCAGGTGGGACCTTCGGCTTCTCTAGACACAAGATCATCCGAGAAGAACCGCTAGACGGCAGGCTTGTTGGGACATAGTTTGCACACAAAATGAAAGATATGGCGGGCCCGCCGGGACTCGAACCCGGGACCTACGGGTCTCTTCAGACCACTTTAAAAGCCCGTCGCTCTTCCACCTGAGCTACGGGCCCTGCCTACTTCGGACTGGGGGGTGTCTGGATTTAAACTTTATTGCCTATTGGTGTCTTGGGGCGGGGTTTTGGGGCTCGCTCGGCCCAGCGGCCGTTTGGTGCTTTCACATAGTGCTTGGTCCATTCCTCATAGCGCTCTCTAAGTGGTAAGTGTCTTAACTTCAAAAGGAGCTCAAGCTTGCGTCTCCTCTTGCTTTCTCTGAAACCTATTAGTTGTGCAAAGCGTCCTAGTGTGTCCCACTCGCAGAGGTGAGGCTTCCAGCACCCATCGAACTTGCAGAGCTTACCGCACACAACTCTAGCTTCTGGTGGTTTGAAACTCTCTATTGGTTTGAAACCTAGCTTAATTAAGACTATCTTTACGAACACCTTAGCTTCTTCACTTCCGATCACGAGCGATACTATGGTGCTTGTAAGAATCTCGCGCCTATGACTTACCAGAGGTGTTACGTACCCTTCGGAGTCGTATAGGCCTTTTAGGAACTCTGTTGGGTATGTGTAGGCTACTATTTTCCATAGTCCGCTGCGCCAGAACTCTTTTAGCTAGGCGGCGTTTTCGTATGTGCAGTAGTAGCCGTCTCTCGTAGAGCGCACCTCTGGTCTCACACCTGCGGCTTCCTCGTACATCTTAGCGTAGTACTCGGCGAACTCCCTATCCTTAACGTGCAGCCCCTTACCACTCCTCCTCCGGTCACCCACCAACACACCAACCAAGTAGCCAAGAGCAGGGCAAGGCCTAACAGGAGTAACATTAGGCCTACTCAACCCCCGCATCCAGTAGTAGGCTGTAGTTGCCGGTATTCTGATAGGTAGCTGGCTCGACACGTAGCTAGCAATGCGCTTAGGCCCCAGTCTGGGTGCTCGGCCGCAGTCGCCAGCACTAGCTTATAGGCCACATGGTAGTAGAGAGACTTCTCGAGCGCTGTAGGCGTAAAGAAAGGCTTGTCGCCAGAGTGCAGCCAGCGCCTAATATCATCCAGCGAAGCCTTGAAGCCAAGTTCCTGCAGCGCTCTCCAGACTTTCTTACAGTCCCAGCCTGTTAGCAAGTAAAGTAGCGTCGCAGCCCTGTATGTGAGCACGAGGTCTTCCCTACTCTGACCCTCTGCCAAGACCCTCTCACCCCGGCTTCCCCTACCTTACACCCGAGCTCGGGGGTTCACCAAGCGCCCTCTAAGGAGAGCTCTCTCAAGTAAAGCCGTATAGACTCTTTCTGATAAGGCTAGAGGAAATAGTAGGCTGAAAGTATTCTACAAGAGAGTAATGGAATCCCCATAGCGCAAAAATCGCAGCTATATTGTGTCCTGTCAACTATGCGAGTATGTCTAATATGCAAGCACTAAGTCCGAGTCCCGGCGGGCCCGCCATACAACCATTCTCACCTCCAAGATTTACCTTTTGATATAGTCTCAGAGGGTTGCTGTGCGTCGAGTAAATAAACCCCCTAACGTGGTATACAGTAGGCGCGGCCGTGGTCTAGCCTGGACTAGGATGGCGGCCCTCCAAGCTCTCCGCCCCCTGCGCGGGCGAGGTGAGCCGCTGAACCCGGGTTCGAATCCCGGCGGCCGCACCAGTCTAGATAATCTTTCGATGTGTTTGACAGAAAAGTTTATAAGCGCTGTACCCCATGTTGGGTGAACCGGTCCCCCTGGGGGGAGGTCTTGGTTAAGAAGGAATTTAACGTATTGGATCACGAGCTAGTACCAAAGCATGTGTTGCTGGACAAGAAGACTGCGGAGCTAGTGCTGAAGAAGCTGGGAGTTAAGCCCTACCAGCTGCCATGGATCTATGAGAGCGACCCTGCTGCGAGAGCGGTAGGCGCTAAGGCTGGTGACATAATCATGATTATACGGGATAGTCCTACGGCGGGGAAGGCCGTGGCTTTTAGGTACGTGAGGAGGGGGTGACGTATGGTATCTTTACCTAAGGACTTCGCTTGGGTGCTCGTTAAGGCTTTCATAAAGGAGCGGGGGCTCGTGAGGCAGCACTTAGACTCCTACAACTACTTCATAGAGCACACTATTCAGGAGATAGTTAAGGAGGTAGGCGAGGTAAGGCCCGACATACCTAACGTCTACGTCAAGCTTGGCAGGATATACGTGGGCGAGCCTAGAGTCAGGGAGGCTGACGGGTCCGAGTCAGCAGTTACCCCGATGGTTGCTAGGCTGAGGAACCTCACGTACTCTGCCCCCATATACCTCGAGATGACACTCGTCGTAGACGGAGAGGAGCAGGAGCCTGTAACCGCCTACATAGGCGAGATGCCGATAATGGTGAAATCTATCAAGTGCCCGCTGTCACGAGCCTCCGAGGAAGAGCTAATCAAGATGGGTGAGGACCCACGCGACCCAGGCGGTTACTTCATAATCAATGGCTCAGAGAGAGTCCTGATAACTCAAGAAGACTTAGCGGTGAACAGGGTCCTTGTCGACTATGGGAGGCCCGGCTCTTCGGTCACACATGTCGCTAAAGTATTCTCGTCACGAGCTGGACAGAGATCCTCTGTAACTGTCGAGCGGACTAAGGACGGTATGCTCTATGTGAGCACTCCGGGCCTGCCGTCACGCGTACCTCTCGTCGTTATGATGCGCGCTCTCGGCCTAGAGAAGGACGTAGACATCATGATGGCGATCACCGACGACGAGGAGATACAGCGTGAGCTCCTCCCGGTAATAGTCGAGCAGGGAAGCATTGCGAGAACAGTTGAAGAAGCAATAGACTACATAGGCTCAAGAGTTGCCATTGGGCAGCCCAAACAGGCCAGGATTGAGAGGGCCCTAGACTTCCTCGACAGGCAGTTCCTACCACACCTAGGCAGAAGGCCTGAGGACCGCATCGCCAAGGCCTACTTCCTAGGCCAGATGGCTGAGCGCTTACTTGAGCTGTACCTAGGGCGCAGAGAGCCCGACGACAAGGACCACTACGCCAACAAGAGGCTGAAGCTCGCGGGCGACCTGATGGCCATGGTGTTCAGGAGAGCTTTCAGGAGCTTCGTGGACGATCTCAGGTACAACATGAACAAGCTGAAGAGCAGAGTCCGCGAGGTCAGCCTCGTGACTCTGGTGAGGGCCGACGTGATCACTGACAAGTTGATGAGTGCCATCTCTACGGGCAACTGGGTCGGCGGAAGGACTGGCGTGAGCCAGATACTGGACAGGACGAACTACCTCTCGGCGCTTAGCCATCTGAGGCGCGTTGTCTCTCCGCTTAGCAGGACGCAGCCTCACTTCGAGGCAAGAGAGCTGCATCCCACTCAGTGGGGTAGGATATGCCCCGTAGAGAGCCCCGAGGGGCAGAACTGCGGGCTCGTGAAGAATCTCGCGCTACTAGCTGTTCTCTCGATAGGAGTCGACGAGGAAGAGATCTACAGGTTACTAATAGACAAGCTGGGAGTCGTCGAGATAAGAAAAGCGCGCTCTGAGGGGATAAAGGGGTCTAAAGTCTTCCTTAATGGAAGACTAATAGGCATACATCCCGACGGAGAGGAGCTAGTCAGGACGATAAGGCAGCTAAGGAGGCAGGGCAAGATCCACCACGAGGTCAACGTTGCCCACTACAAGACCGAGTACATAGACGAAGTGTACATCAACTGTGACGCTGGCCGTGTCCTCAGGCCTCTACTCGTAGTTGAGAACGGTGAGGTCAAGCTCAGACCCGAGCACGTAGAGAAAGTCAGAAGAGGCGAGTGGACGTGGAGCGACCTCATAAAGCGTGGCATCATAGAGTACCTTGACGCAGAGGAGGAGGAGAACGCCTACATAGCTCCCGATGTCTGGAGCGTGGGCCCCGAGCACACCCACGCTGAGATAACGCCTGCCGCCATACTAGGCGTTGTCGCGTCTATCATCCCGTTCCCCGAACACAACCAGTCCCCGAGGAACGCTTACGAGGCTGCAATGGGCAAACAGGCCCTAGGCATACCCATGGTCAACTTCAAGCTCAGAATGGACCCGCGTATGCACCTCCTCCACTACCCGCAGAGGCCGCTCGTTACCACTAAGGTCATCGAGCTACTAGAGCTCGATAAGAGGCCTGCTGGGCAGAACTTCGTTGTAGCCCTAATAACGGGCGGTGGCTACAACATTCAGGACGCAGTTGTCATTAACAAGGCATCAATCGAGCGCGGTCTCGCACGTTCCACGTTCTTTAGGACTTACGAGACGGAGGAGCGTAAGTACGCGGGTGGTCAGGAGGACAGAATAGAGAAGCCTGGAGAGGAGGTCGTCGACAGGAGGCCCGAGAGTGCGTACGAGAAGCTTGACGAGAAGGACGGCATAGCGGTACCCGAGACCGAGGTGAAGGGAGGCGAGGTTGTAATCGGCAAGACTAGCCCGCCGAGGTTCTTCGGAGCCTTCGAGTACAGGCCAGTCACCCGGCGCAGAGACACGTCGGTAGCCCTACGTCACGGTGAGAAGGGGATTATCGACAAGGTAGTGCTGGCTACATCGTCTGAAGGCACAACGCTAGTGAAGGTTCGCGTGAGGGACCCGAGAATACCCGAGCTAGGCGATAAGTTCGCGTCTAGACACGGCCAGAAAGGCGTCATAGGCATGATAGTACCCCAGGAGGACATGCCATTCACAGAGG
>CAZPLI010000033.1:12295-15030 GCA_964587325.1 uncultured Thermofilaceae archaeon | reverse complement strand
TCGCGCTCGAGCGCGACGACGAAGGAGTGCCTACTAGGAAGGTGCCCATTATCGAGAAAGGCATATTGAGAGAGCACGTGACGGACTACTATCACGCGGCAAAGTGGGGTGTAGAGCCTACAGGTAATGCGCTACGCAGGTCGGGTAGAAACGCGCTAGGATCGATAGAGAGCGAGCCCTCGCCCTACGCGTGCTTCCTAGAAGTAGAGGGCAAAGAGGAGGAAGCTCTCGACTCCATATTAGAAGACGTGAGAGAAGGCTTCCTCGTGAAAGACGTGATGGGCGTCCATATGTCAGACTTCTCGAGCGGTAAGTTCTCGGTGCCAGCCTTCGGGTGGTACATTAAGAACGGCGAAGTCGCTTATCCCGTCCGGAACCTCACGCTTAGCGGCACAATACCCAGCCTGCTATCGAGAGCGAGAGCGGTCTCCAAGGAGAGGAAAGTAGAGTGGGAGCTTATACCCGGCAATTACCCCTACGTTGCGTGTGACGATATCACGGTCTCTGCGTCGCCCCCGTTGCTGAAAGAAAGGCTAGCACTAGGCATAGCTAACGTCCTCCTAAAGCTAGGCATACGAAAGAGCCCGCTGGCATAGCGGGGCTAGGCTTTAGTCCTCCGAGCGTACGAGTGCTTGCCGCAGGTGCGCGCGTACTAGTTGATAGTAGCGAACTCTACAGCCTCTAAGCTTTAAGCTAACGTATGTTATCTCACTGGGGGGTGGTGTTGCGGAGACTCGTAGCTCTAGTCCTCCTAGCGCTCGTGCTAAGCCTTTGCCGCGTGCCCGGGCAGCCACAAGTTGTGAGAATTGTGGGGAGTGGGTGGGTTTACGCGCCAGCAGTGACTAGAGTTGAGGGAGGCTTCAAGGGAGTTCTAGTCAACATCTCGCTCACTGTGTTGGAGGGGGACGGTGAGGTTTACGTGTCGACGGTTCCCTTGACCGAGCTGGACATGCAGGCGACTGCGCTCATAGCGGCTAGGACTGCGTGCAGGCTTTTGGGCCTTGACTTCTCGCGCTACACGTTCCTGTTTAGGATAGAAGCTGACACCGTCATTGTCGGCGGGCCGAGCGCTGGAGCAGTAATGACCGTGCTAGCCTACTCGGTCCTAAGCGGGACTCCCATAAACAGGTCTGTGATGATGACTGGTATGATAAACCCCGACGGGACTGTGGGTATAGTGGGCGGCGTCCTCGAGAAAGCTGAGGCAGCCGCGCGGGCTGGAGCCAAGCTCTTCCTAGTTCCGCCCGGCGAGACTTCGATAGTCACCTACAGAATAGTCGAGAGAAAGGTCGGCCCATTCATAATAAGGTACCCAAGGGCGGTCACCGTGAACCTAACCGAGTATGCGGCGAATAAGTGGGGTCTCACGGTGCGAGAGATTGGCGACATTAGAGATGCTATCGAGGCCATGCTCGGAGTAAAATTAGAAAGAGAGGAGGTAGCAGCATCCGAGACATTTAGGAAAGCACTCTCGTCACTACTGCCTGCCGTTGCTGAACTCGAAGAGAAAGCTGCAGAGGCTATAGCCTCGGCGTACAGCTCACTTAGGAAGGCTAAGGGGTTTGCCCGAGCGCTGGCGTCTACGAGGCTTGCGAGAGCTAACTCAACTCTATACTCGCTCCCCGAGGACCCTGCTCTGGCACTAACTACGCTCATACGCGTGATTGAGGAGGCCGAGACTGCCAAGCTGGTAGGACTATCTTGGAACAGTAAGCTCTTGGAGGACGCTGTAAGGGAGGACGTCAAGTACGTCGAGGACGTCTATAGGACACTCAACAGTACTGCAAAGCTACTTCCCCTCCGCTATGCAACGCTGGCAAGCGTCGAGCTCGGCAGAGCAAGAGAGGCTTGGGAAGCCTCGCCAGGTACTGCCATCGAGCACGTAGCTAGGGCCTTTGCTTACGCTAAAGCAGCTGAGGCCCTCTCACGTATAAGGGAGCCCGAGCTATCAGGCGTAGATCCCCTTGACGCTCTCTCCGAAGCGAGAGCCGTGTTCAGCTACGCGGAGGCTGTCGTGAGCACGCGGACCGGTCTCCTGAGCGACGCCGCTAGGTACTATGAGGAAGCCAAGAAGAGACTGATAAAGGGAGAGACGCTGCCTGCTTATGTCCTGGCTATAGAGTCCTCGGTACTATCCGAGTGCGCCATAGCTCTCGAGCAGGCCCTCCTAAGCGCTGCAGCCTCGAAAGCAATTCTAGACAACGTTAGGAGCAGGGCCCTGGCCGATGCTTCCTCTAGGGGAGACTCAGCAGCTCTAGCACTGTTCTTAAGGCTAGCAGAAACCACGAGCGCCTTCGAAGACTCCTATCTCTACTACCGCCTCACGACTTACTACTCTAGGGCCCTAGGAGCAACTCCGAGTACTCCTTCTGTCTCTACAACAACTAATGCCACAGCTAAGCCCGCGCCTCCCGTAAGCGCACCACCAACCAAAGCCCCCACAGGCCTCCCCAAGCTAGGAGAACCGGAGAACCTCCTGGCTTTGGCAGTGCTAGCCGTGTTCGTGCTTCTAATAGCAGCACTAGTCAAGAAAAGATAGTTCGTAGTCGGATGGAAGCAAGTTAAACTTAGACAACAGCCTCCTTAATCTGGCCTTTGCGTGGGTCGGATCTACGTCCTCGATGTCTCCATCCCTATACCTCCTCAAGGGAGGCAGGTCACCTGTAAATCTGCCAGCAACTTCAGATCCTCTTCCTATCCTACAAGCCCCCTCTAGTGACGTGAGAGGACTCGTG
>CAZPLI010000033.1:11770-12285 GCA_964587325.1 uncultured Thermofilaceae archaeon | reverse complement strand
CCTCCCCAGCTGACAGTCAGAGGAGCTAGCTCTACGTAGCCAGGGGACACTACGTTAGTCAGCCTAGCGTCGGGCGCCTGCACGTAGGGGCCCATGATGCAGTTCTCAAAGCACCCGCCGACAATAGCATAGCCTGCGAGCGAGCAGGCCTCAAGCCTCGTCCCGGCGCGTACTCGGACTCCGGGGCCTACATACACGGGACCCACGAGCCTAGAGCCCGACTCGACTATGGCCCCCTTCTCGATCACTACAGGCCCTGCGTTCGTATCTATCGCGACTCCGTCCTCGATGCCCCCCTCTAGTCTGTTCTCGCTACGAGAGAGTAGCTCGATTGAGTAGCGTAGTACGTCTTCAAGCCTCAGAAACTCGGGCGCGTCTGGGAACGGTATGTCCGTAGTCGCCTCCAGAAGGTTCAGAAAGAGTTCAGGAGACGGCTCACCCTTAAGTATCTCCACGAGGGTGTCGGCAAAGCTCACCGATACCTTCACCATGAGTACCCTGCCGCCTTTATGCAC
>CAZPLI010000033.1:2176-11760 GCA_964587325.1 uncultured Thermofilaceae archaeon | reverse complement strand
GGCTAAGACATCATCGTCGAGAGCGTCGGGGTTCACTTCCACACCTCTCTCCTCTCTGATGTTGAGCAGCCAGTCGTAAAGCCCCGCGACTTCGGGCCTGAGGAAGAAAGCCACCCCTTCAGGGTTTAGAGCGTCTACCCAGTACTCGTAGAGCCTGCGCCCACCTACTTCTAAGAGAAAGACGGGCTTCACAGTCGAGAGAGGCCACAGCTCTCTCCAGGAAGGATCCTCGAAGAACACTAACTTCACAAGTTCACCCTTCCACTCTCGGTCTTCCTCCTATTTCAGCCCTTCGCGTGATCCTCGGAGAACTAGAACGTCTCTCTAAGTGCTACGAAACTCGCTTCCTAGGCTCTCGAAGCCTATAGACTTTAACCCTTAGACCACGCGCTCCGCATACAGAGGACAGGGGACAGCTCCTGCATTTCGCGTCACAGTGCTCCTCTACGAGGACCCCTGACTTCTTGAGGGCCTCAATAAGCCTAGCGACAACGGGCGGAGGTAAGCCTAGCTCTCGCGAGAGAAGTTCAGTGCTTACAACGCCCCACTTCTTCATGACTTTTAGCGCGTCGCTGACAAGCTTCACGCTCTCCACGACGCGAGTCCCGAGGAATACACGCGCTTGGGGTTAAAGGTGTTAGCGCTCTAGCCCTAGCTCCTCGAGGAGCTTACGGAGAACCTCTCTAGCTTTGGCTATCTCGTCTACCCTAGTGTCACCGGCAAGAGGGCAATCCTCGTCTAGCCTTAGCTCTCCTCTCTCGAGGTCGTAGACTATGGGGTAGATGGCGCAGCCTACTGGTCGGTAGGGGTAGACCCTGCACAGCTTAGCTCGCCTGTCGTAGAAGAAACAGTACCCGTTGACGTTCTTAAGCCTGTAGAACCTGCCGTCGAATACGGCGAAGTCGCGCCTGTCGAAGCCGAGAGCTTCCAGGCGCTCGATGTCGCTAGGTGCCAGTATCATCTCGGTGTCCTTACAACACAGGCCGCACGTTCTACAGAAGGCTCTGGCCCTCCAGACCTCAGGTGTAGTACGTATGGGCTCTTTACGGGCAGGCCTACGGTGCGAGGTGGCCACGGCAGACTTCCACCCCGTAGCCACACTAGCAGTGACAGATATTATACTACACAGTGTGGCGACTTGTTTTGGGTTACGCTCTCCGGCGCATAGTTATGGAGCTATGGGGAGTGAAGCTGGTGCTACTCGTCTTCCCCTTCTACCTCTCTTCTCATTTTCGAGACGTACGCCGGTCTATCGGCCTCCTCTTCCTCTGGCCCGAAGATGTCTCTTCCGAGGGTCGTGTCTGCGTCTGCTAGTTGCTGCTCCAGTAGTTCTAGCTGCCAGTCGTCGCTGATTTCCGTGTCTATGAAGCCTACTCTGTTGCCTTCACTGTCGTAGACATAGCCCTCGTCTATCCTGCCCAGCTCTCTGCCCTCCTCGTCGCGTAGGACACCCGTCCCATCAATCTCGGCTACTGGCAGCTCTTCCTCTGTGCCGTAGGCTCTCAGCGTGCCGCCGTCGTTTAGGTAGAACCTCTGGGTTCCTAAGCCTCCAATGTCGTACTCTGAAATGTCAGGTACTGTGCTCGTGTCCTCCGTTGACCCCAGGACGTCAGAGAGTTGCATCGTTTCCTTGACGCCCGCTTCCATACCGGAGTAGAAATTATCCATTACCATCTCGCTGGTGTCTCTGAATGTCTCCTGTACCTGTCTCCATAGCTGGCTCCTGTCCCGTATACTCCTCATAATCGACCAGTGAATCGCTCTGCTACCCCTAATCGTCTCTTTGGCCTTTCTCATAGCCTCGGCCCTCACGGTCTGTAGCCATTTCTGGTCCGCTGTGAGCCCACTCATGACCGTGAAGAGCAGCGAGAGCAGCTGCTCTGAGCGGTCGGGAGGTCCTACAATATATGATATTACTGCCCTCCACATAGTGTAGGGCGCTAGCATTGCCGCCTGTAGCCCGTAAGTCGTAACCCAGAGGTAGCCTTCACTGCCTGAGGTTTTGAACCTAGCCAGAGTTGAGTCATAGAAGCCTCGACCCATTCCTCCCCGTGCTAGGCCTAGGGCCTCCATAATGCTGTGGATGGTTACGGGTATTGGGCCCACGTTGTAGGATTCCTCCGGCTGAGCGCCCATTGAGCTGAGTACATGGTAAGCGTAGTCTCTAGCGCTCATACACCTCATAACTGTCGCTCCCTGCATCGCGAGGGACTGAGCGAAGAAGGGGTTCATGCCCATCGAGCCCGGGTCTACGTACCGCGGTGAAGACTGGAACCGGATAGTGTAGCCTCTCCCCTCAACTGTACAGGCTAGCCCACCGTCAGGGTACACGTGTCCAGCCAGCGTAGCCCCGTGCGGGAGCAGAATGTGGTAAGCATTCAATCCCCTCATAGTGTCTGGTATGGAGGCTCGTAATGCGGGTATAGGCCTACAAGTGGAAACTGTGCGCGCAATTTGGTCTAGCTGCTGCTCTGTGGGGTATGTTGTTGCGAGAGACGAGGGCGTCATCCAGCTAGACACGAGTGAAAGCCCGCTTTTCAGGGGCGTAATGTAGGCTCGCCCTACGAGAGTCTCGTATTGAGATAGCCCCATGAAAAAGAGCGCAATGCCCGTAACAGGGACCTGGTGTAGTACAACTAGTCCTCTCTCACCGTATTTAGCTGTCTTTACGTCTAGAGGCCCAGTGACCGCTAGGCCTCCCTGCTTAGCCGCTATCATTAAAGCTCTTTTACAATAGCTCAAGTACAGCCTTGCTGCCTCTACTGGCTCTGCTTTAAGTACACTGAATGAGACGGCCTTGAGGAGTACAATGAGATCGTGTATAACGAGCATGCCGGTTTTAGGGTCCTTACGCACGGTCCACTTCTCTGGGATGCAGTAAGACAGTACCCGTAAATAAGTCGCATACACTGAGCATAGCCACGCAACTCGCTTTGCAGTGCAATATTATAGTATAAATCTCTTATCCCTTTACGCAGGAGACTAAATCAAAGGTATGAGAGAACATCTTTGCTCTTCACCATATGTTGCTAATACCATATTAGGTGTTCTGAGTGGACGCCATCGCGTCTGGACTTCCAGAGCCCTCCCGACGCGCCTTCCTGACGCGGAGCCTACAAGTGTCGTCGTCGACTCTCACAAGTCTTCCGTCATCCCACCTGAGAGCATAGAAGCGGGGGCCAAGGGAGAGCGAAAGCTTAGCCGAGATTAGGCCAGCTAGGGGGCATAGCTCTGGCCTAGGCTTAGGGGAACCTGGGCAGAGGCCGCAGGTCTTCGCAGATACCTTGACCTCCCAAGTCTCTGGGTCGAGGTTCTCGATACTGTGCTTCACGTTTAGGTAGGAGAGAAGCAAGGCGATAACATCCTCTGGAGCTGAGCCCTCTCCCGGCATGGACTTTGCAGCGCTCTCAGCGGCAATCGTCACAAGACCCTCGGTGAATACGCCTAGCTCTGCTAAGCCGTCTAGAAGTAGGCCGAAGAGCCTAGCTCGGGGGTCTTCGCCCACTAACCTCACCTTGGTAGGCCTAGAAGTAGGATGAGCATTATGAGCAACACGACGATCGTCAGTACTATTGCTAGCTTGATCACATCGCTGTCGGTACCCCCTATTATCGGTATAGGCCCTAAGAGGACTACGAAGGCTCCCTTAGCCTCGCCCCTACGTGCTGCCTTAGCCGAGCCGAGAACAGTGAGTAGTACTCCGACTAGCACGACTAGGAACCCCAGTGTCAGGAGAGCGAGAGCTAGCGTCTCAAGCATCACGACTTTTCACCTACGCATTAACCGTATTGGGGGTATTAATGCTCCCTTGAGGCGGGTCAGAGAAGAGAGTTCTGGCCACTACGTAGAGCAGTACATGAGAGAATGTTACGACCAGTACGGAGTGGGGCTCGTTGATCACAACGTACATGTAGCCTGCAACGTTGTACGTGAAGTGCATCAAGAAGGCTCCTGCCCATCCTCGCTTAGCGTAGCACGCTCTCAACGCCTCGCCCAATAGGAAATAGGAAGGCAACAGCGAGGCCGCTCCCAGAGTGTGACTGGGCGGCATGTTGAAGAAAGCAAAAGCAGCGCTTGTAGCATAACCGGCGAGGCGAGGAGAGAAACGCTCGAGCTCTCGCGTCATGACCCCCCTGAAGAAAGCCTCCTCAACAGCTGCTGACAAGGCTGCCGACACAATGCGGTAAGGCGACACCAGAACTATTATGGCTAGGCTCACAGGGCCTAGTAGGGCGAAGACAAGGACGTGTGGGAGGACTCCTAATAGCACCTGAGAGGGAGAGGACTTACCTACTACCAGTCCGTCAGACCTAATAGCGTAGGCCGCGAGGGTAACGTATGCTAATGCCGAGTAAAGACTCGACAGTTGAGCGGCATGTAGAGCCGCGCCTAAGCACCAGACTAACGCTAGGACTACTAGTGACCACCTACCACTTAGCGTGACCCTCAACCTGTAAGAGCAAAGAGCAAGCATCGGAGGGACGAGTCGCTCGTGGTTAAAAGGCGTTCCCGCGTGAGGTGGGAGGAAGTCTGGCCCGTCGAGGTAGTGGTCGCCAGGATAGCGGCTAGAGTAGAGACTGAAAGGATCTCACTGAGAGCGGCGATGGAAGACTTCTTCGCTCAACATCCCGAGCTAGGGCCTATTAGAGGTCTCGTGAGAGCGTTCTCGCTCGCGATGCTGAGATATGCGCTCCAAATAGACTGGCTCGTAAGGACGCTTGTAGGAGAGGATCCGAGGCGTTTGCCCCCCTTTGAGAGAAACCTCCTCAGGGCACTGGTTTACGAGTACAGGTATAGGAGCGTCCCGCTCGACCGGGTGGTAAAGCTCGCCCGCAGGATAAGAGGGCTTAGACTCGAGCGTAGAGACTTTGAGCTACTAGCTTCTGCGGACCTCGCGGAACTAGTGAGTGGAATGGGGTGGGCCGAGAAGGTAGCGGTCGTGTACTCCGTCCCTAAGTGGGTGGCCGAGTACTTAGGCTCGCTACTTGGCAGAGAGCAGGCAGAGGTTATGCTTGACAGAATGAACAGGCCCGCAACGCTATGGGTGAGAGTTAACACTCTACTGACTACTAGGGAGAGGCTGATAGAGGCGTTAAGGCGGCGAGGGTTCGACCTTGAGCCTGACAAGGACCTGCCAGACGTCGCCAGAGTTCTAAGGCTCGCGGGAAACTTAAGTCACACTCCAGAACACTCCGCGGGGCACTTTTACCTGCAGGACAAAGCCTCAGCTCTAGTAGGGCACCTTCTCGGCCCTGCGCTCGTGGTCTACGATATGTGTGCTGCACCCGGTGGTAAGGCTACGCACGCTTACCAGGTATCTGGCGGCTGTGCCTTAGTGGTCGCGGCTGAGTGGAAATTTAGGAGGCTTGCCAGTATGCGAGCTGTAGCTAGAAGGCTGCACGCTCACATAGAGCCCGTACTCACTGACTCTAGAATGCCCCCTCTGAGGGGAGTGGACGCAGTGATCTTAGACCCTGACTGCTCTAGCTTGGGCAGGCTGGGACACAGCCCAGAGATAAGGCTATGGACTGCTCCCGTGCTCGTGAAAAGGTTCGCGGAGACCCAACGGGAGCTATTGAGGGCATCTGCGTCGCTACTCAAAAGGGGAGGTAGGCTTGTTTACTCCACGTGCACCGTGACATTAGAGGAGAACGAGGAGAACATTAAGTGGGCGTGCGACGAGCTCGGGTTCGAGCCTGTTCATGCTGAGCCCAGAGTTGGGTTTCCTGGACTAGGAGTTAAGGAGGCACAGAGGCTATACCCCCACGTTCACGATACTCAGGGCTTCTTCGCCTGCGTACTGGTTAAGGTCTAAGCCTGCCGAGCCAAGCGCCACGCCAGGCGTTTCCCGTCAATGCAGGGCTCGATAAGGCCTTCCTCGTAAAGCTCCGCTAAGACCGATCTGACCGTAACCGTAGCCAGCAGAAGGGCCGTAGGGTTAACCTCGCCTCCTAAGTGCTGGAGCACGGCGTATGCCACTTCGTAGTCGGACATAGCTCCACGCAGTAGGCTGAGTACTAAACGCCTCACCTCTGCCAGCCTTTCAATGTTAAGCTCAACTAAGCGTGCAGCCTCGTGCCCTGAGGCTAGGGGGCCGTGAGAAAGCAGTAGAGCTTCTCCGCCCTTCACGCGCTCTAATAGGAGCTCCATACTCGCAAGAGCAGCCCTGTGGTCAGCAAAGTAGGGCACTCCTACCTTAGAGAGCAGCTTCTCCCCGAACACTGCGTCACCCACGTAGAGCAACTTGCCAAAGAGTAGGCCTGTGTGCCCGAAGGTATGGCCGGGGAGAGGAATCGCCTCAATGGGGCCAACGCCGCTCCCTAAGGGCTTGGCCCGCCTAGCGCTTACAGGCTCAAAGAGCATAAGGTCAGTCTTTGCGTGGAAAGGGTAGCCGAGCGCTAGTGCCTCGCGACACTCAGGAATTAAGGCGGACCCTATCTCCGCCGGATGCACGTAGACCTCGTCTGGCTCTAGAGTCTCGAGGGCTGCGACGTGATCTCCATGCGCGTGCGTTAAGATAGCTACCACTTCTCCGACGCCGAGCTTCTTTAGTGCCTTTCTCAGAAGCTTGCCCCTCTTAGGAGGATAGCCTGGGTCCACCACGTAGCCCGTGCTCCCGTCTACAACTATTAGAGTCGCGGGTGACCCTTTAGCGACGTACGCGCCTGCGCTCACTTCAATGAGCCTAATAGATACCGTGGCCGTCCACCTCAGCTAGACATTCAATATCCACGATATAGAGGGGACTATAGCTAAGGCGGGGAGCATATTAGCCACGCGCACTTTACGTAGCTTTAGGAGGTTTATACTTAGGCCGAGCAGTATCAGCCCTCCAGCAGCCGTCATGTCGGAGACGACGCGCTCTGGCAATAGCACTCCTGTGAGCGCGCCGAGCACTGCCAGAGAGCCTTGGAATACGAGAAGAGGTAGGACCGAGAAAAGCACGCCAACACCCATCGCTGCCGCATACGCTACCGACACGAAGCCGTCCATGACCGATTTCGCCAGGAGAATAGAGGGGTCTCCCATACCATCCCTTATCGAGCCAACGACAGTCATCGGTCCGACGCAGTAGGTGAGGAAAGCTGTAATCATGCCTTCTACGAAGCCTGAACCCCCTCCGACCTTGTTCTTAACGCCTTCAGCCCACCTATTTAGGGCGCCTTCGAGGTCGATGAGCTCTCCTAGTAGCGTACCGACGAGCATGCCTAGTATCAGCGAGACAGGACTTCTTGCTTCTAGGGACATTGAGAGGCCCAAGTATGCTGTGAAAAGCCCTACCACGGTAAACACTACGTCTCCTCGCTTCTCAGGTAGCCTCTTTCTGAAAACTAGACCCACTATGGACCCGCAAACCACTGCTACAGCGTTCACAAGCGTCCCTAGCATAGCCCCCACCCTTTGTTCTGAAAGCTCTTTAGTAATGACTTCTTGTTACTAAAAGCTTTTTAGTCTAGCCCCCACCTACTGGTGGCATGACTACGACTACGTCGTCGCTGCCTACCACGTCGTCCCACTTCGCAGGCTTTCCATTAACAAGGATTATCGGCTCGTGGAGAGGCACTCCTGGCAACTTAACTAGGTCTAACACTCTAATCCTGTCGACCTTTACCTCAAACTCTCTGACCCCCACGATTTCAGCGTAGTAGCCAAGAAGCCTTACTTTCACCATCAGAGGCCACCGCCTCTTCATCACTCAGAAGTGGTCGGACTCATCATCATCCTAATTAATATGGTTAATAGACCCCCTTTATTTCCTCTTACTCTAGCTTCTTGCAGTCAGTAAGGTTCTTCCGAGTAAAGGACTGGCTAGAAGGGCCAAGCAGGCCGGACTTCAATGCTCGCTACCCAAGACCTTCGGTAACCTTAGCCTCTTAACTACTCGCGAGACTTACCGGAGAAGAGTGTTTGCGCGGCTACTAAAGCGGTAAGTTACTCTATTATTCGGGCTATTTGCGTAGGCTTGGGTTGACTAATGAAGGTGTGGGTAGTCGTAGCCCTCGCTGTGGTCGCTGCTATAGTAAAGACCTTAGGCGGCCTGCTATTTGGGTCGCGCGCACTCTTAGTGGACGCCCTGACCTGCATTGCTAACCTCGTGGCGCTCGCTGGCACCACTTACTACCATAGGCTTAGCGAGTTGCCACCAGACGAAGACCACCACTACGGCCACTACAGATTAGGGTTTACAGGCCCAATTATTACGCTCGCCACTTACTCGTTTGTGGCTGGAGTGGCCGTCGTAAGCCTCCTAAGGTTCGAGGAATACGAGGTATCGCTTTACGCACCCTTAATGGCCGCCGTAGGCTTTGCGCTGTATCTAGTGGTTATTTTCCTGTCGCACAGAATGGGCGAGTTCTTGTCCCCCTACGCGTTCTTCACAGCTAGCGAGCTAATCGAGAGCATAGTCGTCATCGTGTCATCGCTAGCAGGCGCTCTCCTTAGCTACCTAATAGACTACGTAGGAGCGGTGGTACTGACCGTGTACATATTCTACGAAGTTTACGAGACCATACTCAGAGTTTCGAGAACAATAAGTGATGTTGCCCCACCTCCCGAACTGGTAGAAGCCCTCCGTAAGGAACTTGAAAGGGAAGGGTTCGTGGTCAAGAGAGTCAGAGTGAGACAAGTGTCTAAAGGCATGTACCACGGAGACGTGGTCGTAGCGGCCGACCCTTCAAGTAGCGTTGAAGAAGTCCACGAGAGACTCGACAGGGCAGAGAGAAGGCTAAAGCAAGACTACGGATTTGATGTGGCCATTCACGTGGAGCCCGAGTAGCTACGGAGTCTCCTCTGCACCTATTGTCACATTCGGCTCGGGTGTGACGTAGTTTCTGACTACTATGTCGTCCACATACCAACCCTCGTAGTCGTTGTACAGGCTGTCGATGCTGTCGAACCTGAACTTTATCCTGATAGTCTTCCCAACGTAAGCCGATATGTCGATCACCTCCTGATGCCAATCAGCCTTTTGCGGACCCTCGTTGCAGTCTCTGTGCCACACCTTCTTACACTTCTTATTCACGCACACGTACACATCGAGGCTGTCGAACGAGCCCCACGGGTACTTCTCGTGCTCCCACCAAGTCCAGAAGGTCAAGAGCGCGCCTTGGTGGTTCTCCAGCGATATTGGCGGAGAGAGTATGTATCCTCTCGTCGTGCCAACATCGTAGTCCCAGTATCCCTCGCGTCCGTAGTACCAGGAATGTCCAGGGCTGTGGTACCTGTGGGTTGTTATGTGCCAGAGACCGTTACGCTCGCTCTTGATCTCCCAGCCGTTCTCGCCGGACTCTACGTCGTCGTAGAACGTGAACACCGACTTAGGGTCGCCCTCGTATTTAGCGTTGGGGTTGCCGTAGTACATGTAGATCGTTACCGTGGAGCTGGCGGGTATCTCCGGTATTTTCACCCACACTATAGCAGACTCTTCTCCCCAGCTCTCGACCCAGTAGCTTAGGAGCGTCTCTCCGTCACTCGTAGTGAACCTCAGGTCGCTGCCGTCGGGTTTAGCCTTAGAAAAGTCGAAGTTTGATGAATCGAGCACTATCCTGACAGGGTAGTTTGCGAGCGTCACTCCACTGCGCTCA
>CAZPLI010000033.1:0-2166 GCA_964587325.1 uncultured Thermofilaceae archaeon | reverse complement strand
ACGTTGACGGGTCTCCTATATTGCCAGCCCTTAAGCCACGGTTTGGGGGGAGATGTTGATACCTGCTTGGTGGTAGTGGAGGCAGCCCCAGTAGTGATGGCTGCCCCTTGGACTTTGAAGCAGACAGTAGTCCCTCCTTGCTCGCTCAGCGATACTATGACCTCTTTCCCCACAAGGTCGTCTGGCACCTGAACCCTTACGACGGCTACCCCGCTTGGGTCAACCTCAACAGGGCCCTCCTGCGGCTCTAGGGAAGCGAGTACTGTGCCTCCCGGTGACAGCAGGTAGACCCTGTCTATAGTCGCAGTAGCATCGCCGATGTTCCTAACATAGACGACTAAGCTGTTGCCCTCCTGCCTAACGCCCTCCACTTTGAGCATCTTCCCCGTAGAAACTGTCCCCTCGCGAGCCTCTTGAGAAAGCTCCCCGGTGAAGGAGGAAGTCCAGAGATAGACTATCACCGCTGCTACGGTAACTACTACAGCCAGTAGCAGCATTGTGACTATTTTCGCTTGGCCTTTAGATCCCGGGACCCGAAACAGAAACACTCTCGCCATGCCGATTCCCCTGTTGTAAAAATAGGGCTAGCAACTTCATTAGGTATGAGGCCTTCCCACCGAGAGATTAGTAGGCCTTGGGACACTCCGCAGTCGACCAGTGACTATTAGTGATTGGTACACGAAGAATAGCCCAACAGAGGAGGCCCGTAGACTGCCGATCGACTACTGTGTGTAAGGGTTTAAAAAGAGGAATTGTTCATTCACGCTTAAAGTTGCGTGAGAGAAAAACCAACAGTGAGCGTAGCTTAGCGACTACTTTGAGAGACTTACTATCGCATTCAGCTCCTCAGCCACCTCCGCTAGACCCAGCCTCTCTAGAGTGCTTACTCTGGGAACCCCGCGCTCGTCCCACCCTCTAGCCTCGTAGTACCAGGAGAGCATCCTGCTGTAGCCGTCTGGGTCTAGCTTGTGCCCTTTAAACGGTCCCTTGGTCAGAGGCTTCTCGAACCACTTGCGCGGTGGCCAGTCCATAGTCCTGCTCCAAGTCCCGTACTCTCTTATCCAGTAGGCTCTAATGAGAGCGTAGACTCTGTCTGCGACATCGAATAGCTCGTTTATCGTGAAGCTGAGCCCGGTCACAGCCTTGAGGAGCTTAGGGTACCAGTCTAGGTCGAAGCCTAGCTCTATCCAGGGCAGCCTGCACGCCACGAGAGTCTCAAACATTCCACCTCTTATCCTCTGCATCCAGACGATTTTGTCGACTTTCTCCTTACTGTACGCGAGCCTATCTGTCTTGACCTCCCACGCTATGACCCAGGCGTCTTTGTGGTGCGCCCCTATGGGGCTCGTACCGAAGGCCAGCGCCATGCCGGGTGCCGCGTGGCAGTCGTAGCCTGTGACCTCCAGCCCCTTAACATGTATGGCAAAGCTCTCCGCGTCTCCTCCCAGCTTCTCAGCGACCTTCTTGACTCCGTAAGATAGTAGCTCTCCCAGCTCGCCCCTCCTGTAGGCTATGTCAACTAGTAGCGCCTTAACGGCCTTGTAGTCGCCCCACTCGGGGGCCTCGGGGAGAAGGCCTCTTTCTCTTGCCTCCATCGCGAAGCCTATGGTGTTGCCTGCGCTTATCGTGTCAAGGCCTAGCTTGTCCGCTATCTTGTTGAGCACAGCTACCTTCCTTATGTCCCCTAGCCCTATGTTTGAGCCGAGCATTGCGACATTCTCGTAGTCTACCTCTACGGGGTCTCCCTCAGCGTCCTCCACTACGTTGCCGCAGACCATCGCGCAGTAGGGGCAGCCTCTCTGCTTGATCTTGATCCTCTCCATTGCGTAACCGTCTATGCTCTCAGCCTCCTCGAAGACTCCCTCGCTGAAGTTCCTGGTGGGGAGTACGCTGTTCTCTTGGGCCCACTGCACGGTCATCATCGTGCCCTGTCTCATCCAGAACCCGTACCCCGGCTTCGACTTGATGTCCTCATAGGCCTTGATCGCTAGCTCCTCGAGGGCAGCTGGGTCTGCCACCTCTGGGTCCCTGGAACCCACGAAGACTACTGCTTTGAGGCGCTTAGATCCCATGACAGCACCCATTCCTGGCCTGCCGCCAGCCCGGCCCTCCTGCGAGATCACAGTGGCATAGCGTACGAGATTCTCACCCGCCGGACCTATGAGA
>CAZPLI010000032.1:0-15219 GCA_964587325.1 uncultured Thermofilaceae archaeon | reverse complement strand
GTGCAAGGGGATTCCGGGCGTTGAAGCTCCCATTGCTAGTGGCGACGGTGTGGGCTGGCCTCTCTCTGACGTGACCGAGGCGTTCATAATTAACAGGGGCAGTCCCGAGTTACAGCTCAAGCTGATTAGTGGCGAGATAACCTTCGATGACCCGCAGGTGAGAAAGGTGTTTGAGGAGCTTGTAGACCTACTCAAGAAGGGCTACTTCAGCGAGCCCGATGAGTGGACTGCCCAGATAGACAAGCTATGGGAAGGCAAGTACTGTATCTACTTCATGGGCAACTGGATGACTACTATGCCGCAGGTCAAGGACGTAAACGACCTAGGGTTCTTCCCGTTCCCCGAAGCCAAAGGAGTTGTGGCAGGCGGAGACTGGGTAATAATACCGAAGTACACTGAGCACCCAGACGAAGCTAAGCTCCTCCTCAAGTTCCTCGCAGGACCTGAGGCTCAGGAGATAATGGTCAGGCAGGGCGGCTTCCTAGCTACTAATAGGGACGTGCCAGCCGAGGCCTACAAGCCAGCAGACAAAGCAGTAGTTGACTTCCTTAATACTCCGGGCCTAGTAGTTGTGCCTGACTTAGACGACGCTGTCGGAGGAGAGTTCCAAAGGACATTCTGGGACCAGCTCAAGTTACTGTGGGTCTCACCGGACGCCCTGCCTGACGTACTAGACGCGCTAAAGGAGGCTCACCTTAAGACCCTAGGCAAGGCTTAAGAAAACGGTGCATGGAAAATGAAACCCCAAACTAAGTTTATTTACCTATTTTTAGTGCCAGCTCTGCTTCTCCTCACGCTATTCGTTGTGGGCCCGATGCTCTTCACTTTCGCTATGAGCCTAATGAAGTGGGAGGGAACCAAGGTAGTAGGGTTCGCAGGGCTAGATAACTACCTAGAAGTCTTCGGGCGCAGAGAGATCTTTTACCCTAAAGGATTCGAGAGAGGACGCCCTCCGTTCGGTGCCCTAGTACACAACGCTATATGGATACTGATACACGTGCCTCTGTCCACAGTGCTAGGCCTGCTTCTCGCAGTCATGCTCAGGGACGTCAAAGGAGCCGCTGTGATTAAGTCAATGATCTTCCTAGGCATGGTCACTCCGATGGTTATAGGTGGCGTTCTCCTGAGGTTCGTCTATGATAAGAACGCAGGGATTTTCAACGAATTCCTTCGGATAGTAGGCCTAGGCTACCTTGCTAGGACGTGGACCGCCTACCCTGACACGGCTCTCTACGCTCTGATACTCGGCTCCGTGTGGATATGGACCGGCTTTTCCATGATAGTGTACTCGGCGGGTCTAGAGACCATACCGCAGGAGCTCATAGAGGCAGCACGCGTCGACGGAGCATCAGAGCTAGCCATCTTCAGGTACATTATTGTCCCTCTCCTCAAGCCCGCGACTATAGTAGTAGTGACTATGAGCGTCCTGTGGGTGCTAAAGATATTCGACATAGTCTACGTGGCCACTCTAGGTGGACCGGGCGGAGCCTCAACAGTCCTAGCGCTGGAGATGTACATGGACGCTTTCTTCAAAATACCGCCTAACTACGGGACGGCAGCCGCAATAGCCTCCATATTAACCATACTGACCCTCGGCTTGGCCGTTTACGCGGCTAGGTACATGGTGGTGAGATAGCATGTATAGGTACAGGCTTCAGGGCCGCAAGAGGGTTCTGAAGCGAGTGCTCATACATGTGGCGGCGTGGCTAGTCGCACTAGTGTGGGTAGTCCCCTTCCTCGGAGTGTTCATGACGTCAATAAGGCCATACGAGGAGATAGTGAACGGGTGGTGGAGATTCGAGAGGTTCACTCCCACACTCGAGAACTTTCTCTACGTGTGGAACTACAGGACAGCACCCTTAAGCAGGGCTATGGTCAACTCCTTCCTAATAGCCATACCCTCCACGATAATACCGATATTCGTTGCCGCCTTAGCAGCCTACGTCTTCGCTAGGTTCAGCTTCCCCCTGAGGGACCTCCTATTCTTCACGATAGTAGTCCTCATGAGCCTGCCACAGCAGATGGTGATACTCCCGGTCTTCCTGCTGGAGAACCAACTAGGCCTCTGGAACACTCACATAGGCCTAATACTGCTGCACTCGGCCTTCGGCCTCCCCTGGATTATACTATTCCTAAGGAACTTCTTCATGACTCTGCCCGTAGAGCTAGAGGAGGCTGCCAAGATAGATGGGGCGTCAGACATCGAGATATTCTTCAGGATAGTACTGCCTCTCTCGTTACCAGCACTACTCTCCA
The DNA here is from genome assembly GCA_964587325.1 of uncultured Thermofilaceae archaeon. Lineage (GTDB taxonomy): Archaea > Thermoproteota > Thermoprotei > Thermofilales > JAPDKD01 > CAZFWY01. Next base: position 12,963 of record CAZPLI010000032.1, on the reverse strand, counting down.
TAGCAGTGTTACAGTTCAACTGGGTATGGAACGACTTCTTCTTCGCCCTCATAATCCTAGTCTCTCCCGAAAACTACGTGGTCACACAGACTATACCGATACTCAAGGGCCGGTACTACATCCGCTGGGACCACATGGCTGCCGCCTCCGTCCTAGCGATGTCGGTTCCTCTGATAGTCTACGCCGCTCTACAGAAGTACTACATTAGAGGCGTGCTCGGAGGGACTGTGAAAGGTTAACAGTTGGTGCGCCTCGGTTCCTCTCTTTTCTGCATAACAGAGCTAGTACGACTTATATACCGTTACTACGGAGGTTCGTTGTTCTGACTGGAGGGTAGCCTCGCTAGGTAGGGAAGGAACTAGTCGGAGGTGGCGGTATTGGTTAAGGGGAAGAGGTCTCTAAACGCGGCTTTGGCGTCTGTAATAGCAGCGGCCTATGCTGCGTTAGTCATAGCTCTGCCAGGAATATCCTTCATGGCGTTTCAGGTTAGAGTCGCTGATGCGCTACTACCCCTCTCCATAGTGCTAGGATGGCCTGCTGTAGTGGGGGTGACCGTAGGCTGCTTTGTGGGCAACATGGCAGCGCCTTGGGGCTCCTGGGGGCTCATAGCCATCGACATGATTGGCGGCAGCTTCGCAAACTTTCTCGCTAGCTACCTGGCTTACAAGATAGCTTACGGCCGCGGTCGGGCTCGTAGGCTAGTCGCAGTGTGCGTAGAGATTGTTGTTGTGACGCTGATCGTGGGAACCTATCTCACATACATAATTGGTGGCCGCTTGGAGCTAGGCCCTCTCTACTATTCGATCCTTATAGGCGTGCTCATAGGGAGCATCGTAGCTATAGGAGTAATGGGCTACGCCCTAGTCGAAGCCCTAGAGAGGACGGGGATCATCAAGCTAGTCCGATCTTCCTAAGCGAGTATAGCAGCGAAAGGACCTCGTACTCGCTTAAGTCGCGCCACAGCCTGTAGGCCTCAGCAACGGCGTAAGGCATCGTCGTCCTGAGGTTAAGCACCACTAGCAAGTCGACGTGGTCTAGCAGTAGCCCTATGGAGCCTCGAGAAGCTGTGGGAACAGCGGCCACTATGTTAGCCGCTCCGAGCTTCCTCACGCTCTTGACTGCAGCAAGCATCGTGTAGCCTGTGGCTAGGCCGTCGTCGACTAGCAGCACTGAGAGGCCCTTGAGACTGCTAGGAGGAAGAAAGTCCTTGAAGATCCTTGTTCTCTCTTCTACGCTCTTCTTAGCCCTAGCAAGGCAAGCCCTATACTCACTTTCTGTAAGTAGGCGTAGTGCCGTTTGGTCAACCTCTATCTCTCCCGTCCACGAGACAGCACCGAACCCGGCCTCGGTAGTCCAGGGAAACGTGATCTTCCTCACCACGGCAACGGATAGTGGGAGACCCAGCACTACAGAGACCTCTGCCCCCACCGCTACTCCGCCGTTGGGTATTGCTGCGAGTATGTCGGCCTCAATTCCTTTCTCCCTTAGAAAGTCAGCTAGCTGCCTCCCTGCGTCACCTCTGTCTTCAAAGACAGTGTACTTGTCCCTCAGTTCCTCCCTCTCTACCAGCTTGCCCAAGTTGGCCCCCTTAGAACGGGGTCCGATGAAACCGGGATTACAGTCACCGGTCCTCGAAGGCCGGTGACATCATCCCCCGATTACTCATGTCAGCCCGCCAAGATAGAGCTTACTCCTGGAGTTCACCGAGAAACTCTCACGAGAAGCCGTCATCAGTAACGGCTCAGCCAGGGACTCTCTCGTCATGGCTCAGCTTCGTTCCCAGTCATCACCACCCCGATAAGCCTCTATATAGGTGGGTCGGTCGGGGTCACTGCAGTCACCGGTCCTCTGAAACCTTCCCTCCTCATCCCCTCTTCTACTTGGCGTAGACACCTATAAGCGGTGCGTAGTGTCGCTGTCGCCCACGTCTAGATCTCGACTCCTACTCTTGAGTATAGCCTCCTGTACCACTCTGGGTAGCTCGGGTTCTCGACCCGCCTGCTCACTGTGTAGGGCTTTATGTCAAGTACGGGTGTCCCGTCGTAGAGGTCTAGGCCGGAGACCTTCAGGAACCTCCCCTCCACCGCGTGTAGCCTAACGATGGTTATCGCTATAGGGTTAGGCCTGTGAGGAGAGTCCGTGGCGAAGACTCCGACCTCGGGTAACTCGTCGAGACTCAGGCCGAGCCTCAATAGCCTGCGCGGCCTAACAAGTAGCACCTTCCTGTGCTCCTCTGCGGTCTTGTGCAAGTAAGCGACGAGTATTATATGGGAGAAGCCCTCGAGCCCCCTTAGTCCCTCAGCATACTCCTCTAGGACTTCTACCCAACCATCGACTCCCTCAAAGCTAGCCCTTACCTCTTCGTCACTGTACCTTGTCCTCACGAACCCTATTGGCTTAAAACAGTAGACTTCCATAGCCCACCAGCTCCTGCCCTGTTCCCTCAGGCTCCAAGTTAGAGCTAGGAGATAAGTAAGGGGACAAGTACTTAATGACAGAGCCTAATCGGGGGCCAGGTCGAATCTTGAGCAAGAAAACGCGGAGACTAGGACGTTATAGGCTCGGCTGCGTACTGAGGAAAGTAGGCCCCATAGTCTTCTTCGAGGCATACCACGAGGACCTAGTAGTTAGGAGACGCATTGCCGCCATCCCGAGAGAGTACGGAGAACCCAGCTCAGCAGCAATCTACGTAGACAGCCCCTACGTCGTCAAGGTGTATGAGGTCGGCGTGGAAAAAGAGTGGTCGTATGCGGTTACGGAGTGGGCACCCTGGCCTCCCCTAAGCTCGCTGCTGGAGTACAGGAAGCTCTCAGCGAGCGAGGCCGCTACCCTCCTGCATGACGTACTTCACGCGTTAGCAGACTTAGAGAAGGTTGGCCTCGAGCACCACTACCTAGTCCCAGACCTAATCCTAGTAGGCCCGTCAGGGTTTCTTCTCGACGGGGTAGGACTAGCTCATCTCCTAGACGGTCCTAGAGGCTCTCAAGCTCTAGCAGAAATGATATCGCACGCGGCATCCGAGATTCCCCAATGGCTACACGAGACACTACACCTTGCACGTAAGGAGAAGACTCGCGAGGCTCTCGCATCCCTGAGAGAGGGCTTGAAAAAAAGCGCCCTAAAGCGGTTGGCACGCTTAATAGTCGCTATGGCAGACCTTAACGGCACGGCTAACCTAAGAAAAAAAGCGTTAGCTCTCCTCGCTAGAGGCTCTGTAAACCTTACCGAAGTTGAAAGGCTAGAAAGAGAGCTGAGAAAAATCCTGAGGTCGCAGGTGAAATAACCCTCTCGGAATTTCACGCGTGAAGGGAGGTAGCTCCAGTTAGAAAATGGTCTCTAACCCTGTGTGGAATACAACATATGACGAACAAAGAGTATATTACACCCCTTTGCTAGGCCACAAGTCGGCGAGGGACCAAACCTAATGAATAGACCTCGAGCCCCCATAATCGTCGCACATAAAGTGAACAGATCCGCCCTACTGCGCAAGTATCTATCGATGAGTATACCGATTCTAGAGATCGACGTCAACCGGAACGGCGACCAGCTAGTAGTCCAGCACGGTGTTGACTTCAGTAACTTCGGCACAGTGAAAGGCGAGATAATGAAGATCAGCTACATGCTGATGGAGCACAGAGACCCCCTCTGGAAGCCGATCTCCCTCGAGGACTACGTGGCGATGGTTGAGAACAAGGCGGGGCTCTGGCTGGACATTAAGTGCAGCGACGTCGTAGACGAGATAATCGAGCTCGTAAGGACACACCACATAAGCCCCGTAGTCGCCTCCTCAGCGTACCACGAAGTCCTTAGAGAGCTCAAGGAGAAGGAGCCCTCGATAACCACGTTCCTAGGCAACATAGTGTTTAGGCCCGTAGACCCCGTGGGCATGGTCAAAGCCACGAAGGCCGACGGCATATCCATAGAGTATCGCTACATCGACCGAGACCTCGTTGAGACCATGCACAAGGAGGGCCTACAGGTAGCCGCGTGGACTGTAAACAGTGTGGAGAAAGCCAAGGAGCTAATTGACATGGGCTGCGACTACATAATAACGGACGTACCCGAGAAAGTGATAAGACTTCTACCGGGGTCTGCCAGAAGAGAAAGCGACCAGTCCTAGAAATAGGCTGGTCGCTTTTTTAGCTAGGCTCTAATGTGTAGCCAGCACGCTACTCTATGCTCCCCCTCTATCTCTGCTAGAGGTGGCTCTTCACGCTTACACCTCTCAGTAGCGTAAGGACACCTAGGATGGAACCTACAGCCAGAGGGTACATCGGTGGGAGACACTGGGACCTCTCCTTTCAGGATGACAGAGGGCTTCCTGTGGGGATTAGGGACTGGTATTGCAGCCATTAGGGCTTGCGTGTAAGGGTGTAGAGGGCTCTTGAAGACTTTTCGCGCGTCTCCCATCTCGACAATTTTTCCGAGGTACATTATGGCTATGCGGTCGCTAATGTACTTGGCTACTGCTAGCTCATGGGTAATGAATAGGTACGTTAGCCCTAGCTCGTCTCGGAACTTCATCATTAGTTCGAGTACTGACGCCTTAAGGGAGACGTCTATCATGGATACAGGCTCGTCCGCCACAACGAATTCAGGCTTTATTATCATGGCCCTAGCAATTGCTACTCTCTGCCTCTGCCCCCCACTTAAGTCCTTCGGGTACAAGTTGTAGAACTTCTCTGGCGGCGACAGCCCGACCCTCTCTAGCATTCCAAGAGCCATCTCTCGCGCAGTCTTCTCGTCTGCCAAGCCGTGTATCAGCAGCGGATGCTTAACCGCGTCCCCTACTCTCATGCGGGGATTTAGGGACGCATAAGGGTCCTGAAAGATTGGCTGCATGCGCCTCCTTACGCGTCTTAGCTCCTCACCCTTAAGGTGCGTGATATCTTGTCCATCAAAGATTATCCTCCCTTCCGTCGGTTCCTCAAGACGGAGTATGAGTCTTCCAGTAGTAGTTTTGCCGCAGCCAGTCTCTCCAGCTAACGTGAATACCTCGCCTCGCCTAATTGAGAAGGTTATTCCGTCAACAGCTCTCACATAGCGCCTCCTTCTGGCCAGCAGTCTCTCTATGAAACTCTTCTCTAGGGGGAAGTACTTCTTTAGGTTCTCGACCCTGACTATCTCTTCTGACCTACTCATGCCCCACTCACCCGTACAGGTGACACTTCACAAACCTCCCTCCGACTTCCACTAAAGGTGGCTCTTCACGCTTACACCTCTCAGTAGCGTAAGGACACCTAGGATGGAACCTACAGCCAGGCGGCGGGTTTGCCAGATCTGGGGGATTGCCAGGTATGTAGCGGAGCCTCATGTCGTCAAGCTCAACGTTTGGTACAGCCTGGAGAAGACCCCTAGTGTAGGGGTGTAGTGGTTCCTTGTATATTGCGACGCTAGAGCCTAGCTCCATTAGCTGGCCCCCATACATTACGGCTATCTTATCTGCAACCCCCATTGCGAGCGCAATGTCGTGCGTAATTAGGAGAATCGAGAGCTTGAGCTTCTCTCTAAGGCCCGCGAATAGCTGCATTATCTGCGCCTGTACTATGACGTCAAGAGCTGTAGTCGGCTCGTCGGCTATAAGAAGGCTGGGCTTCGTAGCTATAGCCATCGCTATCATTGCCCTCTGTCTCATGCCTCCGCTGAACTGGTGAGGATAGTCGTAGAACCTCTCGCCAGGGATGCCCACCATCTCGAGGTACTTTTTGGCCTGCTCCTCGGCTTCCTTTCTGTTTATGTCGAAGTGCGCCATTAGGGTCTCTACTATCTGCTCCCCGACCCTCATTAGGGGGTCAAGTGATGTTAGCGGGTCTTGGAAGACCGCGCTTATCTTCCTCCCTCTTACCTTAACCATCTCCTCTTCGGAGAGCTTCATCAGGTCTTTACCTTCGAAGATTACCTCGCCGCCTACTACCCTGCCAGGGTGGGGAAGGAGCCTTATTATCGCTAGCCCCAGCGTTGACTTGCCAGAGCCGCTCTCCCCCACTACAGCTACTATCTCTCCTCTGTCAACTTGCAGGGATACGTTCTCTACAGCTCTTACGCACGCACTGGGCAGGAAATAGTACGCCTTAAGCCCTCTGACATCTAGCAGGGTCAGGACTACCACCTCCTGCTGGGATTAAGTAACTCGTTAAGCCCCTCTCCTAACAGGCTGAAGCCTAGTGCAAGAAGTACTATGAACAGTCCGGGGAACGTCGATATCCACCAGTAGCCAGCCAGGAGGTTGCGCTGCCCGTTCCTTAAGTCAAAGCCCCAGTCGGGAGTAGGGGCTGGAACGCCAAGTCCCAGGAAGCTTAGTGCAGCCTCTGTTAGAACCGCGTCCGCTACGTTCATTGAGAAGACCACGGGCAGCACTGGGAGCACGTTAGGCAGTATGTACTTCAGCATGATTGTCTTATGATCGGCTCCAAGGGCCTTAGCCGCCTCCACGTAGAGCTGACTCTTCACCGACAGTACTTGGCCCCGAATCATCCTGAAATAGGTGGGCACGTACACGGCTGATATCGCAACTACCGTGTTCACGACTCCTGGTCCTAGCATGGCCGCTACCGCTATGGCAAGTATTAGCCCCGGAAAGGCGTAGATGCTGTCCATGAGCACGGACAGCACCCTATCGATAAGACCTCCAAAGTACCCCGAGAGCAAGCCTAGCACAGTGCCCACAGCCATTGATACTAGCGTTGAAGTGAGAACTACGACCAAGACTACTCGGGACCCATATACGACTCTGCTGAAGACGTCTCGTCCTAGGTTATCCGTCCCCATTATGTGCTTTGCTGACGGGGGTAGGAGCGCCTTGTTAACGGAGACGTAAGGGTCGTAGGGCGCTATCAGAGGAGCGGCTACTGCCATCACCATTATTGACGCGATGATAACTCCCCCTGCCAGGGTGAGCAAGGTGTCGACTCTCCTCGACTTCCACAGAATTAAGACCTCATCCCTCAACCTAACTCCCATCGGCACCACCTCCTAGTAGCGTATCCTGGGGTCGATGTACGCGTACACTATATCGACTAGCAGGCTTACCACCGCTACGAGCACTGCATAGAACACTATAGTGCCCTGAACCGTGGTGTAGTCCCTATACTCGATTCGCTCCATAAGGAAAGTACCCAGGCCCGGCCAGGAGAATGTAGTCTCTGTGAGTATGGCTCCAGCCAGGAGAAGCGCGAACTGTAACCCCATCATGGTCAGTATCGGTATGAACGCGTTCTTCAAGGCGTGTACGTAGACTACTCTCCACTCGGGAATACCTCTTGCCTTAAGAGCCCTTATGAAGTCCTCCCCCAGTACATCGAGCATGCTGGACCTAACGAGCCTCGTATACACTCCGGAGAGCACTAACCCCAGCGTGAGCGACGGTAAGGCTAAGTGCCACAAAGCATCTATGACTCCCTCAATGCTTCCGGCGATTATACTGTCAACGATGTAGAGCCCCGTTACTACAGGCACGTCGATCAACGGCGACTTCCTTCCCGCTACGGGAAAGATCCTCAAGTACACCCCAAACACCAGCTGCAGTAGCATGCCCAGTAGGGGTATGAAAAGCGAGTACGCAACTATACTGAAGACCCTCAGAGCGACGTCCGTCCTAGTCCCTGGCCTCACTGCAGCATGCACGCCCGTCAGAAGCCCTATGGCGACGCTCACGAGGAAGCCGGATATGGCAAGCTCGAGAGTGGCAGGAAACCTGTCCCATATCTCCCTGATCACGGGTCTCCTCCCCCAGATCATCGAGCGCCCTAGGTCGCCTCTGAGCACACCGAGCACGTAGTCTATGTACTGCTCCCAGAGAGGCTTATCGAGGCCCAACTCCCTTCTCAGCCTCTCGATCTGCTCGGGAGGGGCCTTCATGCCGACTATCGCGAGCACTGGATCTCCGGGTAGGATACGCATTATGACAAAAACTAGCGTTAGGAGTATGAAGACCATGGGTATTGTGAGTAGGACTCTGGTCAAAACGTAGGCTCGTAGGGACACCATTCTGACCACCTCTCGGCAAAGAAGGAAGGAGAGAGGCTTTAGGTTGTAAGGGAGTAGGGTACTTTTAAGGATAATTACTCCTTGTAGATCAGCCAGTACCTCAGCAACATGTAGGGGTCTACGACCACTCCTTTGACCTCAGGCTTAGTGACCACGTAGAGCTTGCCCTGGAATATCGGTATTATGGGTGCGTCCTCTGCCAGTATCCTCTGGACTTCCGCGTATAAGCGAGCTCTCCCCGCCTTGTCGGTCAGGGCCTGGGCCTTGTCTAGTAGCTCGTCAACCTTCGGGTTGCTGTACGGGTTGCCGAGCCACCTGTTAGAGCCTGTGTGTAGGAACGGGTAGAGGAAGTTGTCGGGGTCTAGGTAGTCGGGGTACCAGCCGTAGAGCGTTACGGGGAGTCCCTTAGTACGCGTTAGCTCTAGGTACGTCGACCACTCGGCGCTCTTTATGGTGACCTCTATCATGCCAGTCTTCTCCCAGCACTCCTTTATGGCTGCGGCTAGGTCGGCCTCCGTGCTGCCGTAGTGGGAAGGCGTGTACCACAGCTCGATCTTTAGCTTGTTAGTCTCCGAGTAGCCAGCCTTCCTTAATAGCTCCCTAGCCAGCTCGTAGTTCGATCCCTCGCCGTATTTCTCCTTGAAAGCGTCTATGTGGCCCCACATTCCTGCAGGAACAAGGCTGTAGAGCGGAGTTACTGTTCCTAGGAACACCTCCTCACATATCTTCTTCCTATCGAGGGCGGCCGCAAGGGCCTGCCTAACTAGCTTGTTGTCTAGAGGCGGAATGTTGGTATTCAGCACTATGTAGCGTATGAAGGCACCTTTGCCCTCAATGACCTTAAAGTCGCCTCGCTTCTTCAGGTCTAAAATGTCTGACGGGTTTAGAGTACGCCAGGCTACGTCTATCTCGCCGCTCTCCAGTGCTAACCTTAATGCAGCAGCGTCCTTGTAGAACTTAATTATTATCTTCTTTGCCTTGGGCTTCTCTCCGTAGTAGTCCGGGTTAGCCTCTAGCACCAGCTCCTGGTCTCTAACGAACCTGACTATCCTGTAGGGGCCTATGCCTCCTGCCGTGTTGTCCGGGTCTATCCTGTCAGCTGGGTAGGAGTTGGGGGATATGGGGAAATACGTCGGGACAGCCAGCACGGCCTTGAAGAACGCCACAGGCTTCTGTAGCACTATCTTGACAGTGTACTTGTCTACGACCTCTACCTTCTCCACGAAGTCTAGGACGAACCACGCAGGGTCGCCCTCAATTCGTGCCACTCGCTCAATTGACCACTTAACAACGTCTGCCGTGAGCTCGGTGCCATCACTGAACTTTAGGCCCTTTCTCAACTTGATTATCCAGACTTTACCGCCCTCTCGCACCTCATAGCTCTCGGCTAATGCTGGCTTAAGCTCGAGAGTCTCGGGCTCGTACTTGAAGAACCCCTCACCTATGTTGCTCAGTACTTCCCACGTGAAGAAGTCGTAAGCGCTTGCAGGGTCAAGGTCGGTTATTCGGTCAGTGGTACCTATGATTATCACCTCCTTCTTAGTAGCCGCCTCTCGCTGCTTGATGTACATGTAGCCGCCTAACGCGGCCACTAGCACTATGACCACGACTGCTACTATCAATGTCTTGGATACCTTTACCATATATCCACCCCGTTTGTAGCACACCCTCCTGTCGCGCATATATAAATATTTTTCATGGAATGTGGGAAAATAATCTAAAGCTCTTAATGCACACACAGCGATTCTTTATAAACTTTTTATTCTTCGTGGAAACCGTACCAAAAACTGTGGAATTTATGAGAGAGCTAGTCCTAGACGATATTAGTATGGAGCGACTAGTTAGCTCGATATGCCTAAGTGGAGGCTCGTAGTGAACGGGGGGCCAGCTGACTGGAACATGGCAGTTGACGAGGCTATGATGGAGCTAAGGCGTCAGGGGAAGGTTCCGAGCACTCTCAGGCTGTACGTGTTTAGGCCCAGCGCGGTCACTATCGGCTACTTCCAGAAGATCTCTGAAGCTGTCGACCTAGAGTACGCCGAGGCTAAGGGCATACCAGTTGTAAGGAGACCTACTGGCGGAGGCTCAGTATACCACGATGAGAACGGCGAGGTCACGTACTCTGTAGTGACTATTGTCGGCGAGGTGCCAGCCGACATCGAGGAGAGCTATCGGGTCATCTGCGCTGGCATAGTCTACGCGCTGGAGGAGCTAGGGCTAGAGGCCGAGTTCGTGCCAGTGAACGACGTCATAGTTAGAGGCAGGAAGATTTCGGGTAGCGCTCAGCTCCGCCGCGGCCACGCAGTGCTACAACATGGCACACTAATGTACGCCACAGACCTTGAGACTTTAGCTAGGGTCCTCAAGGCTCCTAAAGAGAAGCTCGCCAGTAAGGGTGTTAGATCGATACTGGAGAGAGTGACTACAGTTAGCAGAGAGCTCGGGCGCCGCGTAACGAGAGAAGAGGTAGTAGACGCCATGGTTAAGGGCTTCTCCCGCGCGCTCGGTGTGGACTTCGTCGAGGGAGGATTGACGCGAGAGGAGTTAGAACTCGCCGAGAAACTGAGGGAGAAGTATAGGAGCCGAGAGTGGACCTTTAGGAGGTGAGCACTCTGCTATCGGCGGTAAGGAAGGTACCAGGCGGGAAGACCGTTAAGGTCGAGGTTCAGGTCGAGGGGGGACGTATTAAGAAGGTCGTGATAAGCGGTGACTTCTTTGCGTACCCGCCCGAGGCAGTCGAAGAGCTAGAAAGAGCGCTGGAGGGTGTGATAGCCAAGCCCGAGGCAGTCCGCCGCGTTGTCAAGAACTTCGAGGGGAGGCTGAAGATTGTAGGAGCCTCTTTGAGTGACATAGCCGACCTCTTAGCCAATCTCCTGAAAGCAGAGGGTAGCGGATGAAGGTCAGAGTGGCTCTGGGGTCCTTAGCCGTACTAGGGCTTGAGAGACTTGAGATGCTCGAAGCACCCTCAACGCTCTATGTCTTACAGTACTCGGAGAGAGGGTGTAATGCTCTATGTGCTTTCTGCCCCCAATCGGCTGCGAGTAGGGCTGACAAGTCGCTTGTCTCACGAGTCCCCTGGCCCGCCGTGGACCTCGACACAGTCGCGTCTGCACTCAGGAGCAGGAAAGGAGCATTCGAGAGAATATGTATCCAAACTGTGCTTAAGCCCGAGTTTGAGAACGAGCTACTCGCCATAGTTGAGACTCTGAGAAACAGCGCCCCCTCTACTCCTATCTCAGTGGCCACTACTCCGCTTCCGCGTAGGCTCCTCGAGGAGCTAAAGGAGACAGGCGTCGAGAGGCTAGGCGTAGGGCTGGACGTTGCGTCGCCTCGCGTTATCGAGAGAGTCCATAAGCCCTTCACGTGGGAAGAGTACCTAGAGTTTGTGCGAGAAGCGGTAGAGGTATTCGGGAGAAGACGCGTTCATGTCCATCTAATCTTTGGGCTCGGAGAGAGTGAGAGCGAGATTCTTTCCACAATGCAAATGCTCTACGACCTAGGCGCTGAGATAGCGCTCTTTGCGTTCACGCCGATCCCCGGAACGCCTATGGCGCATCATAAGCCGCCCCCTATTGAGAGATATAGAGTAATACAAGTGGCTAGGTACCTGATCTCTAAGGGTTATCGGGTCTCGGATTTTGCAGAAGTAGGAGAAAGAGGAACTATCGCTATCAAGTGTCCACAGCTGAAAGACCTCTGGAGAGCGTTTCTAACCAGCGGGTGCCCAGGCTGTAACAGGCCGTTCTACAATGAAAGGCCTAGGCTGATCTACAACTACCCCTCAATTAGGCTCCTGAAAAGGAATATCAACGTCGTTAGGAGACAAGCAGAGAAAGCTGGCCTAATGCTTCCTGAGCTTGGCTTATGCTAAACACTAATGAAAGCTCGGTTCAGGCGCTAAATTTTCCTTGAGAAAAAGGAAAACGATTTCTTCGCGAAGCCTGTGACTGCAATGGCTGGGCGAGAGCATACGATCCGGATAAGCAGCTAGGGTGATCAGTGTGGGCGAGCTGGAGATTAGAGCCGTAGCCGTTTCCGCCCCGCTGCCTGAGAACGGAGACTTAGATAGCTACCTTGAGCTTCTAGAGGAGATACAGATTGAAGAGTATGCACACAACATTTCTCGCGAGCTGGGAGTGCCTGTGCGCACTCGTAGACTAGTACTCCCCTTTCTTGAAGACATTTCCCCCCGTCTGGGGCTGTCTCCACGGGACCTAGCTGAGAAAGTATGCGAGGAGCTATGCTCGCGAGACGGCCTAGACTATATTGCCTTACCACTTAGGTCAGCGAATGACCTAAACTGGATAGTCGAGATACTCAGCAGGTTTGAGAAGGCGTTCTTCTCGGTGACTTATTCGCAGAGAGACGAGCTAGCTATAGCTCGGCTAGTCAGGGAAGTAGCAGTAAAGGTCGGGCCCGTAGTGGCGGCTCACCTCGCAGTGTCGTTTGGAGATCAGCCGCTCACACCCTACTTCCCTGCTACCGCCGGGCATAGACCAGCCACTATGGTGAGCTTGCTCTATCCCACTTACTTGAAGAAAAGGGTAGCTGAGGGCGCTAGCATAGAGGTAGCCATTGAAGACGTTGCACACAGCGTAGTGAAAGCCGCAGAGACCGCTCTAGAAGGCACGAACTTACCTCGTGAGATCCTTGTAGACTACTCACTGTCCCCGTGGATGCGCGATAGTGTGGCAGCGCTCGTAGAGACTATTAAGGGCGAGACGCTAACGAGGCCCGGTACGCACTCGGCCCTACTCGAAATTAACCGGTGCTTACTTAGTGTGGCTACGCGGTACCGAGGGACAGGGTATAACGAGGTTATGCTTCCAGTCGCTGAAGACGATAGGCTCAAGGAGCTTGTTAGGAGCGGCGAGCTGGGCCTCTCCCTGCTCGTCTCGTACGTGTCCGTCTGCGTAGCTGGTCTGGACATGGTGCTTTTGCCCTCAGACGTGGGAGAGAGGTTCCTAACATCGTTGA
>CAZPLI010000031.1:0-15406 GCA_964587325.1 uncultured Thermofilaceae archaeon | reverse complement strand
GGCACCCCCGCACCGCGAGAATACTCACCTCCCTAGGAGTTTTAAGGTTTGCGACCTTACTCACAGCAGCAGACTATTGACTGAGAGGAAGACCAGCGGAAGACAGATAAGCCTCGACCTGTGCTAACTATCGGCGCTATGCCGGGGTAGCTCAGCCAGGTGGAGCGCCCGGCTGTTAACCGGGTGGTCCCGGGTTCAAATCCCGGCCCCGGCGCCAACAGCGCCTAATTTCGGGACAAAAAGCTAGTAACATAGCCTCACTCAGTTCCAGAAGCTTTAGCTCTCCATTTATTCTTAGGTGAGTGTTCCCCTAGGAGGAAACCATCTAGCTCTTAGTGTCGACCTCTTGCGGCGCGCGAGGTTTATAAGCTCCTTTGAGTGTGAGCGGGAAGGCGAGCAATAATGGAGGCGAGAGAAATACCTGTGGTGCCCCCACCTACACCCCTTGCAAAAGTTCCGCGTCTCATAAGGCACGGGGGGTTGACGGTCAAGGAGTACAAGGCGGCTAGAGGCTACTCAGTAGGAGAGATAAAGGCAGTAGGCCTTACCGTAAAGGAAGCGAGATTGTTAGGCATCTATGTCGATGAAAGGAGGAAGACTGTGCACGAGGTTAATGTAAAGGCCCTTGCAGAGTGGCTAGAGAAAGTGAAGAAAGGAGAAATAAGACCACCACCTCCAACTCTGCCCAAGATTATAAAGGTAAAAATGGATAGAGGGCGCGTATTTAAAGGAAAGACGATGGCCGGACGCAGAATGCGAGGCCTGCTGAGCCTTAAGTACAGGTACACCCATAAGTACAAGTGGAAGAGGAAGCAGAAGGAGAGGCTACTCAAGAAGCGTCACGAGGTGGCTAGACACAAGGGCGGGCACTAAAGCTCTATCATTCCCTTCTCTCTTAATGACTCTAGTAGCTTAGTCACGTGCTCTTGCATTAGGCGTGCACCACACTTGTAGCAGTAATACCTGCCCCGTATCTTAGCCATTACATTCGGGCTACCGCACACAGAGCACTTTATCTCGTCATTTGCAGGCATCGCATGTAGGTAAGAAGGGTCTCAGTTTATAAGGCTCTCTTACAGTGCCCAGGAGAGGTGATAGTGATGAGTGAGGACGAGCTCAAGTTCCTGAAAATGAGGAAAATGCTTGAGCTGCAGCGTAGATTGCTAGAGCGCGAAGCACGTGCTCTGCGGCGCGAGCCGGACTACCTGCAGGTGTTCCTTGAGCACCTGACGGACGACGGTAAGGAGATGTTCAGGCGAGCTAAGGAGCAGTACCCTGTTGTTGCTAGGAAGATAGCCGAGTCTATAGGGCGTCTCTTCGTTCAGGGTAGGATACGGGGAGTTCTGGATGCGCGGGCAATCTACGGAATATTTGCTGAACTAGGCTACCCTATAAGGCTGAAGACTAAGATTGTGTACAAGAAGAAGGGTGAGGTCAAGACCATCAGCGAGCTGTTAAGAGAAGAGGATTAGCCAGAGCTTGGGATGAAGCTATCAAGCGATCTTCTGCCTATGATTTCGTCGAACGATATTCCTAGAGCCTCCAGTACCTGCTCGAGCGCGGTTCTCATATGCTCGACGTACTTCTCGGTGTCTACTTCATCTATCCTAGCTAGCTGTACGGGCTTTACACCTTCCCTATCGCGTGTCTTTACGAAGCTTATGATATCGCCTACTTCCACGCGCTTGCCTAACCGAGCTAGTTGACGTGCTGCCTTAACGTGCTGCGGCGTGGTCTTAGTGTACTCGTTTAGGGGCTTGCTTAATGTGACCCTTATAGCCAGCTTATCAAGGGGATATTCTTTGTGCTTCAGACGCTGGTAGCTATCCACCACTTCTTTTCTCACTTCCCCTATAGTCTCCTCAAGCTCTCTCACGCTCCGGGCCTTGGCAAGTCTGTTAGCTATGTTCTGGAACAGCTCCTTAATGAACTCGGGAGTATTCCTCTTTTTGCCGACTAGCCCCTTGACATCGATTGAGCCCTTAGTAGTGAGACCTAGGTAGTTCTTCTTTAGCCCGCTAAAGGCCACCCACACGTATTCCTTGTCTACTTCCAAGTCAATGTGTAGCTCCTGCATGACTTTTGATATGAGCTCTTCAACCTTCTCGGGAGGCGGGTTCCAAAGGAACAAGCTGTCAGTATCTCCGTAGAGCACGGGTATCCCCATCTCTCTTGCCATGTTCATAGTCTTAGCGATGGAGTATCTGCCAAGCGCAGTAGTACACTCGGCCATAGGTGGACAGTATAGTGGGAATGTGTCCGCTCCGAAGACGCCGTAAGACGCGTTAATGAACACCTTTAGAGCCTGCTGGACTACGGTATACTGGTCACGTAAGACAGGGTCCTCGGTCTTTTTGGAGAGAGGCTTGTAGATGTACACACGCAAGTCTCTAAGGAAGCCTACGAGTTTAGACGATAAGCCACGTACCTTCCTACAGACCCAGTGAGGTGTCCCGGGAACCTTGTTGTCCATGCATTCAGGATGGGGGCAACGCACAGTTTCGTAAGACAGGTTCCACCTCTTGATTACGGAGGGGTACAGGCTCGCGAAGTCGACTACTATTACGTTGAAGAACACGCCCGGTACAGGGTCTATGACTATTGCTCCCATGTACTTCTTGCCCTTAATTATAGCCCTAGTTGCAGTCTGGCCCTTTGCCAACTTGATGTCCTCCGCGTTAGGTATCAGGTAGCCTAGTCTCCTGTGCTCAAAGTACATGAGGTTCTTTATCCAAGCGGAAATATTATGTCTAGTTAAGTCGTCTATTGTCATCTTGGATATGCGCATCATAAGGATAATTAGCTTCATTACGAGCTCTCCGGAAAATTGAGTCAGCTTTAGCGTTAGCTCGGCGTCCTTGAAACAGTACTCTGCGAGCTCGCGGTAAGTAAGCTCGGAAATAGGCTTATCGAGGGGTACCTTCCCCTCACCTAGGAGCGCAAGCGCGATCTCGTCGAGCGTCTTAGCTTCCCTATACTTGCCGCCGAAAGCGTAGGTCTGCATAGAGCGGTTGTTAAAGAACTTGTATATGTCGACGTGGATGCAGCCTCTGATAGCTGCGCTATTGTCACCTCTGCGAATGGTTATCGGTATATCGTTATCAGGTATGCCTAACCTCTTGGCGCGAGCCCGAAGATAGGGCAAGTCGAAGTGATCGCCGTTAAATGTTATGACTAGTGGGTAGCTAGTCATTATTCTAAAGGCTTCCATTATCAGCTCCCGCTCGTCCTCAAAGTACACAAGCTCCACGTCGCCATACACTCTGTCTACTTTCTCTCCTCGACCATCTCTGACTAAGAGAAGCACTTTACGTAAGCCGTCGGACCCCGCAAAGGATACTGCGATGACTTCCCCTTTAGGGTCTTGCGGGCTGGGTATGTGCTGGCCTTCGGTATAGACCTCAATGTCTACAGCTACTCTCTTGATATTGGGGATAGGGGCTTGGAAGAGGCGGACCCATTCTAGTGCCTCTTTCACCAGTTCTTCGTTATAATTATATATTTCAGCCAGTTTCTCGGTTATGTCGCGGGGCACGTCAACCTTTACGGGCTTTAAGGACCCATTCTCTAGCACGTACGGCATTCCCGGAATGAGTCCAGTGTCGTAAATGTAGCAGTTATGGTACTTTATCGCAGCCTCCCATGCTCTCCCCTTAAGGTACTCTCGCATAGACCCGCGTGACCCACCTACGGCCAGAGGGTCTCTAGCAACGATCTTCGTCATTAGTACTCTCTTCTGCCTAATGGGCTCAAACTTCTCTACAACTTCTATGTGATCAAAACCTCTATGAGTTATTATTTCTCTAATTTTTATCACGTCCTCAGGCCTCAAATCCGTTAGAAAATAGGGCTTATGTCCCGTCCAGTCAGGAACCTCGACAATACATTCTCTCTCGGGATCGTATAGCTTTAGTACTGCTCTCCTCTTAGACCCGTCATACTCGACAGATAGCAGATAGAGAGCTCTCTTCAAGCCATCCACCTCCACTTCTGCAACTTTCTAAGCTTTTTAGCCGCCTTCTTGTACTCCTTATAATGCTTCTCGCAGAGATAGACTCGGCCAGCAGTGGGCTCTGCGCTTCCTCCCAGACCTGCCGCCGAGTAGTCAGCATAGGATACTGACCTAACTGCTGGCTCAGAGCAGCCCTTAACGCTACACTCCATGCCCTTCTTTACCTTCCCCATGGCCCCGGAGTCTAGAAGCAATAGCAGGCGTATAAGGGGCTCGTTCGCGTTTAGGTTACGCAAGACACAAAAGCCTGTGAGGTAGCCTCTTGGCGGAGGACGTTCTGGTGGGAAGATCAGCAATGAGCGTGAGTAATAATGAGTACATAAGATCGCCGATAGTTGTCGTGCTAGGCCACGTGGATGTAGGCAAGACAACCCTACTCGATAGAATACGAGGGACTGCTGTCGCCGCTAGAGAACCTGGCACAATGACTCAGCATATAGGTGCCTCTTTCTTACCGTGGAAGGCTCTAGAGAGGCTGTGCGGTCCCTTAGCCTCGCAGCTTAAGGCAGAGATTAGGATCCCAGGTCTACTGGTAATAGACACACCAGGCCACGAGGCTTTCACAAACCTCAGACGCCGAGGGGGGAGCATAGCCGACATAGCTATACTGGTAATAGACGTGCTGAAGGGCTTCGAGGAACAGACCTACGAGTCCATCGAGATCCTGCGCTCTAGAAAAACTCCGTTCCTAGTAGCGCTAAACAAGATAGACAGGATACCCGGGTGGAAGTCCCACCCAGACCAGCCATTCGCCTTTAGCGTTAGAAAGCAGAATCCTGACGTTGTAGCGAAGCTTGAGGAGCTCACGTACTATGTTATAGCGGAGTTCAATAAGCTGGGATTTCGAGCCGATAGATACGACAGGATAAGAGACTTCGCCAGAACCGTAGCAATTGTCCCTATTAGCGCTAAGACTGGAGAGGGTATACCCGACCTACTACTGGTCCTGGCAGGTCTCGCCCAGAGGTTTCTCATCAAGAGGCTAAAAGCTAGGAAGGGGCCAGGTAGGGGCGTAGTGCTTGAGGTCAAGGAGGAGCCGGGACTTGGCACTGTGATGGCAGTCATTCTCTACGATGGCGTGATCAGAAGGAACGACGAGATAGTAGTGGGAGGTCTAGAGGGTCCCGTCGTAACGCGAGTAAGAGCCCTCTTCATGCCCAAGCCTCTAGACGAGATGAGGTCCCCTCAGGACCGCTTCCTTACAGTCGACGAAGTACACGCCGCGGCGGGAGTCATGGTAGCCGCTCCTGAGCTTGAGGGCGTAGTAGCAGGTGCCCCCCTAATAGTCGTTTGGAGCGACGAGGAGCGGGAGAGAGCGATAAGAGAAGTACGTGAGGAAGTGCAAAGTCTCAGAGTATTCAGAAAGCAGGCAGGAATCGTAGTGAAAGCTGACACACTAGGTAGCCTCGAGGCGTTAGTCGACTATGTAGAGAGACAAGGAATACCCGTAAGATATGCAGACGTTGGACCCGTTGTTAGAAGAGATGTCATTGAAGCCCAAGTGACTAAGAATGAAGACCGCTTACTAGCAGCGATACTCGCATTCAACGTGAAAGTCACAGAGGAAGCGGAAGTTGAAGCTAAAGCCAGTGGAATAAAGATCTTCCGCGGGAACATAATCTACAGACTCGTAGAGGACTTCATTAACTGGTACCAGCGAGAAAAAGAGGCGGAGCGAAAGCGCACACTCGAGAAGCTCGTGCTACCCGCCAAGATTAGGATTCTTCCTGGCTATGTCTTCAGGAGAAGTAACCCGGCAATAGTAGGTGTCGAGGTATTAATTGGGAGAATAAGGAAAGGTACCCCACTAATTACGACCAAGGGGAGGAGGATAGGAGAGATAATGCAGATCCAGGAACACGGCAAGCCTATCCCCTATGCAGAAAAAGGTCAGGCAGTCGCCATATCGATAAGAGGCAAAGTAATTATTGGGAGACATGTAAAAGAGGGCGAGGAGCTCCTAGCGGACGTACCCCTTGAGCACATATCGATACTTCTGGACCAATTCGCTGACCAGCTAAGCGACGAAGAAAAAGAGCTACTAGTAGAGTTAAGGAAGTTGAAGATTAAAATGATGCGAGAGCGCTAGAGCAGACGTGCGATCGCGGGGGATGAAGAGTAAGTCCCGCGCCGACAGTATGAGGAAAACCGACCTCTCGGACCCCTTAGGTCTTACCAGCTTGCAGGGTCGTCTTAGGCTACTCTATTTACTAAAGGACAGTGGCTTCTACGTGAGGATGCATGCTTACGAGTATGTTATTGGCGATGGTAAGAGATTCATAGCAATAGTTCTACTTGAGCCATCTCGCCGCTCAGCCACTGTGATCAGGCTGGGCGAGAACGTAGAGCAAGTGATCAATGTCCTAAGAAAAGTAGACCCGGAACTCTCAGTAAAGGTTGCGTCGAGAAGCTGAAAGCCTTTTAAACTGCTACACCACTAAGCGCAGGGTGTCGCGCTGTGCCGGAGTTCAAAGTAGTCATTAGTGACCCTAAGACCGGCAAGGCCGAGCAGGTCACAGTATCGGGCGACCAGGCAAGAAGGCTCATAGGGCTTAAGATAGGCGACGTATTCGACGGAGCTACAGTGGGAAAGCCAGGAGTGAAGCTCAGAATAACTGGTGGCTCAGGCATAGCAGGAGAACCCATGAGACCTGACCTCCCGGGTGGTGTGAAGAGAAGGCTCCTGCTTTCGGGTCCTCCAGGGTTCCACCCCCGAGAGAAGGGGGAACGTAGGAGAAAGCTTGTACGAGGGAATGTGATTACTGAGGAAATAGTCCAAATAAACACCGTGATAGTCTACGAAGAATAGGAGGTGAATACCACTGGCGATCGATGAGAAACAGGCAAGACTACAGCCTCTAGTCAACATAGGGACTGCCGGACACGTAGATCACGGCAAGACGACCCTCGTAGAGGCACTGACGGGGGTGTGGGCTGCTAGGTACTCGGAGGAGATAAAGAGAGGGATCACACTAAAGCTTGGCTATGCTGATACAGCGATCTATAAGTGCCCTAACTGTCCTCCCCCTCAAGCCTACTACACAGAAGCTATGGCGCCTGACAAGCGGTGTAAGCACTGCGGGAGCGAGCTAGAGTTCCTGCGGCGCGTGTCGTTCGTGGATGTACCTGGGCATGAGATGTTGATGGCCGTGATGATCGCTGGCGCCGCTCTAATGGACGGTGTAGTATTTGTTGTAGACGCGTCGCAGCCGTGCCCTAGGCCGCAGACCCGCGAGCATTTTACTGCACTTACGATAATAGGAGTCAAGAAGATAGTAATAGTGCAGAACAAGATAGACATCGTAACGAAAGATAGAGCACGCAAGAGCTACGAGGAGATACTAGAGTTCATAAAGGGTACGTGGGCTGAGGACGCGCCCATAATACCTGTCTCAGCCTTACATAAGGTGAACATAGACGCAGTCGTATGGGCAATCGAAGAGATAATACCTACTCCGCAGCGAGACCCCACGAAACCTCCTCGCATGCTTATCGCTAGGTCGTTCGACATAAACAAGCCCGGCACGCCTGTGGACGAAATAAAGGGCGGCGTTATAGGTGGGAGCATAATTCAGGGCAAGTTCAGAATAGGGGACGAGATAGAGATACGGCCCGGCATTAGGATCCCGAAGGGTAGAGGCTATGAGTACCAGCCACTGTTCACAGAGATCGTAAGCTTAAAGTCTGGCGAAAACGTGCTCGAGGAAGCTTACCCCGGAGGGCTGATAGGTGTTGGTACGAAGCTTGATCCGAGCATAACCAAAGCTGACAACCTGATAGGGAATGTCGCCGGCAAACCTGGTACGCTCCCCCCGGTATGGCACGAACTTGACATAGAAGTACATCTGCTCGAGAGAGTCGTAGGCTTGGAGGAGCTCAAGAAAGTCGAGCCTATAGGGAAGGGAGAGAGACTGATGATTAACGTCGGGACAGCAGTCTCAATAGGCATCGTAGACGAGATAGGTAAGGACCATATTCACATGAAACTCAAAATACCCGTATGTGCCGAGAAGGGCTCTCGCCTTGCCATAAGTAGGCAGATCAGAGGGCGATGGAGACTTATTGGGTACGGCTTCATTGAGTAGTAAGCCTCAAGCCTAGAGTATTATTTTAAGCCAGGACTCCGGGAGAAATAGGAAGAGTGCCGAGGCTCTTCCTATTTCTTCAGAGGTAGATCTATCCCCAGCTTCTTGACCAGCTCTTTGTACCTATTCCTGACAGTGACTTCCGTTACCTGTGCTGCTCTAGCTACGTCCTTCTGAGTCCTTATGTCGCCCGTCTTAATCGCAGCAATATATATGGCAGCAGCCGCTAACCCCGCAGGGTCCTTACCCGCAGTAAGTCCCATCTCTCGCGCCTTCTTCAGGATCTCCTTAGCTAGCTTTACAGTTTCACCTCTCAGTCTCAGGGCACCGGCTATCCTAGGCACGAAGTCGCCGGCGTCTGGAAGCGGGACTCTGATCCTTGCCTCCCTGACTAGTAGCCTATAGCACCTCGCCACGTCCTTCCTGCCAGCACGCGTGTACTTCGCTATCTCGTCTAAAGTACGCGGTACTCTCAAGTTCCTACACGCTGCGTATACTGCAGCTGCCATTACAGACTCTATAGACCTGCCGCGCACTAATCCGCTCTCCAGCGCACGCCTATAAATCTCTAGTGCCTGCTCTTTAACATGCTGGGGTAGATCTAACTGCGCCGCGAGCCTCTCGAGCTCGATGCGTGCCTGACTAAGGTTACGTTCAAGCGATGACTGAACTCTAGTCCTTGTGTGCCACTTCCTAAGCCGCATTATGTCCAGCCTGCGAGCTCCGTCTATCTGTCTGCCTGAGGCGTCCTTGCTCCTCCAGTCAATGTCTGTGGTCAGCGTATCTCCCATTATGGGGCTAATCGGAGCACCTACCCTGCTTCTACGCTCCCTCTCCTCGGGCGTAAACGCTCTCCACTCGGGTCCTCTGTCGATCTCGCGTTCTCTCACGACGTAGCCGCAGACCGCGCAAATTATCTCGCCGCGCGCAGGATCCCTAATAAGCCTGTCACTACCACAGTTGGGACACGTTAGCACCTCGCCCTCATAGAGCTCAAGTAGTTCTCTAATGTCCCTCTTATGCCCGACCATATTTTCGCTAGACATGACGTCCCCTCCGAAAACCTTTTAAACGTTTCCGTAAAGCCTATGCCGCCCCCTATTTAAGTCTTTCTCTGGAACCCGTGCTAACAGATTCGACTCTAAGCAGGGTAGCACTGGCTGCCGCCAGGCACCTCAATACATCATTTACGCTAGACCTTAGCTCTCTAAGCGCAGCGAGCCCTTCTCCTTCGGCACGGTATTCTATGGCGTTCTCGCTAAAGGAGACCTCGGTCTTCAAGCTGCGAGCTATAGAACATACATCATCAGGGGCTAGGGCCCTAGCTAGCGTCGCCCTACTCTTCTCAATAAATACGTAAATCGCACACTTAACCTTCAGCTCCAACGCGCTTCCTTACCTCCTCTATAAAGTCATTGACTCTGTCGGAGGGTATCAGAGCACCGCCCGCCTCAGCGTGCCCTCCTCCTACACCACCCACTCTAGCCGCAGCCGACGCCATTATCTCACCGACGTTTACCTTATCACTGCCTGTGCCGCGCCTTGCTGACACTTTTACCTTATCCTCTCCAAGCTTAGCTAGCACTATTAGGAGAGAGCGCCCCGACGCCAGACTTGATGACAGTATTGAGGCCACGGCGCCCGCCGCCTTAGGCGGTATCTCGGTACCATAGTCTAGGACTATTATCAAGTCGTCGTTTAATACTACGGACTCTCCCTTTTCTGCAGCTTTAAGAGCTTTAAACAATAGCTTCCTGTAGGCTCGTACCTTGCTTAGAGCCTTGGCCAGGACTTCTCCCCTCATTCCCCTTAGCAGGAGTAAGCCTATGTCGTGTCTGTCAAGCCTGCCGCAAGCGTTTACTACATACGAGAACTCCCTCGCATCCTTAAGAGGGCTCTCTGAAGGCTCTGAGCTTAAATAGTACATCACGCCGAATATTCTCTCAGCCTCATAGACAGAGTAACCTGAGTTTACGAGCAGCTTAACAAGCTCCGTTGCTAAGGTGCGTCTCTCTTCGAGAGAGAGATCGCTATACCGCCTGAGCCTCTCCCCCTCTGCAGGCTTAACACCTATAGTCTTCAGGAAAGACAGGCAGGCTTCCTCGTTCCCCGTGAGTCCAGGCAATATGGGGTCCATGGTGAGAGCTAACGCCCTGACTAGCGGTCTTGTATGAACTCCATAGAGCCTTAGCCCTATCACTTCCTCTACTAGCCCCCTCCTTCGAGCCAGACGTGCCAGAGCTCCATTAAGCCCTGTTAGGGCAAATCTAGGACCCCTATCCTGCCTGTCGCCTAATGCCCCAATGAGTGCTAAGTGGACGTACGTGTCGGCCCTTTCACATATACTGGTGAGTACGAGAAAGGCAAGCGTTGACGCGCTTGCCTCTGAAGACCCGTCAACTCCATACCTGTGTGGGTTCACCTCCAGTACTCCGTCTCTGGCAATACCCTGTGGCAGATGATGGTCGATAACTAGCACTTCTGTACCACTACTAGGCTTAAGAGCGCCTATTAACCCGCTTCCCATGTCTAGGAAAATCACTGTACCGTAATCTCCTGCTAGCACGGCCTTGACAGTCTCCAGTGTTAGCTGTTCTTCTACGCGTAACTGATAAGGCAGGCTTAGTTTCTCGAGAGCTATAGTGAGAGCGGCGGCTGCGCAGAGTCCATCAGCATCGTAGTGTGTAACCACGAGCACCGGTGCACTGGCATCCTCGAGAGCGTTAGCTGCTTTACGTAAGCCCTCCAGCAGCTTTCTGAGTCTATCCTCCTTGGACTCTGAAAGTAGCTGGTCTAACATGCTTACGCTAAATAACTATACGCAGCAGCAGTTAAAGAGTAACTTGTGAGAAAACAGCTACGCGAAGATGCTGATCTTCTCCGGCTTGTACTTCCAATCTGGCGGCAGAATACCCTTCCTCTTGTAGTACTTAGCTAGTCTGTGTATCTTGGACTCAACTAGTTGTAGGCCGCGCTTCGAATGATAGTCCTTGGGATGCTCCTCTAAGTGCCTCCTGATTTTCGCCGCTCGCTTCATGAGATTGTAGAGGTCCTCGGGTATCTCGGGTGCTAGCCCGTGTTCCTTCAGAATTCTAGATATCTTCTTGCCAGTAACAGCCTTGACGAGCGGGATGCCGTACTGGTCCCTTAAGATGATCCCTATCATGGAGGGAGGATACCCCTTCTTAGCCAGCGAGACTACTAGCTCCTCTACCTCAGTCGGTGTATACTTGAGCCATGAGGGCTTCGTAGGGTGAGGTGGTCGCGTTGAGTGAGACTTACCTTTCTCCTTACTCTTCCTCATGGCCTTCCCACACACTCCTCACGCTCTTTAAAGTTTTCCTGCGGCGTTCTGCAACGTAGCGCCCTCGCATCCTTATCTCGCGAACTTTCTCCTCCATTTCTCGCCTAGCCTCGACACCTCTTACCTCAGCATATCCCTCAAGCAGCTCCTCGAAGAGAGAACGGGCAAGCATGGGGTGAGTACTCTCCAGTGCTCTTAGAAAGAGGTGTAGATCTACTCCCCTTGCCTCGTCCTCCCTCGTGAAGTCGCCGAGCCCGAAGTCTATGAGTACAGGCCCTCCCGCCGTCATTATGACGTTCGAAGTAGTGAGGTCGCCGTGGACTATTCCTGCCTCGTGGAGCCTACCCACGTACACACCAAGCCTTCTGAAGACCTTCGAGACGTCGGGCCCTAGCTCGTCTAGCACCTCCTTTAGGCGAGGACCCTCTACGTATTCCATTACGAGCACGCCACTGTCCTCTTCTACGAAGAGAGGAGCAGGTACGGAGACCCCCGACTCGAGCGCCCTACTGAGCAGCTTAGCCTCCCGAATCGTCCGCCTGCGCCTGAGCTCCACGTCAAGCTCGGTGACCCTGTACTCCTTTGGGTAGCGGTACTTAGCGACGACCCGCATACCATGCATTTCGCCGAGAAATAGGGCTGCCTCCGCACCGACCGCGAGAGGGCGTAAGGGCCTGAAGGCTGGCACTATACCAAGGAGCTCGTTCTCGAGCTTCTTTAGGAGCTCCTCCAAGGTATTTCCACCTCGTCCATTCGCCACAGAGGCCTGATGAAGCTCCTTTCTACGGGCACAGTGACCCCCGCGCTCAGCGCGAGTGCGCCGGTGTAAGCTATCATTGCGCCATTGTCGCCAGCGTACTCCGGCTCAACAGGCTTGTAGACTGCGCCTCTAGCCTCAGCCATTTTCCTAAGTTTTTCCGAGAGAAGAGGGCTTCTTGCAACACCACCAGTTAACGTGAGCTCGGTCTTTCCGGTGTGAGCCATCGCTCGCTCAGCGACCTCTACGAGCATCGAATATGCAGTCTCCACTAAGCTGTAACATACATCCTCCAGCCTTGCCCCCTCACGTAGCAGCCTTAGAGCTGCCGTCAGCAGTCCTGAGAAGGATAAGTCCTGTCCTTTTACCGTATAAGGTAATGGGTAGTAGCGCTTTCCCTTCTTAGCTAGCTCCTCAACCTTAGGCACGCCAGGCATTCCTAGCCCTATTTCCCGCGCGAATGTGTCTAGACAATTACCCAATGGAATGTCAAGCGTTTCGCCAAATATCCTGTATCTACCTTCAACATAGGTTGTCACTATGGTATTCCCTCCCGCAACGTAGACAACCAACGGGTCTTTGAAGCCCGTAGTAAGCCTAGCAATCTCTATGTGCGCCACTGCGTGGTTCACCGGCACTAACGGTAAGTCGTAAAGAAGGGCTAGTGTCCGCGCGACAGTCGCGCCAACCCTCAGGCAGGGGCCCATTCCAGGCCCTAGAGCAACAGCCACGCCACTGAGTTCCTTAGGGCTTACGCCAGCCTCGTCGAACGCTCTTGCAATAACATCAGCTGCTACCTTGCTGTGATGCTCTGCAGCCTCGCGGGGGTGTATACCGCCATGAGGAGGCTTATAGACGTCGTTAACGTTAGAGAGGATGCGGCCATCAGACGTAGCTATACCTGCACCAAACGTATGTGCAGTACTCTCAATGCCTAGGACTATTACTTCCATTTCCCTCATTTCTTACGCGCAGTGACGAACTCAGTGTAGTTGCAGTGTCCGCAGTGCCACCTCTCAACAGGTTTGAGATGGTGAGCCATTACACGGCCGCAGCGTGGGCATTTCTTGTTCTTGAGCCTGATCTTACCAGTCTTGTAGTCGTACTCGTAAAGCTTATGTACGTGCGCCATCCTACTCTCCCTCCTCCTTCTTCCCTTCTTCCTCAGCCTGGTTCCTCTTTATAATGTACTCTGGCTCTATCTCTAATGCGCGCTTAGGGTCGTCGTATACGTGAACGGTAGCCCAGCTGACATTCATGCCGTACTCAGTCTCTATCTTCCTAACATAGACGTGGTCGATGCCCACCTTGAATATCTCAGCGACTTTCTTCCGTACCTCCATTCTAGTCGGAGTGCCCTTACCAAAGTGGTCGATCCTTAACTTGACTTCTCTTCTCCCCAGCAACTTGTTCTCGCGCACCTCTACGACCTCGTAGGCCTCAGCCGACATGTCGGCATCCCCCCTCCTCATCCACTACACGTTTATATACCATGATGGTCGGCATGAGAAAGCTAAGAGCATTCCATAAGCTGAAGGGGGAAACCTCACTGGTTACCGCTATACGGGTATCCCAGCTGATTAGTTTGAGGGCTAAGAAGCGTAAGCAAACGAGCCCCTGGACCAACACAGTACATAGCGTGCTCTTCGCAGCCTCTGAGTAAAACGCTACAAAAACTCTGCAAGACCCTAAAGAAACTAATTTTTATGCTAGAAAGAGATTAACAATACACTTGAGCTATAAGTCTATATTCTAGACTAATTCAGGGCTTCTAACCCGTGAATGAGTAGGGTAGTGAGAACGCAAGAGATGCATTCGCGACGAGCTTAAGATGTCCAGGCCTCTTTGAAAATTTAGGAGAAAAAGTAACACCAATATACTACGATTGCGGTGGTATAAGTGCCCCCGGTGCTAAGCGATGAAAGGGGGCTCGTCGTCGCTTGGTAAAGCTGCCGACGGCCCTGTATCCAAGTACATCAACCGCAAGTTCTCCCAGCAAATAACACTACGATTTCTAGCAAAGACAAGCCTCACACCTAACCAGGTCACTTGGATAGTCTTCCTAGTGACCTTGCAGTCCGTGCCCGCGTACTTAGCTGGCTGGTACTGGCTTGGCGGGCTCATAGCACAGCTAGGAAGCATGCTTGATGGTTGTGATGGAGAGCTTGCTAGGCTTAAGAAGATGACTAGCGAGCTAGGCGCGTTCTACGATACAGTCCTCGACAGGTACATGGACGTTTTGATAATGATAGCAGTTACCTATAGACTTGCCCTCGACCTAGGCCCCTCACTCTCGGCCCTAGCATGGCTTATAGGTCTGTTTGCAGTGCTAGGAAGCCTAATGACGTCGTACTCCTCCTTCTTCGTCAAAAAAGCATTGAACGGAGGCGACGTCGCGTGGCCGCTACTACTGTCAGATGGTCGAGACGTAAGGACTCTGATACTAGCTGTCTGTAGCTTCCTTGCACACATAGACCTACGGTTCCTCCTAGCAGGGATGGCCTGGATAGCTCTCGTCACGAACCTGAAAGTGTGTTACCGCGTTGGCGTCGCGCACCGCATATTCCCAGGCCCTAAGCCCAGTCTTAGGTGATAGTTATGGCGCTATATAGTCCCAGAAGGAAAAGCTACCGATTGGAGAAGGGTTCTGGAGGACAGTGCGCTCTCTGTAATCCCTACAAAGAGCAGATAATCTGTGAGAGCGAGTCTTGGATCCTCATAGCCAATTGGTGGCCTTACAACACAGGCCACGTGATGCTAGTAACTAAAAGACACATTGAGGATATCACCGAGCTTAACGAGACCGAGAGGAAGGAACTCTTACCCTTTATAATCAAAGTAGTCGAGGTGCTCAGAAAGGAGTATAACCCAACCGGCTTTAACATAGGCGTTAACTTGGGCCAGTGGTCAGGCGGCAGCGTAGACCACTTACATGTTCACATAGTACCTCGCTACAAGAACGATACAGGCTTCACAAACGTGATTAGCGGTACAAGTGTAGTAAAAGAGACTCCATGGGAAACAGCAGAGAGACTTAAGAAGGTCTTAGGAGAAAAGATAGACCTCTCAAACCTATTGTAATTTTTTTCTCCTACTTTCCTTATTACCAAAAATTTCCGAGAAAGAAGTCCTAGTGTTACGAGCCAGCGAACTCCTTGAACGAGAGGGGAATAGAGCGCCAAGAAAATATACCCCCAGCATGAAATAATCTCCCGAAGCCCCGGTAGCTCAGCGGGAGAGCGTCCGGC
>CAZPLI010000030.1:0-15496 GCA_964587325.1 uncultured Thermofilaceae archaeon | reverse complement strand
CCGTAGCCCCACTGGCCCGCAGGAGGTTTGCCAATGCTCTTATGATGCGGAGGGACCCTCGCGGACTACCTTACTACTGGCTCTACGGGCAACCTGTTGATCCAGAGCCGGGAACGGATGTCTACTCAGTCTTTGTGGAAGGAAAGATAACCCTGACCCCCTTAACTCTGAGCAGTCTCACTGGACCGGTGGAGGCCCTAGCCGACCTAAAAAGGTGGCTCACAGCGGACCGTGCACGCGCGACAGTTTAGCCTTCAACTCCTTGACCCTCCACCTGACAATGTCCATCACTCTTGGAGGAGACCTCGTACCCTCGTTGCTGTCCCTCACTTTGGCTATGAGCTCAGCGGGCGCGCCTACGAGTGTGAGAATCACCGTAAGCCACACGCGCGGAGCTACCTCCCTCTGATAGCCACCTCCGGCCAGTACCACAAAGCCTTTAGCGACTTCTCCCACCAGCTCCGCAAGCCGGAGGTACGATAGGGTTGTCAGCTCGAGCCCAACGAGAGGATCTCCCGCATGAGAATCGGCACCACTTTGGAGCACTACAACGTCGGGCTTATAACTCCTAAGTAAAGGCCCTAGTAGTTCGTCCAGCACGTACAGAAAAGCATCGTCGCCTGCAGTCGGGGGCAGAGGCACGTTGACGCTATACCCGTACCCCTCGCCCTCGCCTAGCTCGTTAATGTACCCCGTCCCCGGATAGAAACCCAGAGCGTACATGTGTGTGGACACCTTTAGGATAGGCTTTGAGTAGAGGATTTCCTGCGTGCCGTCTCCGTGATGACCGTCCACGTCCACCACAGCTACCTTCAACCCGGCGCGCTCTAGGAGCACGGCAGCTAAGGCTACGTCGTTGAAGACACAGAACCCTGCGGCGCCACTGCGCTTAGCATGGTGAAAACCTCCCTGAGGGTTGAACGCTACTCTCACACCGCTTAGCACCTTCTCGACACAGAGGAGAGTCCCTCCGACAGCGAGGAGCGCGTCCTCGTAGACTCCGGGGTAAGCTGGGGTATCGCCGTAGTCTAGGTACCCACGCCCCTCCCTGCTCATTCTCTCTACGTAGGAGATGTAGCCCTCGTCGTGAACTAGGGCTATGTCCTCGCGCTTCGCAGGCCCAGGGCACTCAATCGTCAGCCACGCGCTCAGGCTTAACTCCTCGTAGAGTCTCATTAGGACTCTGACCCTACCACTCCAAACATCCCTAAGCGAGAAAGGAGTAAAGGCTATACGCGAGTACTCCTCTCGATACGCTATAACTCCAGCCATGTATGCCACCTTCCCTGTCCATGTGATGTAAAACGTCCGAGTCTATAAACGGGACTGCACATCCACAACATCCTACGGATTGAGCTGACAGTTAAAGGAGAAGGAAGGGGGTCAGTCCGGATTCGCTACCGCATCGCTCGGCTATGGGCGGACTCGATCATCCCCCTGCCCTATTTGGTGACAAGGAGATATAAGCTACGCGCGGTTACTACAAGCACTGGATGAAGACAACCCCTTGGCTGACCTGTGACGAGAAGGAGGTGAGCTGACGCAGGCGGGGGTGACCTGGTTGAGGATAGTTAAAGCTGAAGTCTATACGGTGGAGCTCAAGTACGTGGAGCCATTCCGGATAGCTCTCGGGACCTCAGTAGTGTCCAGAAACATAGTCGTCCGACTGGTCTCGGAGAGCAGGCTAGAGGGGTGGGGTGAGGGTAGCCCTTCAGGGAGAATTCTCGGGGAGACCTTTGACAGTGCCGTGAAAGACGCCTGTAGCATAGTGTCCGAGTTCTTGGGTCGCGAGGTGAGACCTGAGACCCTCTACGAGTACGTAATGAAACGTAAGCTGAGCCCTTCGGCGGCGGCTGCCGTAGACATAGCGGTCATGGACTTGCTGTCTAAGGAAGCAGGCCTGCCCCTGTACAGAATCTTGGGTGGCTACAGAGACCAACTCGAGACGGACGTAACTATAGGCATAATGGAACCTGAAGAAATGGCCAAGCGCGCTGTGAAGTACGTGGAGATGGGCTTCAAGACTCTCAAGCTTAAGCTAGGCGAGGACCCGGAACGCGATGTTGAGAGAGTGAGGCTCGTGCGGGACGCCGTTGGCGAAGGAGTGAAGATACGCGTCGATGCGAACCAAGGGTGGAGCGTAGAGGATGCTGTGAGAGTAATCGACCGCATCGCAACTTACGACATAGAGCTCGTCGAACAACCCGTTAAGTGGAACGACATAGAGGGACTGGCCAAGGTGAGGAGAGAGAGCCCGGTGCCCATCGCCGCAGACGAGAGCGCCAAGACGCCGTCTGACGTCGCGAGGCTCGCTGAGGCCGATGCTGTAGACATAGTCAACATCAAGCTCATGAAGAGCCGCGGCGTATGGGGCGCACTGAAAGTCGCAGCGGCCTGCGAGGCCCATGGTATAAAGAACATGATTGGGTGCATGGGAGAGTCTAAGCTAGGTATAACCGCTGGCGTCCACGTAGCGCTTGCCCTCAGAAACATCGTGTACTACGACCTAGACTCTGACATACTACTTGCTGAGGACATAGTAGAGGAGGGCGGCGCGGGCCTAGATGCATGCATACGTTCAGTGCCCCTAGAGCCAGGTCTCGGGATCAAACGCGTAAACCTCGAGAAGCTAAAGAAGGTCGCTAGCTATGGGGAGAAGGGGTAGAAAGAAGCCCTACCCTCGCGACAGCGACGTAGCCGAGACAGTAATAGAGGTCCTAGCCAAGAAGCCCTACATACACCCAGCCGAGCTCGTAGACGAAGTGAGACAGAGACTCGAGGAGAAGGGGTTCTATGCAGGCCTAGTCACTGCCAAGAGAATATGGCGCGCGTACGAGAAACTCGTAAAGTCGGGGAGAATGTATGACATACTACTAGTCATGAGCGAGCCGCTCGACGAGCTTCAGACACCTAGTTCAGAAGAATAACAGCTTACCTCTCCAAGCCTCAACTCTCTACTGTTTGATCCGCTCTAGCCTGAGAACTCCATGCATAGCCTAGGCTAAAAAACTACCTGGACCGTAAGGAGCAAACAATAACTTTCACGTAATCCAGTGAGGTTCTTCTAGAAACGCACCACTGAGCATAGGACAGCCTCAGGCCAGCTGATACCATCAGAAAACTGGGGGCGAAGTAACAGGCTATGAAGCCTATCTACAGGTGTAGGGTGTGTGGCGCGTTCACCGAGAAAGATGTTCACTGCGGTAAGCCAGCCGAATTGCTCCTCGACTCTTATCGCAGACTGAGACTCAGCAAGCTCATGAGCGGGCTCTTACGCCACTTCCCTGAAGCTGGCGGTCTCTCTCCTGACCCGGAGGGCTTTGTGAAGATCGATGATCTACTGAGAGCTGTGCACGAATGGAAGAAGAGCGATTACTCATGGGTCTCAAGAGACCACATTGTGGCTGTTGCTGAGCTAGATCCGAAGGGGCGATTCGAGGTAATTGGCGCGAAAATCAGAGCGACTTACGGGCATAGCTATACTGTCAAAGTAAGGTACCCTGTTGTGGCTAGGCCGGGGAGGCTTTACCACGGTACGCAGGCAGAGAAACTTCCTTCGATCATGAGAGAAGGGCTTAAGCCTATGAAGAGGCTGTACGTACACCTCACGAAATCCTTGGAAGATGCTTGGGACACCGCTCGACGGCGACCGGGAACACCGGTAGTACTAGTTGTTGACGGCGACCTCCTCGCCTCACTTGGAATCCCGGTGTATAGGGCCTCCAGCCTAGTGTATCTCGCAAGACACGTACCTCCTCGCTGTATAGTTAAGGTCCTCAGGCAATAGCCTTAATCATCCAAGTAGCTGATTAATCTCGGGATTGATGAGGTTCGCTAGGGCCTGAGAGGTGAAGAGAAACCGCGGGTCTGACCCAGCAACCTTTCTATCTCTGCTGCTACTCTAGCACCTAGCAAGGGGTGAAAGCCTACAAAACGCCTATACTCTCTGCCCTTGTAGAACAGGATAAGTGTAGGTATGCTAGTGACAGCATATGCTTGGGCAAGGTCAGGGTTCTCATCTATGTTTACCTTAACTACAGCGACTCTGCCACCGTACTTCTTGGCAATAGCCTCTACTACCCTCTCTGCGAGCCTGCACGCTCCACACCATGGAGCCCAGAAGTCTGCAAGAACTACATCGCACCGCGCTAGTATTTCGCTAAGAGCCTTACTATCGACTGGTAATGGTTCCTTGGGACACTTCCCTTCGCTGTCCCCCCTACGTAGTAAGTATAGCTCCCTAGCCTTCCTAGCTATGAGCTCTCTCAGCTCTCTTTCCTCAAGCATCGAGTTGGACCACATTAGGTAGTTAATAAGTCAACATGTAAGACTAGTTATATATATTGTATGTCGCGGTTTCCGCAAATGTAAAAGACCATGGCAGGGAATCCATATTTTGATGGACCGCAAGGAAGTTGAGAAGCTGGTCGAAAAACGCGGCTTTGTACTCCTCAAACTAGGGTTTTATGACACAGCTGTTTCTGCTTTCTTTCACGACGGTAGCACCGTGATAATCCCCTACGGCGACGCAGATCAGGCGCTGGCAACCTTACTCCTAGGAATTCACGAAGCAGGGCTTCCTGTGATAGTTGAAAACCCTCTAGCGATTGAGCCTATCCCTTACAATTTGGAGAGCGAGTTTATCAGTGAGAGGTTGGTCTTTGCACTGACTCTGAGAGAAGGATTCAGGCTGTCGGGCGTGCCTCTGCTTGAAATCCCAGGTTCCGTAATCGAGAAGGAGCCAGAAGGTCCTGAGAGCCTTAGGCTTCTCATTCAAAGGCTTAGAAGTGCGTTCCTCCTGCCTGAAAAAGCTAGACGTGTCGAGACTGACAACGACTACGAAGCGTTTCTACGCTCTAGGACTCAGTACCTGTCTCTCCTGCCGAACTTCTATGCCGCAGTGATTAAGGTGGCGTTAGACTACTCGTTACCATTGTTCTTGCCCGTGCTACTCCTTCTTAGGGAAAAGGAGGAGATCAACAGCCTACAGTCGTATGTGAAAGATGAGAAAAAAGCTCTTAGGCTAGCTGAAGCGATGCAAGGAACCCCGCTAGGTTCCGCGTCTGACCGCACGATCCTCTGTTGCGCTTTGTATTCAGTCGACGACGTAACAGACCTTGTCAAGATGGCGTTTGTAGCCACTGCAATGCTGGAGGCCAAGCACTTGGCTGAGGAGAGGAAGCAAGAAGGGCTGCTCAGGCACCCCTTCACGACATTATTTGGAGAGATTTGCGAAGAGCTTGGCGCACCAGCACCAAGGCACAGACCCTTATCCGAGGCAGACAAGAGTTTCGTACCATTGCTCTCCAGTGAGTGCTACATAAGACCCGTGTTTCTCCCGCTACTAGTGGACTTAAGGCGAGCTACAAGAGAAGAAAGAGAAAACATCCTCGAGTTACTAGGCTCTTACTCTACCGAGCATCTCACAAACATCGCACGCGCAATTAAGGACGCCTTTGGTCTGTCCCTGGACCCCCTCTGCGGACCTCCCGTCGAGCCCAGGAGTTTAATGGCATCAGTGTTTGATCTAGTTAACCAGTTAACAAGGAGCAGTGAATAGCCTAGGGGGTCGCCCGCTGGCGAATAGCATCACTGCTCAGTAAGCCCGAGCGGGGCTCATCCCCCCTAGGTAACTTATACAGTCTAACTTATTTTCGTGCCCACGTGTGCGTAACCGCTAAAATGGACTGTGAAGGCTCACCTTTCTGGTGAGCTTAATGAGCAATTACTCTCTGCCTCCCTCAAGAAAGTACTCGAGCATTAGAGTGAACACAGTTATTAAGCTGTACACTTTGATTTTGCTGTATAATGGCCCTAAGCACGGCTACGAAGTGATGAAGCACTTGGAAAAAATGCTAGGCACTAGCATAGGCCCTTCCCAGGTATACCCCTTCCTACACAGACTTAGGAGAGCGGGGCTACTAGAAGTCAGTAAAGTGGGGCCACGTGATAAGCGCGTATACGCTTTAACTCAAGAAGGCAGAGAATTCGTCAGAGAACTGCTCAGGAGGTCTCTAGAGCTCATAAAGGCAGCGGTAGACGCGTTGGGACCGGAGGAAGTCTGCCCTCCCGAGTATATACGAGAAATATGTGAGAAAATA
The DNA here is from genome assembly GCA_964587325.1 of uncultured Thermofilaceae archaeon. Classification (GTDB taxonomy): domain Archaea; phylum Thermoproteota; class Thermoprotei; order Thermofilales; family JAPDKD01; genus CAZFWY01. The sequence goes on along the minus strand of CAZPLI010000030.1, from coordinate 9,395 downwards.
TGTAATTGCGAGTGTTAATTTAGCGCTCCCGATCACTCACGTCTAAGGCTTACAGCGCCGAACGGGCAACTGTCTATACACTTACCGCACGATATGCATTCAGGAGCTCCAGGCCTTGGAGACCCATTGGACATACTCGGCGAACAGCAGCACACAGTACAGCTCCTACACTTCCCTGTTGGCGCGACTTTTAGCAGCCTTAGTTTAGCCATTGACAATAGCTCTAGTAGCGCCCCGAGCTGGCATAGATACTTGCAGAAGGAGCGTGGAATTAGGATCGATAGGATGATCACTGCTATTCCTTTATCAGTAGCAGGTTAATGCTGACAGCTAGGGATCTTATGGCACTCGTTACTGGAAGAATAAAGCACGCGTCAAAGCAGAACCAGTACGTCTGGATCAGGACTACAAGAGTAGCTGTGACCATCAGTACAGGGTACTTTAAGACTGAAAATACAAGTCAGTCTTAGGAGGAACCTTGATTTTACCGTAGAGCCTTGCTAGGTAGTCTTGTACTACGCCTACTGGACATAACCACCCGCACCATAGTCTATTTACTATAATGGAGACTAGCACAGAGACTATGAACACTTGAAGATAGAGTTAGAGAGAATATCGCTTAGCGTGACTCCTTTAAATAGTGTCAGGATTCCTTCTTGCAACGCTCCAATCATGCAGGGACAGATACTGCCCGTTAGGGCCACAGGGACTAATACGAAGGGCACGAAGACTATAGCAGCTACCATCTCCCTAACGATAGTCAGCTTACGCTTACCGGGACGCGGGTTAGACCCACGCCTCGAGAGGAATAGTATTACTGCGAGGGAGGCTAGCGCCAACACTAGCAGAAGAAGGCCGCGGGCTTCGTACAACGCCTTTGCAGCCTTTAGATACGCCGCTTCAAGTCCCTCAGCAGGCTGAGGCTGGCTCACAGCCTCTTTTGCCACTATTACCTTAACCTCTGCTCTTTCCTCATCGCCGAAGAGACACCCAGTACCATACTTGTAGATCACCGAGAGCGTGTCGTTACCCCTGGCCTGTATTGTGATCGTCATAGTCGCGCTTCTAGCTTCAATAGATGGCTTAGATGCCTCGATTACTTCAACGTCGCCTTCAACTACTTCGTAGAGTATTTTCCAGTCAGAGTAGGGACATGGCTGCCTGTGAGCGAACTCCACTCTAACTTCTATTGTCGCTTTCCCTCCAGGAGGCACTTGTACAACCTTAGGTGAAACGTACAGCGCGTCGGCTCCGGGCTTGCTTGACAGAACACTAGCTAGCGCTATAATAATACAGAGGACCAGTGTTAGGCTCGCGACTTTCGCTAGCTCTCGTAGCCCCTGCGTAGATGTATCATGGCACTAGTTAGCGCTGCGAAGATAGAAGCCGTCACAGCCAGCCTCACAGGACACGCTGCAGCTAATGGGCATCCTGGACAGACGTCTACACTGGTAAAGGGTAAGACTGACAGTAGTAGCATCCAGGGTCTCCTAGCTAAGACTCGCAGGTATGTGCGCAGCCTGCTTAGTAAATTCGCCAAAGCCCATCCCCACTAGGGAAAACCATTTTGTAAAGGATGAGGGAAAAAGGTGTATAGTAATCTTTACGCGCCCATGACGCCAAGCTTCGCTGGGACGCCAACCACGTCTGCCAGACCAAGCGCTCGCTACTATGACACTCCTAGCCTTACTCTTCACGATTCTGTACGCCCTTACAGTTCTAATCGCAGGAAGGATGCTACGGCCAAGGCCTCGCCTTAATCCTAAGCGTAGACGTCACACAAAGAATCACCTCTCGCTCTCTTAGACTAAACTGCTGACAGCTACTCTTAATGCCACGTCATCCGAACGCATCATCGAACTCTGCACGCCAATCAGAGCATGTCTTTTTAGCGTACCTGCAGAAGTCAAGCGAGTCTGGGGAGTGGTCGTGCCGAGAAAGGTCTTAATTGTGGTCATAGCCCTAGCCTTAACTCTACCTCTACTTGTTGTGGGACTAGCTCTGACCACGCACATTGAGAAAGTGAGTTACGAGAGAGAAGTGCCTGTAGGTCTCGAACAGAGGATCAGCGTTAGCCTTAGAGGCTTCCCTTGCCCAACCAAAATAGTTGTCTGGACGCCTAGCGGTATTACCGTTGAGCATCGATCGGAGTATGTCAAGTTCGTAGCAAGAGAGGAAGGAAGGTACGGGTTCTGCGTATACGTCTACCGGGTCCTTTACTGGAGTAAAGAGGGGTGCTTCTACTTTACAGCTTACGATAAGCCGCACCTAAAGCTGCACGTACCTAGCGAGATCCTGTGGGGCGAAGAGCTACGATTGATCGTAGAGGCTCAGGATAGTAGCGGTATAGCTAGCATAAGAGTGAGAGTCAACGGGACACCTGTCACTCTTGAGAGAACAGGTAACGTGTGGACAGCCGCCCTAAAGCCTGAGAGGGTAGGGAAGCTTCTGGTCGAGGCAGTAGCCACTGACCCTTACGGCAATACTGCAGTCTCCAAGGCAGTCGTACGCGTAGTAATTCCGGACGCTCTAGGGAGACTGGCGCGAGAGCTGAATAAAGCAGAACGAGATGTGCTGTTCGAGCTTTACTCTCGCAACCCGGAGCTCGTTTTAGATGCAATCAGAGAGAAAACGCAGCTTATAGAGACAGCCATCGAGGCCGTGAAGAGGAAGCTCCTAGATGTGGACTCCGCTCTAGCGTTGATCAACGGTAGCGTGCTCAAGGTTGCCTTCCTCTTGGAGCTTGACACCTGGACTAGCGAGGCGGAGGAACCAGTCACAGAGTACGTGAACCTATTGTCGAGTACCGGCCTGCCGTTCTCCGTAGCGTTTTACCCAGCTATCAATCAGCGTGGCTCTAGAGGGCTGGAACACGTCCTGCAGCCGGCGGGCAGTGTCGTGTGCTATACATACTCTCACTCCTCGCTTCTGAGGCTACCTAAAAGGTTGGTAAGAGCAGAAATCGACGCATCGCTCGCCAAGCTAAGGAGCATTGGCGTGAGACTTGCAGAGCGAGTCTTAGTGTTACCGTGGGGCGAGTACGGCCCTCACGTACTGGACGAGACTGCACTAAACGGGTGGCTGGTGATATCGCTCGGCGCTCGGACGCCGAGAGCCTATGCCTATGGCAAAGGCTTACTCCTGCTGGCCCCCTACTCTCCTCCTGCTGCATGCGTAGCCGATGCATGCGTAGTGAGCGTGAGAGCGAGCCAGTTGGTGAACACTACTCTTAACGCGATGCTTAGGGGCTTGATTAAAGACATCGCTAGAGGGAATCTCTCGGGCCGGAGGGTAGTCGCGGCCCCCCTAGAGGTAGTAGCAGATCTATTGAGGCTTAATGCAGAGCATACCCCGCCGCCACTGCAAGTTGAAAGGTTAACGCTGCCCTCTAACGCGGAGGAGAACTGGCTACGCTACTCCAAGATGCTTAGTGACACCGCAGCAATGCTAGAGGCCGTGGAGAATGCAACGGCGTGGGAGGAGCGAGTATGCAGCGCGGTGGCTACGTGGGTCTTCTGGGTCGAGGACCCGTCCAGCCCATCGCCTACTGCTCTCCAAGAGGAGGCCCTGCGCAGGTTAGGCCTCACCGTACACGACTTGAGGGTTGAGACCCTGTGGGTAAGGAGGTGGGTTTACCAGCTACAGAACGCTAACCTGAGCGAGTTAGAGAGCCTACCCGTAGACCTATTGGTAATCGACCCCGACGACTCGGGCTTTACCCAAGAAGATCTAGAGAGGCTGAAGTCCACAGGCAAGATAGTGCTCGCGTACATAGACATTGGCGAGGCAGAGGACTATAGGGACTACTGGGATACCTCGTGGTACTCTAACCCGCCGCCTTGGCTAGGGGAGGAGAACCCTGACTGGCCGGGCTGTTACTTCGTGAAGTATTGGTACAGAGAGTGGCAAGACATAGTGTTCAAGAGGCTTAAGAGGATAGTCGAGCTTGGCTACGACGGCGTATACCTCGATGGGATCGACGTGTACGAGTACTGGGAGGAGAAAGGGTATGGAAAGGCGCGGGAATACATGATAGAGCTTGTGGTCAACATCTCTAGGTACGTCAAGAGCATTAAGCGTGAGTTCTTAGTGTTCCCTCAGAACGGGCTCGAGCTCCTGCGAGACAAACGCTACCTCAGCGCAATCGACGGCGTGGGCAAGGAAGACACATGGTTCTTAGGTGACGAAAAGCGGAGCGAGAGCGAAGTAGAGCATGATCTAGCTTTGCTTAGAGAAGCAAGGCAGGCAGGCAAGCTAGTTTTAGTGATAGATTACCCCACAGATCTCACCAACATTAGAGTCTTCTTCGCACAAGCCTTAGCAGAGGGATTCGTACCCTACGTAGGCCCCCTCGAGCTCGATAGAGTCGGGTACTACGTGGCCCCGCCTTGCCCACAGTGTGGGCTACCCCTTATCACGCCTCCATAGCCTCTAGGACCCGCTCTACATCTCTCGCGGTGTTGCCCGTAGGCTTGATTAGACCCCACTGGCTGGCAGCCTCGACCAGCTCAGTGCAGAGGCCCACATTATCGCCAGAGCAGTCTATGCCTCCCTCGAATACTGCTCTGAGCCCGCGACCAGGCACGTAAATAACGTAGATCTTAGTGCGTGTCTGCCTGCTCCTTAGAACAGCAAAGCCCTTGCTGACGTTAAGCCGTACTATGTCGGCATTCAGGACCTCTGCAAGGCCCAGAAACATTTCGGTAAGCTTGGCCCTAGCCTCTCTTAGGACTCTGTTCACAGTCTGCCTAGTGACGCCGAGGGTCTTCGCTACTTCAGACTCCCTGAGCCCACGCCCCCCGACGAGCAGCAGCACCTCTTCCATGCGACTAGGGAGAACCGCCACCACGCGCCATCACCCTGCTTACTACGACCCTCATGAACTCGCGTGCCGACTCGTCGTCTACCGCGACTACGGCATAGTGCCTCCCTCGCGAGTCCTCTATCACTATCACCGACCTCTTACCTGTGTAAATTGAGAACGCGATCAAAAAGAAAGCGAGTAGTAGCACGCCTATAATCCACATTGCAACGGCGTGGGGGTCCTCTAGTATCGAGTGGCCATGGACGCTCCTATATGTCGCTCCAACGAAGAAACTCATAACACAGACTGTAGTCCCCACGAAGCTAAGGACGCGCTTTAGGAGCTTTAGGTAGCCAGTAGAAGTTAGCACAAAGTATGCTATGAGAAGCACACAGACAACCACGGGTATCAGTAGATAGACTAAATACACCAGGGGAACTCGGAGTCCTCTAGCCATTAAGTAAGCGAGAGGCAATAAAGCCACTACGAGGAAAACCGCCACCGGCAGCTTAAAGTACTTAGCTAGCCTCCCCCGGCTCAGCTTCTTAAGGTCTGTCACTTCCACAACGTCCTTCACTACCTGCCTGTAGAAGACCACGGGAAAGCCATAGCACAGGACCAAGGCATCGTTGCTAACCCTGACTTCCCGCCCAATAGAGAGGAGGAGCAGTACAATGCCGGTTAATGGGATTGCTAGAGCCCAGTCTCCCAGAAACGGGGCCACTAGGCCAAAGGATACCATGACTAAACCTACACTGTTCAGAACCCCCGGTAGTCCGGAATAGGGCATTGGCCAATACCTGCGAGGCGACAGCCCAGCTTTCTGTAAGTCTAATTCAGACATATTAGCACCAAGTAAGACTACATAGTCTTACATTTATATAAAAGTTTCAGCAATCTTCTCTTGCGCCGAAGAACTGTTAGAGCTCGTCTAGGCAGGTGAGCCGCTACCTAGTTTACTCTGCCGCTCGCGTCCTCTTCTTAACTGCAGCAAAAATTACCATGCTCTGGACGAGAAGTAGTACTGCACACGTTGCTATATGGCCTAAGGTGAAAGGCTCGACGCCTAACGCCGCCTTGATTATCTCGGAGGCGTTGTATGTCGGGGCTAGATAGGCTAGGGGCCTCACAGGCTCTGGGAGTACGTACGACGGGTAGTATATCGGTGGTAGCAGAGTGAGTATACGTGTGACTAGGCTTATCTTTGGACCGGCCCCCATGAGGTCCTTAGCTGGCACGAGGTAACCTATGGACACGCCTAGAGCCCAGAGAAGCACGACCAGCAACACTAGCACTAGGACTTCCAGCGGGCTAGCGCCCGTAAGTAGGACAAGCACTGCAGCATACACTACTGCCGTCGAGAGCGATGGCAAGAGGTGACCAAGCGCCACACCTACCCTAAACTCGAAGGAGGTGACTGGCGACGCTAGGAAGGCATCTCTCAGCCCTATTAGGCCGTAGTACGCGTCGTACACTGCGCTGTGGGCGCAGCCGCTGAAGACCGAGGATACTAGTGCACCTACGAGAACGTGCGGGACTAGCTTGACTCCCCCAAGTATGTAGAAGACTACTAGGAACCAGAACGTGGAGAGTAGCGATGACACGTAGACAGACCACGACCTAAGGCCCCTGCTCGACACTAAGAGCGCTACTCCTAGCGCCCTATGCATACTGATCATGACGTCCACCTCAGGAAGACGTCCCTCAAGCCGCACCGGTAGATGCTAGCCTCTACTCCCAGGTCAGAGAGCTTGGTGATTAGCGCTGGGACGTCGCCCCTTTCTGCGTATGCTATGATGACAGAGCCTAGGTCTATTACGCGCTCGGTTTCGGGTGCCTCCTTGAGGAGCCTGAGCACAGCTTCCTTGTCGTGCCACGAGGTGAGCTCGAGACGAGTCAAGTGTGAGACACTAGATACAAGCTTTTCTGGGGCTCCCTTAGCGACAAGCTTGCCCCTGTTTATCATTACGACTTCGTCCGCCCGCTCCTCTACCTCGCTCATGTCGTGCGAAGTTACTAGTACGTGGACGCCCCCACGCGCGACGCGCCTCAGTATGCCCCACACCTTCACCTTGTTGGCAGGATCCAGCCCGCTCGTGGGCTCGTCTAGAAACACAACCTCGACCTCAGGGGCCAGAGCCATAGCTAGGACTACTAGCCTTCTCATGCCGCCCGAGAGCCTAGAACACAACTCGTTCCTACGCTCCCACAGACCGACCTCTTCTAGCACCTCCCTAGCCCTACGCTTAGCGTCGCGCAGACTGTAGCCCCGCGAGAACAAGTAGTACTTTACGTGCTCGTAAGGAGTACAGCCCATGTCGGGCCTAGAGTCTTGAGGCACGAGCGAAACTATCTTCTTTAGCTTGAAGCGTTCCGCTTCGACGTCCAGACCTAGTACGTGGACCTCTCCACGCGTAGGCTTCAGAAGTCCTGTGGATATCCTCACGAACGTCGTCTTCCCGGCACCGTTCGGCCCTACGAGAGCTAGAACTCTCGCGTTAGACTCGAAAGTTAGGCCCCTAAGCGCTACGATTCCGCCTCTGTACTCCTTGTATAAGTTCGAGACAGACAAGAAGCTTGGGGGAGACATTCTCTCCCGAGCAGACAGAGTTTGTTCACCTTAAAAATCGGTTACGCCTCGTTCACAAAGCGTCTTGACTCTGTCTAGTGTAGCGCCGCTAGTCGTTACCCTTAGCCACACACAGGACAGCCTTCTCTCTTCTTTACTTTTAGAATGTTTATGTCACCACTTGTCCCGTCATAGATTAGTAGCTTACCGATTAGGGGCTGCCCATAGCCAGTGATCAGTTTTATAACCTCATTCGCCTCGAGAACGCCTATAACGCCAGCTGTAGTCCCGAGTACGGGAAAGACTTCCTCTTCGGGCGGGGGCCTAGGTATGAAGCACTGTAGGCAGGGCCCCTTCCCTGGATAGATTACTGTGAGCTGACCGTACATCCCCTTTATGCCGGCATGGACTAGGGGCTTATCTAGCTCTACGCAGACTCTGTTCAGCAAGAACCTTGCATGCCAGTTGTCTAGCGCGTCGACCACTACGTCGACAGTGCCCACGAGCTCCTTGGCGATGCTCTCGTCTAGGGCAGCAGCTATAGGCTCGACTTCGATCTCAGGGTTAAGCTTCCTGAGTTTGTCCGCCGCCGACTCGACTTTTAGACGGCCGATATCGGATGTCCAGTGGACTATCTGCCTGTTAAGGTTACTGAGCTCGACTCTCTCTGGGTCTAGTAGTACGATACGCCCTACACCAGCTGCTGCGCGGTAGATTGACACAGGCGAGCCGAGCCCTCCAACTCCAACTATGAGCACCGACGATTCCTTAAGCCTTAGCTGGGCCTCCAGCCCAAAGAGTCTGATCTGCCTGTCGTAGCGCACGAGCTCGCTGCTGCTCAGGGCATTCCTTGCCAAAACCACGCACCTCTTCTTAGGGTTAAGCTAGATAGTCATCGTCACTAGCCTAGTAAAGCTCCTTTAAAGTAGCGCCGTACGGGGACGAGAACCTTACCTCGAGGATTAGCATAAAGAGTATGTACCCTAGTGTGCGTATTGACGTTAGAACGAGAAAAACAAAAGGAAATAGTTGGAGATGCTAGTACTCTACTTCGTCTACTCGCCTGGGCCTGAACTCTGGCAGGCCTCTGCGCTTCCTCTTGACCGGCCAGCCTAGGTCCTCGTCGTAGTGCTCGATGCCCAGCGCCCTCTCTAGGAGTATCCTCCGCTCTACAGAAGCTACAAACTCTCTGGTCCTCACCACGACGTCCGGGTTTACGCTGATGCTGTCGATTCCCTGCCTAACTAGGAACGCGCAGAACTCTGGGTACACCGAGGGCGCCTGGCCACAGATGCTTACCGTCCTGTAGCCGTATGGTGAGTTGTGGGCCTTCTCTATGAGCATGGCTATTGCCGTTCTGACTGCTGGGTCTCTCTCGTCGAAGTACCTCGTGTCTATCTTGGGTAGTATGGCAGAGTCTCTGTCGGTGCCTAGAGTTAACTGGGTTAGGTCGTTGCTGCCTATGGAGAAGCCGTCGAAGTAGCGAGCGAACTCCTCGGCTAGGAATATTACGCTAGGCACTTCGGCCATTGCCCATATCTTGAAGTCTCTGCCGCTCTCTAGGCCTTCCTCAGCTAGTAGCTTGATGAACTTCTCGGCCTCCCATAGCGTGCGGACGAAGGGCGCCATTACCCAGACATTAGTGAGGCCCATTTCGTCTCTGACCTTCTTGATGGCCTCAATCTCGAGCCTGAAGGCCTTCTCGTACTGCGGGCTGATGTACCTGCTGACGCCGCGCCAGCCTAGCATTGGGTTGTCCTCGTGTGGCTCGTACTTCTCTCCGCCCTTTAGCTGCCTGTACTCGTTAGTCTTGAAGTCGCTAAACCTGACGACGACGGGTCTTGGGTAGATCTCGCGTGCGACCATAGCTATGCCTTCGGCGAGCTTATTGACGAGTACATCGCCCCTGCCCGTCTCGAGTAGGTAGAGCGGGTGCTCGCCGACGTAGCTGGCCATTATGAACTCGACTCTCATTAGGCCGATACCGTCGAAGGGCAGGTTCTTGTACTCCTTGATCTTCTC
>CAZPLI010000029.1:918-15527 GCA_964587325.1 uncultured Thermofilaceae archaeon | reverse complement strand
CCGTAGTGTTTATTGAAGAGTATACGAGCCTGATTCCGGGCTTAGATATCAGGGAGCTTTCCTCGTTGATAGGTAAGCCGCTAAAGACGTTGTCTCGTAAAGATATTGAGAATCATAACGCTAGAGCTTTATTAAGCGAAGTTGTCAAAGGGAAAACAGTAGCCTTGTTGGTTCCAGGGGACCCTTTTGTTGCAACAACACACATATGGCTTAGAATAGAGGCCGAAAAAATGGGGATACGGACCCTGGTGTTCAATGCACCATCCATAATAACTGCTGTTTTTGGTGTTACAGGGCTTCAACCCTATAAATTTGGGCGGATAGTAACTATCGTATACCCACAGCCTGAATACGGCTTCTATCCTATAGCTCCTTACTATGTTCTGTATGATAACTTGAAGAGAGGGCTACATACACTTTTTTTGTTAGACTTAAAATTAGAGGACGGCATCGCCATGACAGCAGCAGAGGGAGCTAAGCTTCTTCTAGAGATGGAAGAGAAGGAAGGTAAACAGATCGCTACAGAGAGCACACTGGCAATAGGGTTGGCAAGGGTCGGTACTGAGAGCTGTACCGTTACGGTTACTACTCTAGGCGAACTTGCTGAGTCCGACTTAGGGCCCCCGCCACACTCGATAATTATTCCGGGTAAACTACATCCTCTGGAGGCTGAGGCGCTTATTGTACTATGTGGTGCCTCAAGGGAGGTGGTAAAGGCTTGGATAGAGAGATTAGAGAGCGAGCTGAAAAGTACATAGACAATGTAAGGCATGCACTAAAGTCCATCAAGGTTGAGCCTAAATGCAGAGAGATAGTAGACCTCGCAAAAGCATATCTAACTGATGCTGAACACTACTTTGCAAAGGCAGATTATATCACTAGTATAGCTTGCTCCTCATATGCTGAAGGCCTATTGGACGCTCTCAGGCTACTGGGACTAGCAAGCTTTAGCTGGAAAGTGCAGCGGGAACGCCCTCCTAGAGTACTCGTAGGAGGTGTGTTCGACATAGTACACCCTGGACACATATACTTCCTCAAAGAGGCTAGCAAGTTAGGCCGAGTAATAGTAGTGGTTGCCCGCGATGAGACCGTGAGGCGTCTTAAAGGACGTGAACCTATAATTCCGGAACATCAACGGCTCGAAGTAATAAAATCCCTAAAGTATGTTAGTGAAGCCTACCTAGGTGAGTGCCCTCTTAACATACGTGCTACTATAGATAGGCTAAAGCCTGATATTGTAGTTTTGGGTCCTGACCAAGATGTACTTGAGAACGAATTAAAAAAGCTAGGTGTAAAATACATAAAGCTTCGCAGAAGAGAATCCAGTTTCCCTCTGTGTTCAACCTCTAAAATCATTGAGCGTATCAAGAAGCTACTGTCCTAATTCTCTAAATGTCTCTTAAGCGAGAAAGCTGCCGATTTTCAGAGAATCTAGCTAGCGAGAAGTTTTTAATGGGGGAGTGAAGGAGAAACTTACGGGCCCGTAGCTCAGCCCGGCAGAGCGCCCGGCTCATAACCGGGTGGTCCCGGGTTCGAATCCCGGCGGGCCCACCAGCCTTCCTTTTAATGAGTTTTCTTATCGTCTCGGGAGCCTATAATCAATCTTTGGCTTGTATCAAATATTCTTTAAATGCTGCCAGTAATGTACAAGGTATGTTACCTTATGCATCAGGACGCGATACATGGATTTTAGAGAGAAATATTTATACGAAGGAAGTGACAAATCCTCTAACAGAGTTTAACATATTCCACTAATAGCCAGGTGATGATATTGGCTAAGAGAAAAGAATTGCCGGTAGCACCTTTCTATAGAATTATTCACCAAGAGGGTGCTCATAGGGTTAGTAGAGAAGCTGCTGCTGCGCTACGCGATGTAGTTGAAGAGATAGCAAGGAACGTTGCTCGAGAGGCATGGGCGCTTGCTCAGCATGCTAAGAGGAGAACCGTAGTGGTCGACGATGTAAAATTTGCCGCCAGAAGGGTGTTGAGACAAATAAAAATAGGACTCTTAGAGGAGTAACTTTATAATTTAGTCTCCTATTTATATATATATTGAGTGATTTTTCTGGCTTCTTTTTGGGTTTGTAGATGAGCTAAAGCTAGCGGGAGGGGTAATTTTCTCCTCTGACGCGTGTACCAGAGCGTTAGTTTCACTGCACTTTGTAAGCTTATTCTGTGGCCTACGCTAACATATATGGGTTTAGCTCTAGGAAGAGTCCTGACAGCCATACCAACTATCTCGCTGTTTAAATAGACGGGCGCTACTGATCCTCGCCATTCGCCGAGTTTACCGCACAATAAACGTTTAGCTATACCGATTGTAGGTATGTCTAACATTACCCCTAGATGGCATGCAAAGCCAGCCTTGTACGGATGCAATCTTCCATTTCCATCCACAAAAAGAAGGTCGAAGTCTGTGTTTAGGCGTTTTATAGCGGCTGCTGCGGGTCCTGCCTCTCTGAACGCTAGTAGTGTCGGTATGTAGGGTATTATTGTCTTAACGATGGCTGTTGCCGTTTCTACGACTTCCAGTGTACGGGCATCTAGCACGACTACAGCTGCTATTGCGAGGTCTCCACGATATGTTACGTCTACACCTGCCACTCTCCTAAGAGGGGTCCTGTACTCGTCTGTCTCGATCACTCTCTCTGCGATAATAGATTGTACCATTCGAGCCGTTTTTACTGGAAACCTAACGCGAGGCTGAGAGTTTGGATTCAAGCTCGGACGCCCTCCTAAAGAAGAGCAAGTCCCTGCGTGTGTTCTCAACGAGACCTCTCGCTATGTCTACCTTTCTCCTTAGCCCCGGCGCGAGAGCGTCTGGTATTGCTATTGGCCTTAGGGCGTCATAGATGGACTCCATAACGCGAAACAGACGTTCAGCCTCTTCGTACTCTTCATGTTTTATGCGTTCCAGCACCTGGCGCCTTAACTCTCCTACAAGGTCAGCTAGGCCTAGCAGGTAGGGGGCTGCGGTCACCCCTAGCTCGCTAGGGGAGGGGATGCGGTCCTCGCAGACTACGCAGTATAGGGAGACTGACTCAACGTACTCTGTGAGCGCTGATAGCACGCCTCCGGTGTAATAAAGCTCAGGCTTCGACGAAGAGCACTCTGAAAGTTGTCTAACAATGCTACGTAGACTGATTAGTATAGAGCTAGGATTCTCACCTGTATGGACTTTTGAGACTAGAGTCCTCGATAGCCGGATAATTTCTCTGCAAAGAATTATGAGACGTTCTCTTTCTTCGTCTAACTTACTTAGCTCCTCTAAACATACGCTGATAAACTCGCGTACTTGCCTCTCAGGCCTCGTGAACACCACCTGCCAAAGAGCGTACTATTACGATAAAAAGTGCGCGGTCAGCATTCGAGTGCGTCGTCACCCATCGGACGCGAGCTGCGTCGTCACACCGCGTTATTACGAGTGGGAGCGGCAACTTACATTCTTTGCTCTTGTTCTCAGGCGCGGACTTATAACCCCATATGAAACTGTATCAGTGATGAGAGCACAGGGTTTTTCGGCAACAGCAGTATATAACGCGGTTTTCCAAGGGCTTAACAATGATCTCACATTAATAGCGAAGGTCAACGCAAGTTGGGCACCTCGTATCACCGAGCAGATGTGGAAGGCGACCCCTTTCAGGGTTCGTGCCAGTACAAGGAACGATTTAGTACTCTTCATAGTTAATTTTAATCTCCCACTAGAGAGAACAATTACAAAAGCTAGCCGCGGTCAACTGATAGCAATCCCTCCCCTCTCATGTCTAGCAATAGCTCTGCGAGACACGAGACTGCGTTTTCCCGCGGTTCTTTTAGGAACTGTAGAAAAAGAGTACCTAGATGCTTTGGAGAGAATTAAACAGGGCGACATGTTCAAAGTAGTGCTTACTAGGGTGGAAACATGAGCGAGGAGAAAAAGGTGCTTAAGTGCATTAGTTTCAAGTTAAAATCGCTAGGTGACTTAGCTCGCTTTGCTTCGGCCATGGCGACATTAGGCCATGGGACATACATTATTCACTTTGAGAAGTCCGGTCGACACTACTACGGAATATACGCTATTTTCCGTGACTACTACAAGTTGTACGGACTGCCTTTATTCTATTATATAGAAAGAAATGAAGAGATTAAGGGCAAGTACATACTAGTGCATACCGACGAGCGGGGGGAGAGAGTTGAGGCGTCGAACGGTACTAAGCCTGGCTGGATCAGCATACCAATAATAGATTTAGAGAAACCTCCAGAGATTGTAGATGTATGATAGCCAGTGCAGTACTAGCTTTAGCAATAGCATCTGTTACAGTAGCCATAGTGTGTCCATTATGGGGTAAGAAAGCTGAGCTTAAGAAGCGAGTGGTTGCTCTCAAGTATTCTTCTGCTCTCATCTTAGCATCGATAATAATGTCGTCCTATGCTGTAGCTGTAGCTGGAGGTTTAATTCTTACTCATATAGCTCTCGCGTTGTCAGTTTTAGCAGTTGCTGCCCTATGGTTACTAGTATATAGGCTCTGGACAGACTAATGCTCGCGCCCTAATACAATCTCTATTGTAGATACTATTCTCTCTCTATCACCTGTCTCTATTTTTTCACTACCTATTTTTATGTCTAAAATTTTTACGTCCAATAAGAATCTACTTACTAAGATTTGAGCAGCATCTACTGCCTTAGATATAGCTCTTCCCCGGGCCTTGAATACTACGCGATCGACACCTCGCTGAAACTGCATCACAGCCGCCAATACGTAGCTCATTGTTCTCCTGTTACCTACGAATATCACGCTCTCGCTAGGCATTGCCCGCCCTCTCCGTTTACTTCAAACTTGACCATCTGGGGAATTACGGCATTAGTTACTCGACTTTGACTTTGTACCCGGAAGGTCTGCGCTTCTTTTCAAGTTTTTCCACGGTGATCGTTAGGACGCCGTTCTTGTACTGTGCTTTAGCCGTATCGGGCTTTACCTTGGCGGGCAGTTTGACTACCTTATAATACTTCCTATCTCCTCGCTCCGCTTGGACACGGAGTTCCTCCTCTGAAATCTCTATATCTATGTCTTCTTTTTCAACTCCAGGTAAGTCCATGATTATCTTTATAACGTCTTCCTCCTCTATTACGTCGGTAAAGGGCTCGATAGACTCGGATACTCTTATACGGCCAATACCCGGCCTAATGTTACCCCACTCCTGTATTCTAGGTACTCCATCAGGGCCTATCGTGACAGAGAAGCCATAGAAGTAGGGACCTACAATCCTTCGCTTACCACGCCGCTCAGGAGCTTCGTAAACGCCACGCTCGAAGTCGCGCATCATCTCGTCAATTAATCTATCTATTTCCTCGAAGAGTCTTCTAGTGCGCTTCCACCACTCATCAAACTCGCTTCCAAACACTCTGCCCACCTGCTATGAGACCTCATACCCCTTTAAACCGTTTGCGCAGAACCGAGGCCATATTATACAGCTTGAAGGCTTAAACTGCTATGTGGAGGGATAAGCGTTGGGATGGGCACAGTCTTTTCTTGTAGGGTTGCGCTTAGCTGCAAGTCAAAGCGGCACTCAGCTAAATCCAGCTAAATCTTAGCTCCTATGGAAAGAGAAAGCTTAGGTGGGCCAAGCTGAATGAGTAGGTAACCTTGCAGCGACCGAAGGGTTATTAGGGTATTTCCGAGCGTAGTGGCGCTGGGCGAGTACTATGGACGTGCTATGGGCGCCGTGGCGGATGAAGTACGTGCAATATATCGCCATCAAGCGAGAAGAGGGCTGTTTTATTTGTAAGGCTATAGAGAAAGGAGTCGGCGAGGAGTCCCTAGTACTGTACATAGGGCGCTATGGAGTCGTACAGATGAATCTGTACCCTTACAATACAGGCCACTTACTCGTCTCTCCTAAAAGGCACGTAGCTTCGTTAAGTGAGCTAAACGATGAAGAACTATTAGCTCTAGCCAAACTTGTTACCTCAAGTATTGAGGCTCTTAAAGCGGCCCTGAATCCGCATGGTTTCAACGTGGGGTTAAATCTGGGCAGGGTTGCTGGGGCCGGACTCGAGGACCACGTACACTTCCATATAGTGCCGCGGTGGGAGGGCGATACGAACTTTATGCCCGTAATCGCGTCAACAAAGGTGATACCGGAAGCTATAATCGACACTTATAGGAAGATAATGAGGTATGCTCACTTAATAAGCGAGAAGTAAGAGACTTGTGTCTGACAGCGCGGAAAACTTATCTTCGCGCTGAAAATTCCTCTCAAGGGCGGGGGTGCCCGAGCCAGGTAAAGGGGGCGGACAGGTCAAGCCCCGCACTCAAGATCCGCTGGCGAAGGCCTGCCCGGGTTCGAATCCCGGCCCCCGCACCAAAACGAAGGTAAGCGAAAGTGTATATAGGGCGTATTGCCGTTACGCTGGGGGAATAGCGGGGGGCTCGCTGTGGATCAGGGAAGCTTCCTCGACGCGATAATATGGTTTGTAATGCTAACGATATTATTCTATCTAAATAGAGAAATAGAGATAATGAGGCTTGTTAATGAAATAGAAAATTATCTAAGAATGTATAAGGCGGCGAGGGATAAGGCTCTCAACGCCACCCTGAGCGAATTTAAGGCAGTGATTGCTAAACAGGGGGAGAGAGTAGACATTAAGAAGCTCGAAGAGCGTATAAACGCGCTTATCGAGATTTCTTTCATAGAGCCCGTAAGCCTAGATCCCTTCGGAATAGTAAGGAAGCTGAAACACTTGCTCGTTTCGTCGGAGGAGACTTTAAAGGAAGAAGTCAGGAGACTCGCCCCTTCGGCGTCAGAGTCTGATCTCGAGAACCTATTAAACATGATCAGTGCCACGCGTCTGCTCAATTTGATATACAAAATAGTTGACCATATTTACCGTATAGGACGTAAATTCAAAAGCATATGGATATTAATGCAACTGAGCGCTCAGTTGCCATTTGTCACTGAAGAAGTCAGAGCATTAGAGGGGGCTATAGATGCCTTTGCCAAAGGACTGCCCATAGGGGACTCCGTAGGACCAATAGTAGCCGCTAAGATGATACACGACCATAACGCCTTAGAGACCATAATAGAGCCCGTTGAGAATACTATAGTAGCTCGCTTGTCACTCGATGGGCGAGAGGTCCTTGTGATCAAAGCTAAGGGGCCGGGAGGGACTACAGGAAGACTGGATGACGCGTTAGAGTGGGTCTTCGACTATTACCGCGGCGATATCACCGCAATAATAACAGTAGACGCTGCACTGAAGCTGGAGAGCGAAGAAAGCGGAACCATTAGTGAAGGCTTTGGAGTGGCTATGGGAGGAATAGGCGTTGAGCGCTTCAATATAGAGAAGATAGCCACAGAGCGCGGAGTCCCTCTATATGCCGTACTAATTAAGATGTCTGAAGAAGAGGCTCTTTCCGTACTTGATGAGAAATTATACGCGTCAGTAGAGAGAGTAATTAAAGTAGTTGAACGGATGATACGAGAGCGTGTACCGAGTGGAGGCCGTGTCATAGTGATAGGCGTAGGAAACACTGTAGGTGTCTTTCCGTAAACGGGGTGACGCGAATGAGCGAGGAAGCCCTTAATGAGATACGGCGTAAGTGGCTACCTATCTATATGCTTGTATTATTGTCATTAATCTTCGTGATACTTCATCTTATAATCAATTATAGGCACACTGGCAATGCCATGTACATAAATTGGGCGGTACCCACAGCTCTATTAGCAGCTTATATTGCATATGCGATCTCAAAATTACTTAGGATAAAAATACCAATATATCACTACTACAAGACGATAAAATGTATAAAATGCGGTTATGAAATAACAAGAGAGACCGAAGGTGGAGAATATTTATTTTCAAAAGTTGGCAAATGTCCCAAGTGCTCAGGAGACATGATAATACTCAAATTGTACAGGAAGAAGTCGTACAGGAGGATTCTCTAGGTAATATTAACTCGGGTAACTATTCGTGATCGTCTAAAAGAGATATTTTCTCAATAAGCATTAAGTCACTATATGAAAATCCTGTCACTAAGCATTCGGCACCTAGAAGATACTGGGCTGCATAATCTGCTATCAAGCGTAATGAGCCTTCGCTGAGGTAAGTCTCGAGTTCGCTTTCGGGTATCGATAGTAGCTTTGCTACGACTTCAGGCTTGCTAGACAATGCCAAAGTAGAACCCGTGGAATCGTCGAGAGTAAGACGAGCTGAAATAATGGAACTACCATTTAGGTCGGCCACTCTAATGTCTGCACGAACTATCGCTGCTCTGATGGTAACAGGGCCCTTAGCTACCGCTATAAATGTCCTCTGAGGGTTGCTAACTTTCAGCATCTCGCTTAGTAACGACAGATAAGGTCGAGGTGTTAAGCGGGGTCTTCCATTAGTAACCTTAAGTGGGCCGATTACTATCCCCTGTCCCTGACTTATCTTAGAAAAGGACGCGGCATCCGTCTTGTGGGAGATGGCTATAGAGAGATAATTTTTTCTTCCTCCAATATAAAGAACGAAAAAATCTTTACGCATGGGTATGCATGCTAAGAAGAATCCTCGAATGAGGGGACAGTCGCTTATAGCATTAGGTTTCAGATCGTCTACTAAATGAGCGCTTAAAGTTGCTTCAAATGTTTTCTTTGTCTCAATTATGAGTACCTTAGAACGACTAAATGCGAAAGCATCAACGTATTCGTCTGACTCGTAGGTCGTCTTTACACCTATTGCTGCTACGAGCGATCCTCGGCTCATATTCTTGGTATTCTCTACGTTATGTGGTATCCGTAGGAATAGAATTTTGCCGTTACTTAGCAGACCTAGTACAGTCAAGTAATCGTTATGCGAGTATATACCTGCGACTCTAAATACTATCGTATCCTCTTGGCGGAGGAGTATGTCCTTTAATGGTGGTATGTCAGTGCATCTGTCTTCTGGTAAGCTTAATACTCTCCCTTCGGCCGATAACCCAAGTTCTAATTCTTGCCTATATCTCTTCGTATAGGCATTCTCTATTATAATGCATTCTCCTACCTTTAACTTTTCGTAAAGTTTACGTGCTTCTTCGCCCCATATTTTAAGGGGCATAATCCGAGTACCGTCGCTTACAAGGAGGCGGAGCAAAATATTACCATTTTTAGTCTTTGATAATTCTTTGTCAATTATTCTTACAACTAGATTAAGTCTTCTTAAGCCGGGTACAAGGTCGCTTAATTTAAGGCGGGAAGCATGTACAACGTACTCTTCCTTTGGTATCCTTACACCTAATTCTCTGGCTACAAGTAGGGCTGCGCCTTCAAGCTTTAGCAGTCCTCCCAGCTCTTGAACTCGTTTCTCTATAAGCTCCATAATATACTGGGGTGTCAATTCAGGCCTTTCTTTCAATATTAGTGATATTATTTGGTTGACCCTTTCGCTAGGTTTTAGCTCTCTCAGCTCTTTCATACTCGGTTAACCTTGACTACCTGAATCCTCACTAGGCTTAGCCTCAGGGCTTAAGCTATACTCCTCTGCACTCATGCTAAGAATTTCCTTTAGTTCCTGCTTAATTCTGTTGTATGTCTCATCGCTTATTGATCCACTCTTCTTCAATTCTTCAAGCTTTGCAACTATTTCAACTAGTGAGGTATCTCCTACGAGTTTTGCTGCGTGTTTATGCGAAATAGCCCATTGATCATACTTTTGAAGTATTGTTTTAGTTTTCTCTAGCTCTGTTTCTAGGGCTTCTTTTCTTTCCTCAAGATACTCTATTCTATGCTGAGCTTTTTCCTCATCTATAAGACCTAGCTCAACCTTAACTTTTAATTCCTCTATTTCTTCTTCTATTTTCTTAACTAATCCGGATAACCTGGCACTATAATCTATTAGTGCTAGCCTTAGTGTGGTCCACTTTTTTACTACGCGATCGCATTCACTTCTATATATTCGCCACATCTCATCTAATCTCTCGAAGTCTCCTTCCAGCTCTTTCAGGGCATCCTCGCTAATTACTTCCTCTAATCTTTCGATGATCATAATTCTCACCTTATTCGCTAGATTCGACTACTATTTCCTCGAGTTTAGCTATTTTGGCCTGTAGCTCGCGTCTTAGCCTGTCATATGTCTCTTTGCTTATCCTTCCTTCCTCGTATAGCTTCTGAAGCTTCATTAGGCTTACCTTGAGTTTTTCGACTTCGGGCTTAGCTCTAGAGGCCATAATGCGCTTGAAGTGAGGGGCTATTAGCCTTTCGACTCTGGAGACTGTACTCTCTAGTTTGGCTACTATCTCCTCGTAATCTGCTATTTTCTCCTCTAAGCTATCACGTAGCTCAATGTAGCTATCTTCATCCAGCAGTCCTAGTCTGAACTTGGTCTCTATATTGTCAAGCTCGGCTTTGCATACACTTAGCGAGCTAGCCAGTCCAGCTAGTAGCCTTTCAGCCTCAGCTTTAAGGTCCTCCCAAGTCTCTATAGCTTTTAATGCTTCTCTTTCATATCTTTCCCATAAAGTGTTTAGTTCGATTACGTGCTCTTCTAAACGGTTTAAGTCCTCCATAAGGGTGTCTTCAGGTCTTTTACGGGGTTGAAGTTTAGGCCTGATTTCCTCCTTCTTTTCCTCAATCTCTACTTGAGGAGGAACTTCTACGGCCTCTTTTTCAATTCTTTCCTTTTCTTCTCTCTTTTTCCACTCTTTATAAATGGGACATTCCTCATAATCTGCTAGACAGGGCATTAAGCCAGGATCTACTGCCCGTCTTGCAAATTCACAGTAAAATGCTCCAGGCTTTCGCGGGTCTCTGTACAGACCCGGGCATATATCTACAGACTCTGCCGACACTAAAGCGCACCTCCACGCCATCTCTCTATCGCTACTGAGGATAAAGTCAGTAACCCTCACGCTCGTTTTAAGTGTTCTTTAATAGGGCTGTGGGATGTGAATGAATAGCTCTGTGTGGACTATTGCTGTGTTTCTGGGAGCAATTCTAGGGATAGTGCTACTCGTACCTAAGGCTATGTGTGACCCTAGAGATATAACGAATGTAATAGACAAAGTGCTTGACGATATAGAAGCCGCGATAACTCACGTGGCTCAGCGGATAGTGGCGCTCGTCAAGAGTATTTCTAGACCGGTGGCGCTTGCACTGCTTGCTGTCGGCATTACGTTGTGGGCTACCGGCATTAACAGTGGTAGGGGCAAACAGCTCATATTAGGAGCAGTAATTTTGCTTGCCGCAGCAGAGATGATATAGGAGTCAAACGAATGAAAAGTTAAGGGTCTTATATGCTAGCGCCACTTAGTAGACAGCAATGAGTAGAGCTACTGAGCGCAAGAGCATACTGGTATTATGCGTCGACATTGACGATGACGTAGGCAGGGTGCTTGGGGTAAGGACTCCCATAAGAGGAGAAAAGGACGTATTAAGAGTGGCTATTGAATACGCGTTAAGAGAGCCTGAAGACTCAGACGTGAACGCGCTCTTTGCGGCCTTAAAAGAGTATAAAGAATTGAAGGAGGCCGGTAACATAGACGCCGACATAGCGCTGATAGCTGGTGATCCAGCTGGCGGTGTAAAGGCTAACATGGCCATCCTTAGGCGGCTTGAAGAGTTACTCAAAGATAGGAAGTATGATTACGCTATACTGGTATCTGACGGGCCCACGGACGAACTAGTAGCTTATGTGTTAAAGGACAAGCTAAGGGTAGAAGACGTCAAGCGCGTGGTCGTACAACAGTCACGCGGCATAGAAGAGACATTCATAATAGTTACACGTTACATAAGGAAGCTCTTCGAAGAGCCTGGGTACAGGAAGTATAGCCTCGGAATACCGGGCTCGTTAGTAGTCCTGTATTCGGTTCTGTCGATAATAATCCCCGCCTACTTATGGCAAGCGCTCACTCTAATCCTAGGAATAATAATGTTGGTGAAAGGCTTCTCGTTAGACGAGTCGATAAGAAATCTTTACTCCTCAAGTCCGCTCACGTTTGTTGCTTGCTCGCTTGCAGTGCTAATGGCGCTTTTAGCGCTCATAGGTGGCATACAGTCCATAAGTTCAATGACGGGGCTTACAGGTACCGAGTATATTGGCTACTTTCTTCTAGCTGTTATAGGAGGACAAGTATACGTTGCAGACCTAATAATAGTAGCCATAGCACTCCCGTTAGTGGGTAAGCTTCTCGAGTCGCTTTCATCAGGAAAAGAGATTACGAGCACTGATGCTGGAGCACTGGCCTTTATACTAGCATTTAGGCAGGCGCTTATAGAAGCGGGAAAACTAATGATAGGCAGTGGTAGTGCGGCGACATTCCTTATGTGGGCACTTGTCAGCGTAATAGTAATGTTTGGCGTAATAGCAGGGCTTAGATTCGTAAGGGGTGCCCATATTTCTTAGCTATGAAGCTAATAGTCCTGCTTGCAGGCGACTACCCTGATATAGCTGCAGAAGAAGCCCTGAGCGTATTATTTGCTACGAGAACTAGTTACGTTGCAGAACTATTTTATGAAAGATTACTACGAGTCGCAATACCTGGTGAGAGTATTGATAGAGCCTTAAAGGCTCTTAGCCATCTAGTGCTAGCTAAAGAAGTAGTGTTAGAGCTTGTGCAAGGACACTACAGTAGTTTAAGAGAGATAGCCGAGCGAGGGGCTCTTGCATTAAAGAATATGTTAGAAAGGGAGTGCACGTTTGCTGTCAGGGTACTCAAAATCAAACCCTTAACTACGGTTAAGTCTTCTGTAGAGCTGGAAAGGGAAATAGGTGAGGCTATATTAGAAGTGGTTGGGAGCAAGCTCAAAGTGGACCTAAGGAAGCCAGAAGTGCTTGTTCGAGCTTACATCGCCCGAGACAGGCTCTTTCTAGGGTTACTAGTACTTCGCTTAAGGAGGAGCAGGCTGAGAGAACGGGCTCCTCAGCGAAGGCCTTTCTTCCATCCCTCGGCTCTAACGCCTGAGACGGCTCGCATAATGGTTAATCTTTCAAGAGTAGACGAGGGGATAGTGCTTGATCCTTTCTGTGGTACAGGTAGTATACCCCTTGAGGCCTCGTCAGTAGGCATCTTCTCAATAGGAGTTGATATTATGCGAGAGATGGTTGAAGGGTCTAAGGCTAACAGCGCTTTTTACGGGTTCGGGTGGTGCACAGACTTTGTTCAGGCGGATGCCTGCGCGCTCCCCTTCCGTGATCAAAGTTTCGACGCTATTATCACTGACCCTCCTTACGGCAGGCTCTCGCCCACAGGAGGCAGAGATCCTAAGTCGATTTATGACTGCCTTGCTAGGGAAGCTAGAAGAGTGTTAAAGCTAGGCGCAGCCTGCGTCTATATGCATCCTCACAAGCTCGACCCCTCCTGTACCCTTTCTCTGAGATTTCTTTCCAGCATTCTAGTGCATAGCGATCTGACTAGGATTTTGAGAGTAGAGGTGAAGGAGCAATGATCGAAATATTCTTCTTAGGTGTGGGCGGCAGCGTCCCTCGGCCTGCTTGGGGGCTCCCAAGCGTAGCCGTTAAGCGCCATGGGGAAGTTATTCTGTTTGATTGCGGTGAGGGGACGCAGGTAGCATACTTGGCCGCTGGTCTGGGCGTGAATAGGCCCCTAACAGTACTTATAAGTCACCTTCATGGTGATCACGTCTTTGGCTTGCCCCCGCTTCTCTATTCCCTCTCGCTTCATGGACGGACATCGCCGGTGAGGGTATATGGCCCAAAAGGCTTGCGAGAATACTTAGACGTCTCGATCAAGACTGGAGGTAGAGGGTTAAGCTTTGAGCTAGAGATCGAGGAAATAAGCACTGACGATATTGCAATAATAATTGACTGTGATGAGTATGTAATAGAGGCAGGACCTGCAGATCACACTACTGAAAGCTTGTTCTTTGTTTTAAGGGAGAAGACACGGCCTGGGAAGTTTGATGTAAGCAAAGCGGAGAAATTAGGAGTACCTGCTGGACCTTTGAGAAAGCTTCTACAGAGAGGACAGCCCGTAGCTTTGCCTAACGGGCGGATAATAAGGCCCTCTGACGTCTTAGGCCCTCCTAGACCGGGCGTTAAAGTGGTATACAGCGGAGATACAAGGCCTTCTCATAAATTGCTTCAGGCAGCCTACGGGGCTGATATACTAATACACGATGCGATGTTCCTTAGCGATCTCGAAAGGGATGCCTACATCAAAGGGCACTCAACAGCACTTGAAGCAGCTAAGCTAGCGTCTGAAGCGCGGGTATCGATACTCTTTCTCTTTCACTATAGCCAACGCTACAAGGACCTGAGCCCTCTGTTAGCTGAGGCGCGAAGGGTTCACCGAGCGTCATATCTCTCGTTACGTGGGCTGAAAGTATGCGTTGAGAGACGCGAAGCCTGGGTTCTTGCTTGGATTAGCAAAATATTCTAACTAAATTATGAGGCTTTAGGACAACCCAGAGACAGCATAATCAGCGGGGCGGGCTCTGACCACTGAGTCTCTCTGAAGCTGTCGAGAGGCTCTCAAACGCTTAGGACGTAAAAATACATAAGACGGAGACTTACTTTCCTTTCCAGGGCTGCGGGGTCAGCCGGCGGGCGGGTGTCGGGCTACTCCGGCGACGGGGTAGCCTGAGGAAACTCCACCACCTCCGCGGGACCGCGGCGTCGCGAGACGCCGGGGGAGACCCCGGGCAACGGC
>CAZPLI010000029.1:0-908 GCA_964587325.1 uncultured Thermofilaceae archaeon | reverse complement strand
CCCCCTCCTGCTCCGTGAGGATGAAGCGGCTGAGGGGGGGTTCCCCGAGCGAGTCCCCGGCAACGGGGACTCTCAACCCGCGGACGAGGCAGGGGGTGAGGGTGAAACGGCCGCCCCGCGGTAAAGGGCCAAGCAGGGCCTGTGAGGTCCCGCGACGAGGCCCGGGTGGGTCCCTAGACAGATCCCGCCTAAACAGAAGGTGGGTTACGACCGGCAGACCCCGCAGCCCCACTAATGCCAGGTGTAGCGACTAGTTTATGAGAGACCAAGCTTGCTGGGTGCTAGGTGAGCGTAGTGAGGGAGGTTACAGTCGAGGGCTGGGTTTCTAATGTTAAGCCGTTAGGCGGAATAGTGTTTGTGGAGGTTATAAGCAACTTGAGCTTAAAGCCCGTAACAGTAGTGGTTAAAAAGTCGTCAAGTCCCGAGCTTTGGAGACTTGCTAAATCACTAAAACTAGGTTCTCCGGTCAGAATTAAGGGAGTAGTACCCAGCGAGATCATAAGTAGGCGTGGCCTAGAAGTTCATCCTAGCAGTATAAGCATACTTAATGAGCCTCTAGACTTACTGCCAATTGACCCTTCAGGTAAAACGGGAGCCCTTCTGGACACTTTGCTTAACTACCGTTATGTAGCGCTCCGTCTCCCCGAGCAGCGTGCAATATTTCGTGTGAGAGCTAAGCTGGTGAAAGTAATCCGTGAGTTCTTCGAAAAGCAAGGTTTTCTCGAAGTGCATACTCCAAAGATTTGCGGCGCTGGAGCGGAGGGCGGCGCCACTCTGTTCAAAATTGATTACTTTGGCCAAGAGGCTTTCCTCTCGCAGAGTCCCCAACTTTATAAACAAATGTTAATGGCTGGAGTTCCTCGAGTATACGAAATAACGCCCTACTTTAGGGCCGAGAAGTTCAGCAC
>CAZPLI010000028.1:0-15618 GCA_964587325.1 uncultured Thermofilaceae archaeon | reverse complement strand
GCTCATCTCGCTTCTCACTAAGTAGCGCGATGTTCTCGGGTTTTATTCTTGAGGCTATAGACCTTCTAAGGGAGACTTTATCCTCAGGTGGGAGACTCGGGGAGGCTCTCAAGGTCTCGGCTCTCGCCTGCTTATCTGGTGTTAAACTAGTGCGAGGCTACGTTAAGCTGAGGCTTCCTATGAGCTTAGTTGCTATATGCCCTCTCGGCTCTCTTCCCGAGGCTTGGCGCAACCTTCTACACGTGTTCTATTATCGCGACTACGAGCAAGTGCCCTCTTTCAAGCCCCGCAGGGGCTGGATAGTACTAGACGCAGGAGCTTACTTCGGTTTCTATGCGATGAGGGCCTCGAGGCTCGTAGGACGTGAAGGGCTTGTAGTAGCAGTCGAGCCCGTCTCGAGCCACTTTCAGGTAGCTAGTGAGAATGTGCATTTAAACTCTCTCAGCAACGTCCGGGTCCTGAGGGCCTGCCTTGCACCACGCACTAGGGACTATAGGGTCTACGTGCCTTGCTCCTCCGTGAATGCGTCCATCGTCAGAACTTATGCAGAGAGCTTCGGTGCGATTAAGGCCGTAGAGGAAGTTAGAGGAGTCTCGCTGGAATCTCTCGTTAATGTGCTGGGAGAAGTGGATCTCTTAAAGCTGGACATTGAGGGGCTAGAGCTTGAGGTGATAGAGTCTTCGAAACAAGTCCTCTCGCCCGATAAGGTCCGCAGGCTCGTAGTCGAGGTCCACAGGGATATAGTAGACCCACACGATGTGGCCGACGTGTTAGAGAAGTTAGGGTACGAAACCGCTATGTACATAGACGAAGAAGTTCCTCACCAAGCCTTTGTCTACGCAGCACGGGAAGTCGCCTAAGTTCCCTGTCATAAGTCTTAAATATTCGCCTGCTACCTCAATGCGAGGTGCGGAGGCAATGGGTGGTCATCAAACAGTTGACCTATAAACTTATTCTGAACGAGCCTCCGCACCCCGTGGTCTCTAAGGCTTCTGGAGGTGAGCCTTTTGGGTATTGTGCGAATAAAGCTTCCTGACGGTAGAGTAGTGGAGGGTAGAGTCGGAGAGAGAATAGTAGATGTCATACCTCAGGGAGCTGGACTAGTAGCCAGAGTGAAGGGAAGGCTCGTTGATCTTACCTCGAAGATAAGAGAGAACTGGGAGGTCGTCGAGGTCCTAGACTTTAGCTCTGAGGAGGGCAAGGAGACCTACTGGCACACCACTGCGCATATTCTGGCCCAGGCCGTGAAAAGACTGTTCCCCCATGCCAAGCTGGGAGTGGGCCCGCCGATAGAGAACGGCTTCTACTACGACTTCGACTTAGGAGGCTATACGTTCACCCAGGACGACATTGAGAAAATTGAGCGCGAGATGGAGAAGATCATCGAGGAGGACCTACCCATTGAGCGCCTAGAAATGAGCAAGGATGAGGCCCGTAGACTATTCGAGGAGCGAGGAGAGGTGTACAAGCTCGAGCTACTGTCCGAGATACCGGAAAGCGTAGTCACTATATACAAGCAGGGAGAGTTCATCGACCTCTGTAGAGGCCCCCACCTACCCTCCACGGGCTACGTTAAGGCCTTCAAGATAACCTCCGTGTCCTCTGCTTACTGGAAGGGCGACGAGAGAAACCCCGCAATGCAGAGAGTATACGGTGTCTCCTTCCCGAGCGAAGAAATGCTCAAGCGGCACCTAGCGTTGCTAGAGGAGGCCAAGCGCAGAGACCACAGAGTACTCGGCCCGAAGCTCGACTTGTTCTCAATGCCCTCGGACGTCATAGGCCCCGGCCTGGTACTCTGGCACCCCAAGGGCGCTCTGGCTAGGAAGATAATAGAGGACTTTCTAAAGGAGATACACCTCAAGAACGGGTACCAGTTAGTCATCACGCCGCACATAGCCTACAGCTCGCTGTGGGAGACTTCCGGCCACCTCAACTACTACAGAGACATGATGTACGTCTTCGAGAAAGACGGCGTCCCCCACGTGGTCAAGCCAATGAACTGTCCCTTCCACATTCTCATCTACAAGTCGAGAGTAAGGAGCTATCACGACCTCCCCATAAGGTACTTCGAGCTCGGCACTGTCTACAGATATGAGAGGTCGGGTACGCTTCATGGCCTACTGAGAGTCAGGGGCTTCACTCAAGACGACGCACACATTTTCTGCCGTAGAGACCAGCTAGAGAACGAGATAGCAGGCGTACTGGATCTAATGGAGAAAATACTGTCGGCTTTCGGCTTCACCGAGTACGAGGTCGAGCTGTCGACTAGGGACCCTGAGCACCCTGAGAAATACATGGGCACTGACGAGATATGGGAGCACGCACAAGAGGCTCTAGCTAGGGCCTTAGAGAGGAAGGGCTACGAGTACAGGGAGATGCCGGGTGAGGCCGCGTTCTACGGGCCGAAGATAGACGTCAAGATGGTTGACTCCCTCGGCAGAAAGTGGCAGTGCACCACCATACAGGTCGACTTCAACTTGCCTGAGAGATTCAACGTCACGTACGTGGACAAGGACGGGAGCGAGAAGAAAGTAGTGATGATACACAGAGCACTCCTAGGCTCGATAGAGAGATTCTTCGGAATACTGGTCGAACACTACGCGGGTGAGCTTCCCCTGTGGGTAGCACCCGTACAAGTCAGAATAGTCCCTGTTAGTGAGAAGTACCTAAGCTACGCCAGAGCTGTCTACGAGAAGCTCGCGGCTGCAGGAATACGCGTAGAGCTAGACGAGGGGCCAGAGTCCGTGTCCTACAAAGTAAGGAGGGCTGAGGTAGAGCGTGTGCCCTACATAGTCGTCGTAGGAAGGAGAGAGGAGGAGTCAGGGACTGTGTCCGTGAGAAGGAGGCGTAAGGGGTCTCTGGGTGCGATGAGTGTCGACGAGTTCGTAAAGACAATTCTTGAGGAGGGAAGAATGCCTCTATGAAAACATGAGTTGAGGACTTTTACACAATTCTGCTTATTATCCCTTCAGCACCCAGCTTTACTAGTACAAAGTCTACCCCTAGCAGTAGTGCTGCAACGCAACCTACGGCAACGTAGACGTAAGGTGCCAGGAACTTGGTCAGACAGCTAACGTAAAGCGCGCCTGTAAGTAGGAAGAACACTAACCACACCGTTTTCCTCTGGGAAGCCAGCTCGTAGCCGAGTAAAGGCTTAACGGGGAATAAGGAGTAGAATATGAAGGCCAAGGACGCTAAGAGCCCTGAGTCACTAAGTACCTCCAGTCCCTCTATTGTTGCTACGGCAAAGCCTCCAGCTATGGCTAAGAAGAACAACGCCTTGTAGGCTGCAAGGCGCGCTTTTTCAAACCTCGGATAGCCCTTCCCGAAAAGCGTTCGGCCTGGGGCAGCGAAGGGAGAGTTAAGTAGCAGTCCTGTGACTAGCATCGATAGGGCACCCTGCGGCCAGAACGAGTACACAGCCCAGAATCCACGCAGCTTAGATATGAGGGCCTCAGAGAAAGCGTCCATCATCACTACCACGAGGGACGCCACGACTACGGGGATAATCACTTCTAGCAGTACTTGGGGTACGAGGACTTTACCCTGAGTCTCTACATAAGCGTACACGAACCAGACTAGGATAGAGGACCCGATAAGAGTCTTAAGCTCAGGTAATGTCAGTAGCCGCCACTCCGAGGGAAGCGGGATCTCCTTCTCGGCCACACTTTCAAAGGCTTCCTCGGCATATACGCTCGCTAGTTCCTTGAGCCACTCTGGGGGCTTAATGCCGAGCCTTTCGAGGAGAGCTTCTAGCTTCCTAGCTATGGAGGAGATAGCTCTCCGAGCGGGCGACAACGTGGAGGCCACGCCGATAGCCGTGCCCGTGACAATAGTGGCAGCTACGACTTCGAGGGAAACAGGAGGACGTAGTGGGAATATCAGTAGGAAAGTCTCTGTCCCAGCGTCTTCGTATGCTTCATTGCCCGGAACCTTAGCAGCCACTCTCCAGCGGCCGGTTGCGTTAAAGAGCACTGTGACCTCAAAAGTACCGTCAGCAGCAGTCCTAAACTTAATGGTCTTAGTCTCGCCTGCTGGCGACTCTAACTCCAAGAAGCCTTCAGTCTCCCGTGGGGGCAGAAGCTTACCCTTAATAGTCACAGGACTGCCTGGAGGAGCTTTCTCGGAAACTACAAGCTCTAATGTAGTCTTTATCTTAGTTACTCGGAGCTTCCTGTACACGAGTGCCTCAGACCAGATATCGTCGCCCGGGTAGTAGACGCCTACCTCATAGTCTCCGGCCTTAGCTGGCCTGAACGTGAAGGTGAAGGTGCCGTCTGGTAAGACCCTAGCTCTCCCCAGCTCTACCCACTTACCACCTGTCCTCCGAGCGACGACTCTGAGCTCCAGTCCAGCCGCCTCCCTAGGAGCCTGACCTACCACTCTGACTTCGCTTAGGGCTTCGGTAGTCTCCGGCTCGACTCTGACTTCCAGCGCGAGTTTCCTCCTTATCCTAGCAATGAGCGAGCTAGAGAAGCTCCACTCCCTGCCGCAAGCATCTCTAGTCGTTATAGACAGAGCGAAGCTGTACTTACCTGGAGGCCCTTCTACGTAGACCTTCGCTTCGGCAGTCCCGCCAGGCGCTATGAGACCTAGCTCTGTGGGCTCCACTCTGACTCTTGCAGTCCCACTACTCGACCACGCTAGGCGAACGTCTCTAGCCTCGCCTTTCCCTACGTTGGTGACCGTTACTCGCAGCACGACTCTGCCTTCCTCCTCGCTCTCTACTCCAGCAATCTTCACGGCTAGCTCCGGCTTGACTAGGGCTACCGCCCCCTCTACTGCAGCGGCATTGTTCTCCTTGTCTATCTCCTCAACTTCGGCGCCGGGGTCGACGACTACTAGTAGGTCTCTCGCGTTAACGCAACACGGGACCGACACAGGTACCTCGACTTCTACGCTGGAGCCTGGCTCTATCTGGGGCACTATAGCCGAGCCAATCACTTTTCCACTAAGTCTGACCTCTACTTTTGTGCTGGGAGAAGACTTCTTCCCGGAGTTAGAGACCACTACGCGTACTGTACCGCTCGTACACTCCGCTAGGCCCTCAGCGACTACATTCTCTATGCGAAGGTCGGCACCACTTACGAGTACTACCTTGCATCTGTCCGTAATCGTGACTTCCTCTATGTTCACGTAGGGCATTGAGAGCTTGACCTCGGCCGATAGTACGACGTACCAGCCCCACTCAGCGTTCTCAGAGCCAGGGGTCTCTACGCAGCCTTCAGTCGACCACTCAGCCTCGTACTCTCCTGCATAGCCGGGCTTAATCTCCCTTAGGACTACGTAGCTGTGACCTATGAGTCCCGGAGGAGCAATGTACTCTACGGCTATGACAGCTCTCTCGCAGTCTATCGGCACCACAGCGCGCACAGAGACCTTCTCACCCACTGGGTACTTAGAGCCGCAACCTCTGTCGATCGTCACTTCAAAGCCCTCACCGAGCTTCTTGAACTCGATTATCTCCCCGATGCTAGCACGTGTGATGTATGTGTTCAGTATAGGGTCTATCACTATCGTGAACGTGTAAACGTGCCTCGCCCTGACGTATACGTAGTCTCCCTCCTCCACGTACTCGTACACGTAGCCCGAGATCGGCACTATTGATAACGTCTCCTCATTGAGAAGGTGCATGAAAACTGCGTTAGTGGCAGGATCCTTGAGCATTTTAACAATGTAGCCTCGGTACTCGCTCTCTTCCGAGTAGGGCTGCGAATAGACTAGGATGGGTGCGAGACAGATCATCACTAGCAGTATTAGCACTACAGCCCTAGAGGGCTGTAAGGACAAGGCTCCCCCTCTTTACTACCTTACTATACTCTCTATTCTTTTTTTCTATCTCTAACAGTAATAGCCGAGTTAGTATTTAATGCCTTAGGAGGAATGATATTATGGTAGATCACTGATTGCACAAGTGCTTTCCACTGCGGCCAGCTAAATACGTCCTTGTAGCGCATTGGTAAGTAACTACTATAAGCTACTTAAGGATACATAGCAGGAGTAGTGATGCCTATATCTCTCCATATAGTTGTGAGCTGTTGGGCTATGATGGTCCTAGTAGTTGGACTCCTCGAGCATGACTCAGGGAAAACGTCAGTTACGTCATCTCTAGTCGCAGAGGCGCGGTCGCGCGGGATAGACGCGGTCGGCGTAAAGCCCGTAGGTGGCCACAGCGCGTGGAACCAGTACGAGACCCTAGAGAGGAGCATAGAGCTGGGCTTGCTGGTCGGTGAGGACGCCTACAAACTGTGGCGCGTGTCGGGTGCGGAGGAGCCAATAGAGGTACTCTCGCCCCTGGACATGCTCACTGCGCCCCCAGACCCCGAAAGTGTCGGGGGACCGAGCGGCTTTCTTATGGTTCCGGACAACATCCTCGAGTTAGCCGTCCTGTTAAGGATCTCGCGAGTTGAGCGTGGTGGCGTGGTGACAAAGCACTACGCCGTTAAGAGGAACTTGAGGAGGCTGTCGTCTAAGCTTAGGTCTAGAGTCGAGGTGCTAGCACGTAAG
The DNA here is from genome assembly GCA_964587325.1 of uncultured Thermofilaceae archaeon. GTDB lineage: Archaea > Thermoproteota > Thermoprotei > Thermofilales > JAPDKD01 > CAZFWY01. The sequence goes on along the minus strand of CAZPLI010000028.1, from coordinate 9,111 downwards.
GTCGGTGCTGAGCCGGTATCTCGCTCGGAGCTGTTAGAGCTCGCTGTCGGAGCCGCAGACGCAGTAGACAGTGCTCTGAGGTACGTAGCGCGTAAGCACAAGCTCGTTATAGTCGAGTCCTTTAACAACGCGGCCTGTCCCAGCCCTTTATGTCTCCAGGCAGACAAGGTCATACTAGTGGCCCCGGGAAGAGCCTACGTTTACGACGGTAGGTCCTACGCTCGGGCCGTGAGAGCGCTGGCCTCAGTGAAAGGTCTCAACGTGACCACGCCTGAGGTAGTAGGCAAGCTAAAGCCTTTGGTTTCAGTAGAGTTGTTCCCGCGTACACGTGAGACACTTGATCGTCCCGCGGCCGACACTGAGCGTCTACTGAGCATTATCCTCGGGAAGGCGCTTGGAGTGAGGACTGCGACGACGTAGACAATAATAGCCCCCTCTGCTTCCGTGACGGGGTGCTTGCGGTTGAGAGCAGCGCTAGATTGTATACCCTGCCTACTTAGGCAGACGTTGAGGTCTGCTAGGTTCGCTAGAGCCTCTGACGGTGGCGAGGCGGTATTGAGAGAGGTAATGGGCGTGCTTAGGTCGCTAGATTGGAACGTTACTCCAATGGAGCTCGGCTTCGAGATATATAGGGTGATAAGAGAGAGGCTCGGAGACCCCTACGCGGACGTGAAGCGGAAAAGCAACGAGGCTCTGCTATCCATGCTTCCAACGCTCCGGGGGAGAGTACGAGAGTCGCCAGACCCTCTAGAGGCTGCTCTTAGAGTGGCAGTCGCAGGGAACATTATCGACTATGGAGCCCTAGACGAGTTTGAAGTCGAGAGGGCAATAGAGGAGGTCTTCACTAAAACCCCTTATCGCTTTGACTACGAAGAGCTTAGAAGGGAGCTAGAAGGGGCAAGCAAAGTCTTGTACTTCCTGGACAACGCAGGAGAAGTCGTTCTTGACAGGCTCTTAGCCGAGACAATACTCAAGGAAATAGGCTCTCTCAAGTTCGTGTTCGTGGTGCGTAACTCTCCTGTCATAAACGATGTCACTGTGTCCGAGGCAGTGGAGGTAGGGCTCACTCAGATACCCGGTGCCGAAGTCAGAGAGATGAAGTGCAGGTCGCTAGAGGAGTACAGGGCCTGGCTAGCTGAACTCGAGAGGTGGATAGAGGACGCCGACGTGGTGCTTGCTAAGGGGCAAGGGAACTTTGAACTCCTAAGCGAGTTCCGAGGAGTATACTTCCTATTTACGGTCAAGTGTGACGTAGTTGCACGCTATCTCGGAGCAAAAGTCGGTGACATAGTTCTCATGAAGTCTGGGTAAAACGAGGACATAGGGGGTCGCCAGCGTTAAGAGAGCCGCGTAGTAGGAGAGAGCGCGCGTAGCATCCGCCCCTACAGCTACCTACTAGCGGGCATTCCCTACAGATCTCGGGGAGTTCCGGAGGGTTAGTGACCAGACGCACTAGTGGGTGTTTCTCGTAAAGCTCCGCAGCCCTTTCTAAGCCCTCAGCGACTGACCCTACCACTATGTCTAAGACGTCACACAGTAGAAGTCTGCCTCCAGGGTCAATGTCTATTATGTCTGAGGGTCTACAGGTAGAGTAGTGGACGTACAGCTTCTTCGCAATGAGGGGAGCAAACGGTGTACACCACAGTACAAGGTCTACGCCTAGTTCGCCGCACTTCTCAACCGCGTCGCTGACTGCTTTGAGGTACTCCTTGCGTCCGACGAAAAGTCCGCTACTCAGCGCTCGCCCCGCGGGCATTGTGGGTATCAGTGCCACGTAGTCTGCGCCTAAGTTTAAGGCCTCCTCGACGTACTCGGAAGTCTGCGTATAGTTGTTGCGTGTAACTGCCATTACTGTGGCTATTGAGACTCCATAATCGAGAAGCTTCTTGACTCCCCTAGACATTTTCTCCCAAGAGCCAGGACCTCTTAAGGTCTCGTGCACTGAGGGTGGACCGTCAACGCTAACGTAGACCTGAGTCTCGCACTCCGAGAGAAGGCGGGCTACGCTGTCTGAGACTACGGTCCCGTTAGTGACTAGGCTAGTCCTTATGTCATACTCGGCTATCTCCTTAAGCATGGCCTCGAAGTGAGGGTGGATTAGAGGCTCACCGCCACTCAGACCTATGAAGTCTATGCCTAGCTCGCCCGCCTCTCTTATCAACCTCAGTTTATCTTCTAGCTTCATTTCGGTAAGTGCGGTAAGTCTCGGGGATATGTAGCAGTGAGGACATGCCATGTTACATCTAGACGTGAATATCCATATGATGCCGTCTATCATGCCAGCCTCCCGTAGCCAGGCTAAACCTATAGAAGGGGTCTATTAATGCGGCGTCAGCGCAATCCGATGCGCTCACTGGTCGCCTGGCCCGCACTCATCATCCGCAATACCGCGCACCGGGGTCGGGCAGCTTACCCTTCGCTCACCGCTCGCAGAGCCATCGGTTCCTCATCCCCCAGTTGACTCTCTTGAAAAGCTGAAAGATATCGCTACTGCTCTCAGCAGCAGACTTATACCGCTGGTCACAGCCTTAACTCGCCATGCCGTACTACGTCACTGTTGAGAGTCGGGGACGCGGAGCTTACGACATAACGGACGAACTAAGACGCCTAGTGAAAGAGAAGGAACTGAGAGACGTGCTTCTTCTGCTAAGCGTAGTTGACCCCCTAACGTCACTAGTCACGATGGAGTACGAGCCTAATCTAATAGCTGACTTAGGAGAGCTAGTAGACCGCCTGCCGGGGTCTAGCCCCCACGTAAAGAACGCCGTCTTCCCCAAGACTCTAGCAGTACCTGTCAAGAACGGCGACTTGGCATTAGGCTCCTTCCAGCAAGTGGTACTGCTAGACCTAAGCGGCAGGCCCGGCGAGAAGAAGGTTGCAGTCACGGTGGTGAAATGAGGCTAGTACGCATCGAGGAGGAAGAGTTCCTCACCTACGGCCCCAATAAGCTGTTCGAGGTCACAGGCGCCATCAGCAGGCTAGCTTCAAGCATAAAGCGAGGCTTCGTAGCAGTCCTATCCAAAGGCTCGACCGGAGCCTTAGTAGTACTGCCTCGCTCCCCCTCAGTAATTGAGGAGTTCGAGCGTAGCCTGTGGGACCTCGTGCCCATCTACGGGTGGCGGCACCCCGGTAACGCTTACGCTCACTTAAGGTCGACACTTATCGGTACCTCAATAATCGTGCCCGTAGAGGGCTCACTACCCCTATTGCCCCAGGACTGCGGTGTGTTCTTCCTCGAGAACCAGCCAGTCAACGCTAGGAGGAGAAAGCTGGTCCTCGTCGCGGTCGAGGGCTAGCCCTTCTTTAAGCCAACTATTAGCCCTAATACGAAACCTCCCGAGACAGGCAGGTTGCTTGCTAGTGTAGCAAGCAACTCGTTATTCCCTAGGAGAGTGCTCGCAAGCCCTCCGAGAAGTTTCTCAAGGGCTTCGTAGTTGACGCTTATTATACCAGTGTAATCGAGAGCTATTAGCCCCAGGAGGAATACGCCGGCTATTACTGCAGCTAGCTTGAGCATCTTCTTGAGGGCATATCCCACTAAGAAGCCTAGGAGGAAGCCGCCGGATACCGAGACTACGAGCGGCAATAGGACTTCCATATCCGGCATACTATTGCCTAGGACTACGAACAGCTAGAAAACGTTAATCCTGACTTTCCAGGGAGAACGAGATTCCCAGACTGAAACTACTGAACGGGCCGAGTGCCGGCCCTACCTTGTAAAGAACCTATCCAGCGTCAGCGATTCACGGCGCGGCGGAAACGCAGCAACACACTTTACCCCCAATTCTGAGCATAGCTTTCTAATGTTCTCTTCAACGCTCTGCCACCACCTCCTTGCGAACCTAGCAGCGTGGGGATACTCGCTTTTGAGTTCCGCTAGGGCCTCAGCGACGCCGGCTCTCAGCCTAAGGTAGTCGTAATACAGCGTAGACCCCGTCTCAGCTGCCAGCTCAATCACTCTGCGTATTGAGTTCTCCGAGTCGTTAACACCACACATTATTGGGCCCAGAAACACCCAAGTCTCTATACCGCTCTCCACCACTTCTCTAAGGGCGCGCGCTCTAGCCTCGGGAGGTGGGGCTCCCGGCTCGATGACTGACGCAACTTCTCTGTCCATAGTGGTTATCGTGAAGCCAACGTCGACTAAGTCCCTATGCTCCGAGAGCAAGTCTAAGTCTCTGAGTACAAGATCTGACTTCGTCTGGATGCTGACTTGGAAGCCTGCTCTCAGCAGCACTTCCAGGCATGCCCTCGTGAGAGACTCGGTTCTCTCTATTGGCTGGTAAGGGTCAGTGATTGTAGAGACTCCGACTACTCCCCGCTTTTTTCTAACTACTTCCCGTTCGAGCACTTCTACTATGTTCTCCTTGATGTAGACTACTTGCCCCCAGTTCTCCGCGGCCTCCCTATACCTAGTATATGCTCGGGCGTAGCAGTAGCGGCAGCCGTGCTCGCACCCCGCATAGGGGTTGAGCGCGTAGTCTATGTCGTATAGCCCCGACTTCACTAATGCCTCAGAGACCCTCACTCTGCGGTACACAGCCACTCTTACCACCGAATGTACTCGCTAATTGCTCTCTGCCCGACAAGCCTTCTCAGGAGCGCTGACTCTCTAAGCCAGACAGACAGGGAGAGCCTAGTGGCTCTGTCAATATGCTCCAGGGCTTCTCTGAGAGTGACGTACTTTGTGGGCTGTGAGGAGAAGAGCCTTCTAATGTTCTCACGCACAAACCATACGCCAATCGGCACGTCGAAGCCCTCGTAGATTTCCCTGACGAGTACTGCGACTCCCTGCCTGCGGCTCCTAAGCATGTACTCGGCAGTGGCCAGCCTCGCAGCGTAATAGCATCCTCCGATCCTCGCGTAAGTAGTCCTCCCCCTGTAGTCCTCCCAGTCGCCCTCTACCTCCACATTACTGCCTCTGTTCCACGCGGTACGGGGGAACCAGGCCTCTATCCACTCGAAGGCCCAAGGCCCCGGCGCCACTAACGCGACGAAGACGTTCTTAGCATACCTCCTCTCGAACACTAAGTACTCATTAAAGCTTGGAAAATCCCTGACGAGCCTCACTAGCGCCCTCGAGATTGTGTCGTCCACAGCTGTTATCGACCACCTAGTGGGCACTGGCCTACGTCTCCTAGCGTCTCCCAAAGCCCCCACAGAGAGCACGCGCTGTATAGTAGACACGGGGACCCCCGCCCTGTACAGCATCAGTATAGCCTCCTCGGCCTTCATGTCGGTGTCCTCATACGCCTTCTCGACGGGTCTCTCGACCTTAGGATTCCCGACTACTCTGAGCGACTCCATCCTACCTCCAGGGCCCATAGGCGGTGCGTGGGGGTCTAGAACGGGAGGAGACTGTGGAGGCTTAGCAAATTTCACTTCGACTTCTACAGGGAGAGAGGACAGGGCTAGTTCCCTAAGCCTGTCTAGCAGTGGATCAGTACGCCCCTTAAGCTTAGCCAAGCCGTGCACCATGCTAAGCCTCATCTCTAAAACTCTGTCCACACCTAGCTCTAGCCAGAGTTCTGGCCTCTCGTATACCTCCGTGTCACCGACCACTGGAGGAGCGGCGGGCCCCGCTCTAACGTATGGGTAGCCTCTCCATCCCACATACACCGAAGGTGGCGACGAGCCCTCTAGCACGTTACCTCGTAGGGCCGACAGCTTTCGCGTCGCTCTGCTGAGAATAAGTGCTGGACAGTACGCTAGCCCGCATAGCATCTTTGCCCCTCTGCAGAGCAGGCAGAGGCCCCTACCTCCCATTGCGCCCACGTGACGCCTTTCTCTACTATACGTAGGTGCAGACGCTTTTTAATAGGGCACGCGCATGAACCTTGATGAGCGGCTACCCGTCCGCCTACGACACACTATTGACTGCTTTCTCTAGACTCGCCGAGGCCGAGGCAGGTAACTTGTCGTCAGTCAGGCTAGCAGTCTTTAGCGCTTTAAACACAGTGCTCGAAGTACTCGGAGCGGAAAGCGTAGATTCCCTGTTCGAGGCGCTGGCGGAGGCTCCCACAAGGGTCTGGGCGGACGTGATAAGACTACTAGAGCTGAAGAGACTGGCTGAGGCGGGAGAAGCAGGTCTCGACGAAGCAAGAGAAGCAGTCGAGATAGCTACTGCAGTCTACAGCTACTTACTGGGTGAGCGGTAGTAGGACATGACTCTAATCAGTGCGCGGCCTATGCAGACGCCGACTCCGCACGCACACATTACCCCTCCAAGAAGTATGAGTGAGTCCGCGCCCGCCACCGAGCCTAGGATCGCTATCACTATTCCTCCCGTAGCTACTGTGTAGCCTAAAGCCACTAGCGGGTCGCCTATTCTCCTATTCACCGAGCTTATAAGCTTCGCCACGTACCCTGCGACAAAGCATCCTGCTATAAGCGCGGCTGAGGCGGCGAACTGTAGTACTCGCATTAGTTCCCCTGCAGTCTTAAGCAATCTGCTATACAGGGCAGTAGCTCTCAGACGTAGCGGCGGCAGGATATGAGAAGAGGGTGGGCCGTAAACCAGAGTCTCAGCCGAGTACACTCTAGTGTCAGTGTCAGGACATATGAGGCGCGTCTCAGCGCAGGGAGGCCTCAGGGGGTCCTCAACTACAATTCCTAGCCTGAGGCAGTAACTCTTTCTCCTATCGTAGAAGGGACACGTTAAGCACTGCTTGTCTATAGGCTCCACCCCCTCTGAGAGCCCAAGAGGCGTCGATAATGTTTGCGCAGCCGGTTGAAAGCATATTTTAAGAACCCCCTTGTCTTAGACCCGGTGAGGTGGGTAAACTGCCAAACTCTCGTAGGCGCGAAGGGTCCGCAGAAGAGATGGCTACCCTAGGTATAGCAATTGTACGAAAAGAGCACGAGAGCATGCCTAGAGTATGTCCCGAGTGTGGAGGGGAGATGGAGTTCACTGGTCAGTCGCTAATAGTTGGGGACAAGCCCGGCGACGTGTTAATCTACGAGTGTAGCAAGTGCGGGCACAGAGTAGAGAAGTTCTTCCCCTTCCCGCCCGAGTACGCTAAGTACTTCAGGAAGTAGTTAGCATGCCCAGCCAAGGGCCTCGTGCAGAGAAAATAGTGCTAAGACTTTTTTACAAAGTCCTGTTTCTCGCCGAGAACAGGCTATAAAGAGCAACATACGCGTGCGTTTAAGCTCACGTAGCCGCAGGAGAATGCACAGTGAGGAGACTGGATTCGAGAAAAAGCCCGGCAAAGAGAGACTAAAAATGGCTCTCGCTTAGCCCTTCATGCCGTAGAACGCCAGCCCTGATATCAGGTACTTCTGCAGTAGCACCGCTAGGAGCAGTATCGGCAGCGTAGCTATTAAGGCGGCTGCCGAGACGGCACCCCACATCAGGCCGTGAGCCTCCCTCATCCCCGCTATGGTCACTGTGAGGACCCTAGCCTTGACGTCCGTCAGGACTAGGGCGTACATGAACTCGTTCCAGGACCATATGAACGTGAACAGCATCGTCACTAAGAAGCCCGGCAGCACCAGCGGGAACACTATCCTCAGCACTGCGCCGAGCCTGGTACAGCCGTCGACAAGCGCGGCCTCCTCGAGGTCCCTCGGCACCGACACTATGACGCCCCTCATCATCCAGACAGCGAACGGTATGCCTATGGTCAGGTGCGGTATGATCACCGCCAGGTGAGTGTCGAGCATCTTCAGGCTACTGAACAGCAGGTAGTACGGGATTATCGCGACTATCGCTGGCATGAACCTTATCGACAGTATCCAGAACAGCACCTTGTCGTCGGGCCTCCTGAACCGGGCGAACCCGTACCCCGCAATGAGGCCAGTGAACGACGAGACCACAGCTACCGTGCCCGAGATTATCAGGCTGTTAATCAGCGGTTCCCTAATGGTCTTGAGTGTGTACTCCCACCACTCGAGAGTAAACGTGCTCGGTATGAAGTGCGGCGGGTACGTCATCACTACTTCTCCCGGCGCGATAGACGTTATGACCAGCCAGTAGATCGGGAACAGCGTTACAACGACCGTCAGTAGAGCCAGTACTGCGACTGCCACCTTAACGAGCAGCTTCCTAGCACCCGGCTTCCTCCTCGCCACTTCCTCCCACCCTCTAGAACGACTTCATTACGTACTTCAGGTAGAGCGTCACGAGTATGCTGAGGATTATGGCTAGGAGCCAGCTCAGGGCGGCGCCGTAGCCTATCTTCCAGTAGTTGAAGCTCGTTATGTAGGCGTAAAAGGACACGACTTCGCTGCTAGTGCCAGGCCCTCCGTAAGTCAGAATGTAGACGGTGTCGAAGATCCTGAGTATGTCGAGCGCTCTGAACAACACGGCAACTACGGCCACCGGCTTGAGCAAAGGCAGCACTATGAACCTAATCTCCTCCCACGCGGTGGCACCGTCCACCTTCGCGCTCTCCAGTATCTCGCGAGGTATCGCGAAGAGACCCGAGAGGAACAGCAACATGACAAACGGCGTCCACTGCCACGAGTCGACCAGCGCGATTGTCAGTAGGGCCGTCTGGGCAGACGCGTGCCACTGGGACTTGAAGGGGATGCCTATGAGCTCGAAGAGGTAGTTAATGGGGCTCGCGCCGGGGTGGAAGATCAGCCTGCCCATGTAGCCGACGACTACAGGCGATATCATAGGCGGCAGTGAGAGTATCACTACCATGTACTTCCTGACCCGGCTCAAGTGGTAGTAGAGGAGCAGTGCTATCGCTAGGCCGAGCACAAGCTGTATCGGCAGTGCTATCATCATTAGCTGCGCCGTCCTCACTAGCGAGTCAATAAACCTCTCGTCTTTGAGAGCGTCGATATAGTTGCCTAGGCCGACGAAGTTGACCTCTAGCCTACGTAGGTCGTAGTCCAGAAGGCTGACGTAGAGGCTGTACGCCAGGGGGAAGATAACGGTAATGATGAGAAGAATGACAGCTGGAGCTATAAAAAAGAGAGAGGGATCTTTCCTACGCATTTTACCCGTTCACCTCCCCGTTTTTACGGCTCGCTGTTCTCTAGCCCTTTAGACCCCACATTGCCAGATAAGCTTCTCTCTGCTTGTCCCTGCCGAACTTCTCGGTGATCTTCTCCCAGTCGGCGGCCACTTTGTCAAGGGCAGTCTTAGCGTCTGGGTAC
>CAZPLI010000027.1:14614-15680 GCA_964587325.1 uncultured Thermofilaceae archaeon | reverse complement strand
GCTCACGATCCTCGTATGCCTTTCAGTTGGCGCTTTGACGAGAAACTCGCAGGCTACGGCATAATCGGCGACAATGGAAGCCACGCGATAGACCTTGCTCGGGTACTTGTTGGAGAAATAGTTGAGGTCGCTGCGGTGTCGCGTATTTTCGTGAAAGAGAGACCGCATGAAAGCGGCAAGGCCAGAGTAGCGACCGACGACGCTACAGCCGTCCTGCTGACGTTCGAAAACGACGCTATAGGCGTGATCGAGAGCTCACGCGTCCTGCCGGGCAGGACTAACTATCTCGCAGTAGAGGTCTACGGGGATAAAGGTGCTGTCGCTTTCAATCTCGAGAGACCCGATGAACTGTGGGTAGCCGATTACAGGGAGGGAGAGTCGGAGAGGGGGTTCAAGAGAGTCCGAGTTCTCGAGAGAGTCCACCCCTCGATGAAGGGGTTCTGGGAGAAGCATAGCCTGGGCTGGGTGTCGAGCTTCTCGATCCAGCTTGCAGAGTTCCTAAAAGCAGTCGCTGCTCGGACTAAGTTCGAGCCCGACTTCTGGGATGGCGCCGCTGTTAATGCAGTGCTTGATGCGATCAAGCGATCGTCTACGAGTAAGAAGTGGGTTGAAGTAGAACGTGTCGACTAAGGCGGGTACTAGCCTTGGGCCCACGCCGGCCTGATCACAACAGACACGCCTACTAACGGGCCTAGAATCTCCACTGATAACTCGCAGTCTCTTTCTCCTTTCAGTCTCAGACGTACCTCGCGTTCTACTTCCTCAGGAAGCCCAGGTCCTCCGCGCACCTTCACTCTTACCTTACGACACTTTCCAATCCTCTCTGCAACTCTCTCTACTAACCGCCTTACCGCGCTCCTAGCGTCGCGAGCAAGCTCCCACTCGACTAACGGTCTCAAGGTAAAAACGCCGCGTATTGGGTAACGTCTGGCGAGAAGGCTTGCAATGCTTACAGGGTCCGAAGACACCACGGCTAGGAGAAGGCCCGGAAAACCGGTCTCAAGCACTTTAGCCTGGGGGTCATGCGGAAATATAGCGTCGGTTAAGTCGCTGAGCACTCTAGCCT
>CAZPLI010000027.1:6032-14604 GCA_964587325.1 uncultured Thermofilaceae archaeon | reverse complement strand
CTCTAGCCTCACTGCCAGCCCTGACGGTGACGAGGATCAGCCCTCGCCCACTCTCTCGCGCTTCCTCAAGTATCTCTTCAAGGCTTCCTCGTCTATTTCCACTCCTATTCCTGGACGCTCGGGAGCCTCCAGGCATCCCGCCTTCAACTCCCACGGTGGTTCTACAATGTCCCTCTCCCAGTACCGGGAGCTGGCCGATATATCGTTAGGGTACGTCATTTGAGGGAGGGTTGCGAGGGCGACTAGGTGTCCTCTGCCCACTCCTGACTCGAGCATGCCGCCTACCCACAGTCCGAGCCCAGTGAGAGAGCAGAAGTCGTGTATTGACAGGCTAGGGCCGTAGCCGCCTACCCTGCTAGGCTTCAGGTTTATTATCTCCGCTGCTTCTAACAAGTAGGCCGCCTTAGCGTCGTGCAGCCCGCGTATGCTCTCATCGAGGCATATGGGGGTTCTGAGCTTGCGGGCCAGTACCGCGTGGTCGGCGAGGTCCTCGTAATGTAGGGGTTGCTCTATCATTAGCAGCCCTAGCTCGTCGAGCTTGAGCATTACCTGAAGATCCCTCAATGTGTAGGCAGCGTTCGCGTCGACCTGCAGTGGAACGTCGGGAAACTCGTCCCTCACGCGCTGAACGATGTCGACGTCCCAGCCCGGCTTGATCTTGAGCTTCACTCTCACGTACCCTTCTTCTACCCTGCGTGAGACTACTCTAAGCAAGTCCTCGACGCTCTTCTTGATGCCTATGCTCACACCTGCCGGTATGCGTCTCTTGACTCCTCCCAGGTACTTGTAGAGAGGCTTGCCCTCGAGCCTGGCCTCAAGGTCCCAGAGCGCCATTTCTAGGCCAGCCTTTGCCATGTTGTGACCGCGTACTCTTGACATTAGGCGGTATGCGTCGCTAGCCCTCACGTCTCCTGCTGCGAGAATCCAAGGGGCTAGGTAGTGCTTTATGATGTGTACTGCGATCTCGTACGTCTCGTAGCTGTACCAAGGTCCCTCGCCCGCGACTACTTCTCCCCAGCCCTCTTCCCCACCTCTCTCCTCAACGCGAACTAGGAGGACCCGCCTTGTGTCGGTGGACCCGAAGCTGGTTTCGAAGGGCTCGACTAGCTGCATTTCCAGGTGTAGAAGCTCTATGGACCTTACTTCCACGGGACGTCACCTGCCAGTATTCTCTCTAGTGGGGCCTTCCATAACACGTAGAAGTTCCTTCTAGCACCGCCCTCGAGCTCCGTAACGAACTCTACGGCTATGTAGCCTCGCGAGAAGAGCTCTCTGAAGACCGGTCTCAGCCTGAACCTCCAGTCGTTGGCAAGCTCTAGGCTGTACCTCTTGACAGCGTTTACGTCTCCCGGTACCTCGACCAGAACCACGTCGCTACTGACACCTAGGTTTACGCTGCTAATCGCTCTAATACCGGGCGCGACTTCCCGCGTCTCGACGACGTGCTCAGCTACATCCTCGACTTCCTCAAGTGTCGGCGGGGGTAGCCTGCCTTCTATCTTCAGCTCTACCCTCCTGCTCCTTATCCACCACTCCACCTTGAACCTGTCACTGACTAGCCCCCTGTTTATCTCGTCTCTCATCACACCGTAGTAGTTAGGGTAGAAGCACCTACACACAACCCCTAGTTTCGAGAAATTGAACCTAGCATTGAGACCCTGCTGGGGGTCGAAGGTCCACATTACTAGGTCGAGCCCCATTCTCAGTGCGAAGTCGCGCTGGGCGAGCTTGAGCTTGTACGCTATGCCTGTGCCCCTATACTTGCGCCTTACGGCTAACATGTGGGAGTAGTGGTACAGCTTACCATTAGAGTCCGAGGCTAGTATCCCGAGGACGAAGCCGACTATCTTGTCGCCGTCGTAGGCCGCAAGGACCAAGCCCCCGTTATCGGCTATAGCCCTGAGGAAGTGCGCAGGGACAGCCTCCGTGTAGTCCTTCATGCCCCAGGCGTCAACCATTACGTCCATTACTTCCCAATACCTGACAGGGTCATCGATCGGAGCTATCCTTACGCGCCTCATTGTGAGACCCCCAACTTATCCCCGTACGGGCTTAAAGGCTTTTTAGCGCAGTTCTCGTGAGGAGTTAAGTGGTGGTTATACTGAACAACACTGGCTACCGCGTAAAGTGCCACGTACGCGGTAAAGAATTCGAGATGCTACTCGCTGCAGTGCCTCTCAACGAGCTTAAACCGCACGAGGAGGTCAACCGTCGGGTCGTTAGAGAGCTGGCCCGCTCACTAGAGCTAGCAGGCGTTCAGAAGAACCCGATAATAGTCGACCGCAAGACCGGCGTTATTCTCGACGGCATGCATAGATGGCATGCACTGAAGCTAATAGGCGCGAGGTACGCGGTAGCATGCCTCGTAGACTATAGTGATCCAGCCATAACCCTGGGACGCTGGGTTCGGCTCTATGCAAGAGTGAACCGTATTCCCGCCTGGCTCAGGGGGTGGCTCGGCCCTCTAGAAGACCCCGAGGAGCTACTAGCCTCAAACGAGGCGTTCGTCTGTCTAAGAGGCAAGGCACGTCGACTGTTGCTTCCTAAGGATAAGCTCAGAGCGTTTAGGAAACTGAAAATGATAGAGACTTGGCTGAGAAGGGAAGGAGGAGGTGATCCTTCTTACTTTCCCGACAAGATACCTGACTCTCAGGGCCTGGTGTTAGCTCCGCCTAAACTCTCGAAGGAAGAAGTAGTGTCCGTCGCTATGAGGGGCTTAGTGTTTCCTCCAAAGTCTACCCGCCACGAAATCCCCGTAAGGCCCCTCTACCTTAACGCTCCTCTTAGGCTTCTTAAGAGTCGAGAGACACGTGACACGGTCAGTGAGGCCATAGCAGCCTTGCTAGCGCCGAAGTTAGTGCTCGAGGCGCCAGGCGGTTTAACAGCCGAGCGTGAGTACAGGGAGTCAGTGCTGATATTCTGGGGCTGGTGACCTTGCGCGGTGAGTGGTCGCTCGCTAGGCTCAGGTTCCTGCCGCGTGACCCCGCGCTTGTTAGCAGGCTTGCGGCCCGCATACTTCTACGCGTGGCCGCACGCGTTAAGGGCCTGGAGCTCATCGACTGGTTCGTGGACGACGAGGCGGGCGAACTGTACATCATCTTGAGCTGTGACCACGACTCTCTCGTATCGTTCCTTGAAACAGTCTCGGCGGAGTTCCGAGGAGAAGGCGTGTGGGTATCGCCGCTTCCTACGGGGACTCTGGGGTCATGGTCGGCTACCCTCCGAGCTACAGTCCCGGGTATAGAGAGTAAGGTAGTCGTGGAAAGCAAGCGAGGACCCCTTCGGGCCGTCCACCCTGACGGCGTAATAAGCGAGCTAACGCCGAGCGAGATTGCAAAATGCCTAGTACTGGCGGGCCTAAACATGGACGACGCGATTGAGCTGGCAAAGGAGACTCTGACCGAGCTGAGTCGAGATCGTAACGTGGTATCACTAGGAGAGCTCGCCGACTACATTGTAGAAAAGCTGTCTCGTAGGAGAGCCCCAGCGCGCCTACTAGCGGCCGTCAGAGCTACACTGTGCCCCTACCTCTACGTTGCGTTTACGCGAAAAGGTAGGCTAGTTCCGTTAACCAAGCAAGCCTTGCTCGAAGAACTCGACTCTCTGCTCAACCGCATGGAGCTTAAGCCGCCCCCCAGTTTCGTGGAAAGAGTAGTTGAAAGAGCCTATGACAGAGTGAGACTTGAAGCCGTGTCGATGGCGCTTGCTCCTCCCTCACTCTCCCCTCCCATAACCGTACTCAAGCCTAGAGAGATGAGAGAAGTAGTACTGCGCGAAGCTTGTAAAGAGGCACCTCTTATCAGAGAGTTACAAAGCGCCTCTAAAACAAGCGTAGCTCTTAAGGAGCTCGAAGAGGGTGCTCGCCTATTAAGGAAGGCGCTACAGGAAAAGGCGTTAGCCGCTAAGCTGTACTTGCTTTTAGAAGGACTTTGGAAGGCGCTGGCATCAATGGCTCTCCTTAGAGGCGTGCTACCAACTTCCGATGCCTCTGAGCTGGCTGAGAGTCTCGGCGAGGCAGAGCTAGCTGACCTGCTAAGAAGGGCCTACGTGATGCGTAATCCCTCGGAAGCGGAACATATTGCAACTCTTCTGGCTGAAGAGCTATCGAGGATTCTAAACAGAGTCACAGAAGAGATGCGAGCATACGCGGCTGGTCACGATCAAGTGCGTACTAGCTAGCTCGCGCTAGGCTTAATTCTCAGTGATTGTTTCTCCAATTGCAGATCGTAACGAGGGCCCCGGCCATGAAACTCCTGTATCTCGTACTAGATGGAGCTGCTGACTCCCTGAGCGACGAAAGGACTAGCTACGAGATGGCGGACACTCCAGCCCTTGACTCGATAGCAGAAATGGGTGTCTGCGGCCTAATGTACCCTATAGAAAAGGGGCTTGCCCCGGAGAGCGACTCCGCAGTATTCTCCATTTTAGGCTACGACCCCCATAAGTACTACACTGGTAGGGGGCCTATAGAAGCCCTAGGAGCAGGTCTAAAAATTAGAGAAGGGTACGAAGTAGCCTTCCGCGCCAACTTCGCCACAGTAAAAGACTATACAAAAATACTGCTGGACAGGAGAGCTGGTCGTAGCTTAAGAACCGACGAGGCGCGACGCCTTGCTCAAGCACTCGACTCGATGGAGCTCGGACTCTACGACGGCTATGCTAGAGTCGTTGCAACAGTGGGACATAGGGCAGTAGTAATCATAGGCAGCAAGACCTGCAGACTCTCCGCCAACGTTAGCAACACAGACCCCGCTTACGAGAAGAGAGGAGCCATCTCGGTAGCCCGACCTAAGTACGAAATGAAAATAGAAGAGTGCGTGCCGCTCGACGACACTCCGGAAGCCAAGCGGACAGCCGAGCTAGTCAACCTGTTTACGGAAAGAGCAATAGAGATTCTCTGCGACCATCCAATAAACAGGATCAGAGAGCGCAAGAACATGCCTAAAGCCAACGCCATATTACTCAGAGACGCTGGGGACCGCCTCCCTAAAGTCGAGCTGATATCAGAGAAGTTCGGAATAAGCGCCGGCGCCGTAGCCGAGATGCCTGTCGAGATAGGAATAGCCAGGCTTCTCGGCATGGACGTGGCCTCAGTACCCCCACCCACACCTGACAAGAGGTCTGATTATGCGATTAGGCTGGACGCAGCATTCAGACTGATGGAGACCCATGACATGACCTACGTACACCTCAAGGGACCGGACGAGCCAGGTCACGATGGAGACTTCGATGAGAAAATAAGAGCGATAGAGGCAATCGACCGCTACTTCGTAAAACCGTTCCTTGACAGAGCGGATCTGGAGAACACTGCGATATTAATAACCTCAGATCATGCCACGCCCTGCTCGGCTAGAGCGCACACCGGAGACCCTGTCCCAGTCGTCCTATACGCTCCCGGCCAGGACCCCGACCCTGTAAAGAAGCTGACTGAGAAGGAGTGCGCGAAAGGAAGCTTAGGAATTATCGAGCATGGCTGGGAGCTCTTACCTCTAGTGCTTAAGCGCATAGGTATGGGTAGAGTCTGAAATCAAGACCTCTGAATATTTCTTTATCCATAAACTACGATCACGCTGGATTAGGCTCACTAGCGACTCCTTGGACTTCATCTTTAGTTTGATTCCTTAATGGAGAAGACTGGAGATATAAAAGACAACCAGTGATGCGCGAAGAAGTGGTAGTGCCAGCAGCGACCGCTCGCTACGTTATCAGTAGCCTTTTATTGGTGTCACGCGGCATAGTAGCGGCGTGATGAACCATTGCAGCGCGGATCGGTGACGAAAAGGTTTCCGGCCTGATTTCTCCCGCCCCTCGTACTCATTGACTCATTAAACTTAGTTGGGTCAGACCCGAAGTCGCACGTCATCGGTCCGACCCGCGGGTTTATCATCACGCCCGTTTAGTGAAATCCTCGACGGCTCGAATAAACTCTTGGTAGTCGCGCTCGCTCCAGGCTATCAGCCTAACTTCCTTGAGCGGGGGCTTCGCCAGGATCTTGACCTGCTCTAGTATAGCAATGATTGCATCATACACGGGGACGCCGCCGACTCCAGCGCCCAGTGCAGGAAACGCTATGCTCTCTATGCCAAGCCTGAGAGCCTCCTCGAGGGCTGCACGGGCGGCTTTCCTGACGTTGTCGACACCGATTCTCTGAGCGGGCCTTTCCATCGTCGGTGCGTGAATTACGTATTTGGCAGGCAACCTGCCGGCTCCCGTGGTAACTGCTTTACCTACGGGCACCGGTGCATGTCTCCTGGCTTCCTCCTCTATTTCCCGCCCACCCTTTCTAGCTATGGCTCCTGCCACTCCACCTCCCATTATCAAGAGACTATTAGCGGGATTGACTATGGCATCGACGCTCTCCTCAGTTATATCGCCCCGCTTAACCACGACCTTGACGCCAGATATCTCGTAAACCCGCTCACTCAAGGTCCGCACCGTTTATGCAACCCTACTACCGCTCTATTGGCTTTACCCTCGACTTGCCTCCTACTTTCTCCACGAGGAACACTTGATCGGCAGCGTCCTCTAGTTCGTGATTATGAGTAACGACGAGCAATTGAGGAAACACTGCACCTTCCCTGCCGAAGAGGGCCCTTAAAGCCCTAATTAGACCCCTCCTGCGCTCCTCATCGAGGTTCTGTGTGGGCTCGTCGAGCATCATGAAACC
Source organism: uncultured Thermofilaceae archaeon (assembly GCA_964587325.1). Classification (GTDB taxonomy): domain Archaea; phylum Thermoproteota; class Thermoprotei; order Thermofilales; family JAPDKD01; genus CAZFWY01. Next base: position 7,937 of record CAZPLI010000027.1, on the reverse strand, counting down.
TAGCTTATGTCCGCCCACAGCCTTAGCTAGAGCAAGCCTTAGGGCGAGACCAATTGCCGCTTTCTCGCCACCGCTGGCAGAGGCTATGTCGCGCTCTCCGCCAGCATCCACTATGATCACGTTGAAGTCCTCTGTCAGTTTCAGGCTCAGGATGTCCAAGTTGAAGCGAGCCACTAGGTCCCTGAGGTACTTCTCTATAAGGGGCCTTGCTTTCTCTCTAATGAGCCTCTGCGCGCCGTCCTTACTGTAAGCCCTCCTGATCAGCTCTAGGTCCTTTACAATTTTTCTCAGCCCGGCAAGCCTCTTCTCCGCTTCGAGGGCTTTCTCGTATCTCTCGCGCAGGAGCTTAATCCTCCTCTTAGCTTCCTCTATTGAGACAAGCAGGTTCCTAAGTTCACCCTCTAACGCCCCTACCTTTCTCGCAAGTCTAGTTTCCTCATCACGGAGCCTAACGTAGTCCTCCTCGCTGAATCCTAGGCTACTAAGCTCCTCCAGAATCTTTTTCTCCTCATCGCGTAGCTTCTCTAGCTGGGCACGAAGCTCATTGACTTCCAGCTCTCTTCTACGCTTAAGAGCCGCAACTCCTCTAAGCTCACTGAGCCGCCTCTCAGCTTCCTCGAGCTTCCTCTCAGCCGCCTCAAGGCAGCCAAACCTTGAGACCTTCCCCTCCAGCGCGCTTACCTGCTCCTTAAGAACATCGAGACGCTTGGCGAGCTCTAGCCTCTTGGACTGAAGCTCCGCAACATTAATTTCTCTTAGCTCCCTCTCAGCGTTCTCTACCTCTCTTAAACTACTCTCTAACTCCTCAACGAGAATCTCTACTTGCCTCGCTTCCTCGTCTAGTCTTCTGACCTCGGCTGCCCGCGCGTCCTCAGCCTCAGCTATCTTTCTTAGCTCCTCAGCTCTCTTTTTAAGCTCAGCCACCCGCTTTGCCAGACCCTCGTAGGCGTCTACGTCGAAGGCTAGTAAGGCCTCGAGCTCCTTTCTAAGCGTCTGCCGTTTTTCCGTCACAAGCGTTAGCTTTGCCTTAGTCTCTGCGATCTCGCTCTTAAGATCCTGCAGCTCTTGGCGGTACTTCGCTATCAACACCTCTCTCTTGTTAGCCGAAAGCTCAGCCCCGCAGAGCGGGCACGAGCCGTGAGCCTCACTTAGCACCCTAACGGACTCTGCAAGCTCATCCGACTTATGCTCAAGAACGCTTAGAAGGGAGCTCAGCTTCTTCTCCTCACTCTCCAGAAGCCTGAGCGACTCCTCTAGCCTACTCCTCTCACGTGCTAGAGCTTCGCGTAGTTTAGCGGGCTCATTGATCCTCAACCGAGCCGGTAGCTTCTTTAGCGCCTCCTCAGCCTCTCTTGCCGCAATCTCTAGCTCACGAGTTACAACTGCCAGCTCAGCCTTAGCCTGTTGGGCTTGCCACACCTCCATCTTAGCCTTCTCCAGAGCCTCTCGCACGCGGCGGAGCTCGCGCTTTTTCTCGTCTAGTAACTTCTCTAACTCCCCGCGGCGGCCCACAATGACTCTAAGTTCCTCAGCTCTCCTCAGTCGTTCCTCTATGAGTGAAAGAGCTTCTCCTAGCGATTCTAGCTCCCTGAGAGCATTCGCGTAGTCCCTCACTAGCTTAAGCTCTGCCACCCTCTCCTCGAGATCTTTAACTTCCCTCTCCGCCTGTAGGCTCTCGGCGTACTCCTTCTCAGCGCGTTCTAAAGCTGCAGCGATCTCTCTAAGCCTAGCCCTTACACCAGTCAGCCTTTCTCTTAGCTCTCTGTCACGCGCTCTGAGCCCCTCAAGCCTCTTGAGCCTCTCCTGAACCTCTCGTCTCTCCTCCCTGAGAACCAAGAGCTCTCTCTCCAGCTTGACAGCACGTTCCTTCTTAGCTCTTAGCTCCTCCTCGGCCTCTCTCAGCTG